>DUPH01000308.1 GCA_012838435.1 Lentisphaerota bacterium | reverse complement strand
CCCCTGCATGATGGCTCATCTCACCCCCTCTCTTCCCCGGGAACGCATGGGGCGCGTATCACGGAGCCTTAAGCGTGAAGCTGAATGTGCTGCCACAACCGGGCTGGCTCTGCGCATCGACCTTACCATCCAGCTTATCCACGATGCGTTGCACGATAGACAGTCCGAGCCCGTACCCTGCCAAAGAAGTCCCATTGACTTGGTAAAGTGGAGCGAAGATTTTGGGGAGTTTTTCCTGCGGAATACCGGCACCATTGTCCGAAACCCAGAACCGAACCTCGCCTGCTTCCGTAGACTCGCCCCCAAGGACAAGGCGCGGCGGATTGCCGCCATACTTGAGTCCGTTGCTGATGTAGTTATACCAAACCTCTTCGACCCAAGCCGCTACGCCGAGCGCACGCGGGAAATGCTCCGGCACCACCACTTCCGCCTCCCGCTCTTGAATCACATAGTGGAGGCGGTGCAGTACCTCTTTAACGATCGCGCCCATATCCAATTCACTGACCACAACATCTTCCTTGCGGATGCTGGCGAACAACAACAAGCTCTTAATGATGTCGCCCATCTTCAGGCCCGCCTTCGCGATCGACAGCAGGTCATTCTTTATCTCCTGCGGCGAAAGGGTCTCGTAGCTATCCGCCAACGACTCGCTCAATCCGACTATCGGCGTAAGCGCCCCGCTAAGATCATGCGCGACCGTATGCGCGAACGCATCCAGTTCTGCATTGCGGGCCTTCAGCTCCATCTCCATCTTTTTTCTGACCGAGATATCGGCCACGATGGCGATACTCAACTCGCAGTGCCCGACGTTGAACGCACACAATCCGACCTCAACCGGAAACGTCTCCCCGTTCTTCCGCTTGGCGACGAGATCTCTTCCGTGCCCCATCGAACGGGCACGGGGGTTTTTAAAAAAGCTCTCTATGGCCAGCGCATGGCTCCTATGGAACTTTTCCGGCAGCAGAATATCCAACGGGCGGCCCAACATCTCATCCGCACCGTAGCCGAATATCTCTTTGACGCGGCGATTCACGAGCACGATACGTCCGCTATGGTCAACAACAACCACGCCCTCGCTCAGCAGTCCAAAAATTGCCTTCGCGTCCACACCACACAGCACTAGCCCTTTCAGATGGGCGTACTTGTCCGTTTTAACGATCGCTTGCTCAGTCATGTCCACAGCCGTCATTTCATCCCCTCAAGTGCGTAAATCATATCGCATCTTATAAGCAAACGTCAACAAGACGGGGCTTGCGAAACACTTGGGAAAAGAGTACTGTTGAGACGATGTGAAGTCTGCCGTGCGTTTGGTTGGCGTAACGGAGATCTCTCACAAGTTTACTTTAAGTAAGGAGTCACGCATGACGCCCCGATATAACGCTTTGACGCTCGTTTTCGGTTTCGTTCTATTCACCGGGTTCGTGACAGCCCAGCCAACACCGATCCGCATCATGCCGCTTGGTGACTCCATCACCCACGGCACGCCGGTCGCCGGCGGATACCGGCTCCCGCTTTACCACATGCTCACGAATGCGTCTTATATCGTCGACTATGTCGGAACCTCGACCGCCAACCCTTCACCCGACCTGCCGGAAATCAACCACGAAGGACATGGCGGCTGGAGAATTTCCGACCCATCGCTCGGCCTTTACGAGAACATCTTCGGCTGGTTCGAGACCATCGAAGACCCGCACGCGGTCCTCCTGCACATCGGCACCAATGACTCAGGCGGCGGCACGCGGTTCACGAATGCCGTCGACCGCCTTGACGCTCTCATCACGCGCATCGCGCTCTGCCAGCCGAGCGCGCATATCATCGTCACCACCCTCATGAAGCGCGGCGAGCCGAACTACACCGCCATCACCAACTGGTTCAACCCGTTCGTTCCGACTAAGGTCGCCGCCCAGCAGGCTCTGGGACGCCGCGTCCATTTTCTCGACATGCACGCCTATCTCGAGTTGAGCGACATGGCGGACAATCTGCATCCCAACGCTGTCGGCTACCAGAAAATGGCCAACGCCTGGTTCCCGGCCATCACCAACATCATCGGCACCTCGCCCGCACCCAATCAGCCCGCGCCCATCCGCGCCCTCGGCACCGTGGCCAACAGGGGCGCAGCGACCATTACCTTCAACAAGCCCCTCTCGCTCGACAGCGCCACCAACACGGCGAACTACGCCATCGACCAAGGTCTGACCGTCACGTCCGCGACGCTGGACGCCAACCTGCGGACGGTCACGCTCGCCACCTCACAGCAGGCTCCGCAGACCACCTACACCGTCACGCTCAATAACATCCAGGACCGAACCGAGCCCGCCGCACTGACAATCCCGGCCAACAGCCAAGTGACTTTCACCTCGCCCGCGCCCCCCGCCCTGCTCAGTGCGTCCGGTCGCTCCAACCGGACGCAGATCGATGTCGTGTTCAGCAAACCGATGTCCCCCAGCAGTGCCACCAACATCGCTCACTACACGCTCAGTGGCGGCCTCACGCTCCACTCAGCCACAATCAGTGGCGATCATCTGACCGTCACCCTAGTCACCTCGAAACAGACGGAAGGCGCGTCTTACACCGTCACCGCCAGCGACATCGACGACGAGAGCACGCCGACGCCGTTCACGATCCCGGCCAACAGCCAAGTCACGTTCACCGCATACAAGCCACCCATGCCCCGCGGCTACTGGAACTACGTGCCTTAATCCGCCGCCTACGCGCTGGTCTACAAGCTCGATCTCGCCACCCAACCGAACTACAGTTCCATCGTCCCCTATGCATTCGATTACAGCGCGGATGTCGGCAGTTTTGATCGCGTGGCCTATTACCTCGAACTCCAGCGGCAGCCCGAGGACGACCTCCAGTACGTGTGGGTCTCCATGGATGCCTTCACCAATCGCGCCGACAAACTCGGCATCCCGAACCTCGCCTCCGGCGTGGTGTATCAGCAGTTTGTAAGCAATCTGCACGTTGTCTGCAATGTGGACGGCGTCGTAACCGGCGACATCTCCTCCGGTAACATCGAGTTCTGGCCCTACAATTACACCTCGGGCAATAAGCTCGGCCTCCCCGGCGCAAACTCCAGCAAATATGATTTCGATGACACCTGTTCGTTCAGTGCCAACTACAGTTGCATGCAGGTGCACAACTACAATGCGCGCCAGACCCTCTTCGCGATCAACCACTGGAGTTCAGGCGACGTGATTGATATCGGCATCGGCAACCGTCCGACAGACCATCCCGACTGGACCTTCAGCGGTAACGGCGGCGATTTCACCGTCAAGACGCTCTACGTGCTGGTCCGCCGCGACGCGAGCGACACCACCCCGCCGGTGCCGTTATCGGCGCAGGCCGACTTCTCGCGCCGACTCGTGACCGTCAGCTTCTCCGAACTGCTGGCCCCATCTTCCGCTGACCCGCGCCTCTTCACGCTCGATCACGGTGTCGCGATATTCGACGCCACCCTTGAGGCTGACTTCCGGACAATCAGACTGCTGACTTCGCAACAGCCCGCCGATGTCGCGCTGACACTTACGATCACCGGTGTCCGTGACGCATCGCCCAACGCCAATGCGGTGGCCCCCGGCACTGCGCTCCCAGTAGCGGCCCCCGCCCTGCCCCCGGAGATCATCACGAACATCGGCACCAACGCCGGCGACTTTGCGAGCGGCTACGAATGTGTCTACACGCTCGATATCCCCGTCGTCGGCAACTTCAATGCCGCCGCCGACCCGTACCGCGTCAACCGCACGCGCACAACACCGGTGATCGATACGTTCGACCGTATCGCCTATTACCTTGAACTGACCAAAAAGGACGGCACCGTCCAATACCTCTGGGCGTCGATGGACGCCTTCACGACCGACCGCACAAAAATCGCCGTGCCGACCCTGGCCTCCGGCGCGATCTTCCAGCAGCCGGTCTCCAACCTCGACGTCAAGTCCAACGTTGACGGCATCGTCAACGGCAGCGGTATGGCCGGCGGCAACCTTGAGTTCTGGCCCCATAACTACAGCGCCACCAACGCGGCCGCTGTCCCCGGTGCCAGTGACACCACCTACGACTTCGGCGACCGCCGTGACCCCGGCGGACACGGCTCCATGCAGCTTCACAATTCAGCCGCCGCGCAGACGCTCTTCGCCATGAACAATTGGGGCGTCGACGGTAACACGCTTGCGCTCGGCATCGGCAACCGCCCCACCAGCCACCCCGACTGGACCTTCGCGAGCAACGCTGGTAGCGACTACACGCGCCGCACCATGCATGTGCTGGTGCGTCCCACTGCCGCTCCGCCCCTGCCGCAACCTGTCGCGGAAAATGTGCCCGATGCTCAAGGATATCGGCACGTGTACACCTTTGACCTGCCGGTCTGCGGCAGCTTCTTCACTTCGGCATCGACTTACACCGTGTTCGCCGACACCAACAACCTTCCGCCCTACTCGCGCGTGGCCTATTACCTCGAACTCCAAGCCGGCACCGCGCCGACACAGTGGATCTGGACCGCCATGGATGCCTTCACCGACGACCCCTCAAAGATCGGACTCCCCGGCACCAACTGCTTCTTCCAGACGCGTGTCACGCGTCTGGATGTGCGCTCCAACGTGGGCGGCATCGTCACCGGCACCGATATCGACACCGGCAACATCGAGTTCTGGCCCAGCAATTACGGAAAAGGAAACTCGATCGGCATTCCGAGCGCCAGCAACTCGACTTACGATTTCGGCGACGGCAGTGCCAACGGCAGCCAGAACGGTCATGGCTCCATGCAGGTCCACAATCACGGCGCAGGTGCCGCCCAGACACTCTTTGCCCTCAGCAATTTCAACAATAACAACCTGCTCAGCATCGGCATCGGCAACCGACCGACCGGCGACCCCGACTGGACCTTCGCCTACAACGCGGAATCGTACAACCACCGCCGACTCTACGTGTTTGTGCTGTGCGCGGGCAGCACCGCCGACCTGACGCGCCCGACCCTGCTCAACGCCACAGCTTCGCTCACGCTCGACCAGATCGCGCTCGGCTTCAACGAGCCGCTGGCCGACAGTTCAGCCACGCCAACGTTCTTCACCGTTTCACCCGACGTGACGGTGCTCGATGCCTGGCTGAGTCCCAACAAGAGGGATGTGATCCTGCGAACCTCGCCGCTGACCGCCGGCCAGCTCTACTCAGTCTCCGTCACCGGCGTGCGCGACCGCTCCTTCAACGCCAATCCGGTCGCCCCCGGCACCGCCCTCTCGTTCCGCGCACCCGTCCCCTATCCGATCGGCCCGCTCGCCGACATCCCCGAGTATGGCGACTACGAACTTGTCTCCTACCTTCCCGTCAGCAACACGGTCAGTTACGTCAACGGCGCGAACTACTTGGTTGACGAGAGTCGTTTCCAGCAGATCCAGCCCTTCGACCGCGTCGCTTATTGCATGAACCTAGTCGATACAAACGGGGTCCACAAATGGGTCTGGGTCTCCATGGATGCCTACACCAACGACCTGTCGATGATCGGTGTGCCAACCGCCGACCGTGGTGCCCGCCTGCAACAGTACGTCAGCAACCTCACGGTCTACGCGTCCGCCAATGTCGCCGACATCAGTGTCAGTACCGGCACAGGCATCCTCGCCGGCAACATC
Organism: Lentisphaerota bacterium; assembly: GCA_012838435.1. Taxonomy (GTDB): domain Bacteria; phylum Verrucomicrobiota; class Kiritimatiellia; order RFP12; family UBA1067; genus DUPH01. The sequence continues at coordinate 8,215 of DUPH01000308.1, read as the reverse complement.
GAGTTCTGGCCGAACAACTACGGGGCGGGCAACGCCCTCAATATCCCGGGCGCAAGCGGCAGTCGCTATGATTGGGGCGACACCATCGACGCCATCACGACGGTCGGCCACGGCTCCATGCAGGTCCACAATTTCGCTCAAGGCCAGACGATCTTCTCGATGGTCAGCTTCGGCTCGAACAACCGGACGCCCGGCCTCGGTATCGGCAACAAGCCGAATGCCTCAAACGATCCCGACTGGACCTTCACCTACAACGCGCGCGAGTTCACCACCAAGGACATCTACATCCTTGCCCGTCGCGGTGTGCCAGCCACCCCGACCGGAACGCGCCCGGGTATCTGGAACCAGCCGCGTTCCCTAAAAATACGTATAGGTGAAGATGCCCTGTTCAGCGTTTTCTCCCCGAATGCCACGGGCTTCCAATGGCGGCACAATGGCACGGCCATCCCCGGCGCCACAGCCTCCTGGCTACAGCTCAACAATGTGAAAAAATCCGCCGATGGCAGTTATGACGTGGTAGTCTACGGCACCGGCTCGCAAGCGATCCTCAGCCAAAGCGCCACATTGACCGTCATCCACGGCGGCACAGTCATGTGGCTCAAGTAACGGTTGGCGACGATAAGCGGTACTCCGCGCGATGTCGCTTTAACGCGGGATTAGCGGTTAGGAGTTGAGCGTTCTGCGTTCGACGTTCGGCGTTCATGGGGCGCGGCGTAACCGCTACCGGGCAAGTGACACTTGCCCCTCCCGGTGCTCCGCAAACTTATTACATCTTACCTATTACTTATTACCTCCATGCGCGCCAGGCTGTCAGACAGCCCGCCTTCGCGGTTGCGCAGGCGCCAGACCGCCGCATGCGCCGCCATCAGCGTCTCCTGTTCCGCCGCGAGCGACGCCTGCGTCGTGGGTGTGTCGATCGTGCCGTCCAGCAGCGCAATCCCACGGTGACACGCGGCACGCAGCAGCCGGATCACGTGACGGACCTCCTGCCCGACGACCGATGTCCGCTCAGCAGGCAGTCCGCGCTCAATACCGTCAATCGCGCCGAGGACATCCCGCAGCGTTTCTGTCGTGATCCCGGCAGGCAAGGCGCGCCCGCGCGGCTTGGCAAGCAGCAGGAACAGCTCGCTGGCGTTGCCGCGTAACGCGCCGCACCGCAAGTAGAGATCGCCCAGCCGCAGCAGCGCATCGCCATACCCCTGCGCACCGCCGAAACGATCCATCGCCTGCGCGAGATCCAGATCCCGGTTGCGCGCGCCGCCCCACGCCAGCGCCGCGCCATACGTATAGCCGGCGAAGCTCACCGCCAGCGGCTGCCAGTGACCGCCGTCGCCCCAGTCTGTGATCAGATAGCCGCAGGCACCGTGGCGCAACCCGTTCTCGGCCGCGACCGCGAGATTCGCGCGCATGTTGGTCATGCGACCGGCCAGACTGTTCCATGACGACGTGCCGGGACACACGTAAAACGACAGCCCCGACGCAGCGAACAGCGCCCCGTGCTCGTCAAACGGATGATCGGCCTCATACCCCCACTCCAGCGCTAGCGCGTCGCGCGGCACCTCGCGCACCAGCTCAGGATGACGCATGATGATGTCGCCCCAAAAGGCCATGCGCCGCCCGCGTGCGGTGACTCGCGCGTGAATCTCCTTGAGAAAGTCCAGATACACGCGCCCCTCGCCGTGCTCACGTACTTGCGCCGCCGAACGGCCTTCACCGCGCAAGTCGAAGGTCTCGTCGCAGCCGACATTGAACAGCCGTGAGGTGAAGTTCGGCAGCAGTTGGTCATACAGATTCTCAAGCAGGGCGAGACTGCGCGGGTCGGTCGGACAGAGCGATGTTGGCCGTTCGTGTACGCCGCCCCACGGCAGCGGCGCGCCGCCCTGCGGCAGTTCGGCCAGCGGCGCGTAACGCGGCAACGCAAGCCAGCGCTCCAGATGCCCGAACGAATTCTGATTCGGCACCAGCTCCACACACCGCTCAATGCAATAGGCATCCAACTCGCGGATCTCCTCTGGCGTCATCGGACTCGCGTCGCGCCAGACCTCCTCGTGACCGCGATAGGCGAACGTGTGTTCGGTGTAGAGTTGAAGCTGATTGATCTTGAGCGTAGCCAGCCGATCCACAAGTTCAAACAGCGTCGCCATCGTCGGCACCTTGTCGCGACTGATGTCGAGCATCACGCCGCGCGCCTCAAAGTCCGGTGCGTCCTCAATCTCACAAACCGGCAGCGCACCACCCGACAACGCGACAAGCTGTGCCAAGGTCACGGCCGCATAAAAAAGACCCGCGCAATCCTGCGCTTCGGCTTCAACGCCTGCGGGCGTGACGCATAACCGATAGGACTGCGCCCCGGCCACATGCGGCACCAGATTAAATCGGATGCAGGCACACTCAGCGGGCGGGGACGTCTGCGCTCCCGACTCCCGCCAGCCCGACCCCAAGGTGCGCCGGAGCACACGCGACGCAGGACGCGCGACATCCGCCGCCGCATCAACCGAGAACATGCCCGCCCCATCAACGCGCAATTCCCCCTCACCCAGAACGACCCGCCTTGGACGCGGCACCAATCTTTCTATCTGAACATGCACGTTATCACCTATTTCTTCCGCGCAGCGGAAGGCGGCTCGTGGGGACACTCGCCCTCCATTGCTTCGCTCCGACGGCTCTCGCTCTCCACTACCGCCCCCACTCATGTCAATCATGTCAGAAAAACTCAACCGGGCTATTGACCCGCCACACAGAAATCGATACATTAGCTTAATACATCTGCGGGCGTAGCTCAATGGTAGAGCCCCAGCCTTCCAAGCTGGTTACGAGGGTTCGATTCCCTTCGCCCGCTCCATCCGTGCCAGGGTGGCGAAATGGCATACGCAGCAGACTCAAAATCTGCCGGTGGCGACACCGTGAGGGTTCGACTCCCTCTCCTGGCACCATCTACACTCCACTGCCCTATCGCGCACACGCGGCCAACACGACCGCGACGATCGTGGAGGTAAGACCGACCGCAGCTTCGTAGGGAATCAATTTCAGGCGGTCCTTTACCGACATCCCGACCGCGCCGCCAGTCGCATGGAAGAAACTGCCGTGCGGCAGGGAATCGATGATCGTCGCGCCGGCATGGATCATCGCCGCAGAAGCGAGCGCGGGCACCCCGGCTGAAACCAGCGTGCCGGAAAAAGTCTGCGAGGCGATCGTCGCGCCAGCGGTGGTCGAAGCCGTCGCCCCGGCCATCAAAAAGCCGGAAACCGGCGCGAGCGCCATCGTCGGCAGATGCAGGGCGCCGAGCAACGCGATCATATCTTGGTTGAGCCCCGAATCCTTGACAATGCCGGCAATGGTACCGGTACCAATCAGGAGAATGGAGACCCCGATCACCTTCGAAAGGCCGAACTCGGAGTTGGCGACGGTATCACGCCACTTGCCGGTCACCAGATTACAGACGAGGCCGCCCACAGGCAGTGCGACGAGCGGATCGACCGCAATGCCGCAGAGCGGGCGAAGCGCGAGCAGAACGACGACGGTCAGGGGACCTATCACCGCTTGCATGAACGAGGGCAGATCTGTTGCGGAAGCCGCGTCGTCTTCGGCAACCTCCGTCGTCACATCCCCCGCCCGTCTGGCCATGATCGTCGAAATCAGAATCGTCACCACGAGCGCCGCGATCGCCGGAATGATATTTGCACCCATCAGCGAGGTCAGTTCGATTTTGAAGGCATCGGCCGCAGCAATCGTGTTAGGGTTCGGCGAGATGATGTTGCCCGCCTTACCACCGCCGATCATCGCCACAAGAAGCGCACTCACCGGCAGCTTCGCCTTGCGTCCGACCGCAAGTGCCACCGGCGCGACCGTGATCACCGCAATATCGATGAACACCCCGACGGCGCAGACGATCATCGTCGACAGGGCGACCGCCGTCAGCGCGAACCGCGCCCCCAGCGCACCGACGATCGCATCCGCGATCTTCGCCGCACTCCCGGTCTTCACCAACGCGCCGACAAGGACACCGGAGGCGAGAATCCGAAGGACCGACGGCATCATCGCCTTGGTGCCATCGATCATCGCGGCGACAGTATCGGTGAGTCCGCCGCCACCGATCAAACCGCCGGCGAGCGCCCCGAAGATCAGGGCATAGGCCGGGGTCGCCTTGCGGATGATGAGGAAGATCGCAATCGCAAGCCCGATCAAGGCACCGTAAGTCGTAAACATAAGGATCTGAAAGGTTAAAGGTCGCGCACACGCCCCAATCGTCTGGGTTCCCGTCCCAGAACCAACGGAGACAATGTACACCGTGCTACGGCAACCCGTCCAATGGATTTCTCCGCGCCTTCAAAATCCGCAGTCGCGCAACTTGACAGATAGCCGTGCCCCTCTGTAACATGAATCCCTACTTCAAACGCGAAAGAGGGCGATTATGCTTACCGTATCTGATCTGCGCAAGGGCGCAAAAATCCAGTTGGAAGACGGCCAGCCGTGGCTGGTCACTGAGTTTGACTTCAGCAAGCCCGGCAAGGGACAGGCGATCTATAACTGCAAGCTGAAGAATATGCTGACCGGCACGACCATGAGCAAAAGTTTCCGCTCGAATGACAGGTTCGAGAAACCGGAGTTGGTTCAGAAACAGGTGCGCTTCTCATACGAAAACGATGGCCACTATGTGTTTCTGAACGAGAATTACGAAGAGTTGGTGATCGAGGAGGAGGTGCTCGGACGTAACAAGTATTTCCTGATGGACGACATGCCCGTCGACGCCCTCTTCTTCAACGACAAGGTGATTGACGTCGAACTGCCGAATATGGTCGAGCGCACCGTGATTAGCTGCGAGGTCGGCGTCAAAGGCAACACCGCTTCCGGCAAGGTTACCAAGCCCGCCACCGTCGAAGGCGGCTACGAACTGGCCGTCCCGCTCTTCATCAACGAAGGCGACGTGATCCGTATCGACACGCGGACCGGCGAATACAACGACCGCGCCCGCACGGCGTAACACTGAATGCCTGTAAGCAGACCTGTTGGAGGAGTCTTATGACCGCTAAGAAAATCGCCGCGCTGGACAGCTTTTCACCTGAAACGCGCGCTGCCGCGCTCAACGCGCTCGCCGCCGGGACCTTTCCCGAGCCCGGCGCGAACTTCAACATGCACTGCCATTCGTTCTTTTCGTACAACGCCGACGGCTGGTCGCCCTCACGCGTGGCGTACGAATGCCGCGCGCGCGGCCTGTGCGCTGCGGCACTGTGCGACTTTGACGTGCTCGACGGCCTTGAGGAGTTTCTCGCCGCCGGCCGCCTGCTGGCGCTACGTACCGCCGTCCACTTGGAGACCCGCGCCTACGTTCCGGAACTGGCGTCCTGCGATATCAGCTCGCCGGGCGAACCGGGCGTGACCTACATCATGGGCTGCGGCTTCGCCCGCGAACCGGAAGCCGATACGCCGCAAGCCACAACGCTGGCGGCACTCCGCCAAGGCGCGCAGGAACGCAATCTCGCGCTGATCGCCCGCGTCAACGCCGCGTTGCCCGCGATTGCGATTGACTACGCGCGCGACGTGCTGCCGCTGACTCCGAAAGGTGTCGCTACCGAGCGCCACATCGTGCGTGCCTACCGTGTCCAAGCGGAGAAGGCACTTGCCGACGCCGTAGCGCGCGCGGCCTTCTGGGCGCCGCTGCTCGCCTGCAACGAGACCGATTACCCCGCGCTCGAAGCGACACTGCCGAAACTCGAGGATCGGATCCGCAACGCGCTCGCCAAGCGCGGCGGCATCGGCTACATCCAGCCGGATGAAACGACCTTCCCGCTGGCAGACGACTTTACGCGCTGGGTGAAGGCGTGCGACGCCATCCCCACCATCGCCTGGCTGGACGGCACCAGCGACGGCGAGGCCGACGCCGACCGGCTGCTGGACCTGATGACCGCCAAAGGCTGCGCCGCGCTCAACATCATTCCGGACCGCAACTGGAACCTCAAGTCACCTGACGAGGCGGCCACCAAGCAGGCCAAGCTCGCCGAGATTGTGGCCGGTTGCGTCGCGCGCGACCTGCCGGTCAACATCGGCACCGAGATGAACAAGGGCGGCTTGCCTTTTGTCGATGATCTGGCCGGTCCGGTGCTGAGCCGCTACGCCTCTGTCTTTGTGCAGGGCATGCAGATCATGGTCGGCCAGAGCGTGCTGGCCCGGTATGCGGATGCGCCTTACCTCGGCGCGCGTGCCGTGGCGGAGTTCCCGGACCGTGCGCAGCGTAACGCCTTTTATGCGGCGGTCGGAGCCCTACCGGCCTTGACCGACCAAACTGCCGCACGACTGCAAGACGCAGGCCCCGATAAAGCCTTCAGCCTACTGGCCGACGCCGCACGGAACTAGCCCATCCCAGAACAATTAGCGCGGCGCATATGCTGATGACCAGAGCGACCGGCTGCTTGGAAGTACGCAACACAACCTCGTGATCGCCAGCAGGGATGAGTGCGGCGGGCCAGATGCCATCAACGGTGTAGAGCTGCACGGGAGCGCCGTCCACCAGAAGTTGCTGGCGGTCGCGAAGCCGCTCATCGAATACCAACAGGCCGGGAGCCTGTGCAGAAACCCGCACACGCGTCGCTAGCACTCCTGGCCGTCCGCGCGTGGTCAGCACCTCCACCTTCGCCGCACCGCCGGTCTGCCCCTCCACGCGCGGCGCATCAGAAACGGGCAGATCGGAAGTCGCCGCCGTCTCAGCATGGCGCGCCACCGGTATGTCTCCCATCCACTCCGTAACAAAATAGGGTGCGACCACCGGCTGCACCACAGCCGCCAAGGTCAAGGTCTGTTCGCCGGGCTGTTGCACCGAGCGTACGGTCCCGGCCCCCAGTTCAAAATCCAGCAGCGGACGCAACACGCCGGCGCGGATCAGACCCTCGGCATTTTTGCGCGGCACAATCACCGCCTGCGCATGCAGCCGCCGCCACAGCTTGAGCGCGTCCTTCTGCAGCGCGGTGAAAAGTTGGCCGTACGCGCCACTCATATCGTCTTGACTGGGCGCTAAATTGCGGATGCCGTTGAAGGCTAGCGAAGAACTGAACCATTCGTGCCCCGGCACATTCTGTGTGGCGTAGCTAACGACATTCGGCGTGCGATCACCGGCTTGCGACCTGAGCGCTTTTACCACCGCATTCTCGCGATAGAGTGGCCCCAACTCCATCGGCCGCACATAACGCCGGGCGACAGTCGCCTGATCAAGGCAGAGCAGTGCGATCAGGCACGCTGCCAGCACCCAAGGGGCGCGATCATCGCGGATGCGGTAGACCACAGCCCACAGGGCACCCGCGACCACCAGCGCCAGCCCTGCGGCACGGACGGTATTGCGCAGCGTGTAACCGCCTAGCGCATCGGCCACCTGCCCCAGTCCGAGGGCGGTGATGTGCCGAACAATCGCCGGACGGGCCGTCAGCGCCACCAACACGCCGAGCAGCAACACGCCAGCCATGCCGCACGCCAGCTTGACCAATCTGCGCCGCAACTTATCATCCTGTTCGCCGCGCAGAAACAGCTCCATGCCGAACCCCGCCAGAAACGCAGTGGCGATTTCTACCAGATGCAGGAACTTTACCGGCGCGCGGATGTAGTCCATATAGGGAAGCGCATAGAATAGGCGGTAAAGCGGCGTGTAGCGTCCCATCGCCAACAGCAGACAGACCAGCCAGACACCACACCAGAAGGGGACGTCGGAAAATTTAGGATTTAGGAAGGAGGATTTAGGAGTTGGGAGTTGGGAGTTGGGAGTTTTGTTTTCTGGGGAGGGACGAGCGTCTGCTCGTCCGGGACGGGAGAAAGCCGCGAAGATCGCAAAGAGCAGCGGGATGAGACCAAGATAGACGGTATGTTGCCGGTAGTTGGGCATCATGCGGCCCTTTTGGAACAGGCTGTCGTGGGGGCGTCCAAGGCGCCCCCAGTAGGGATACGGCGGCTGCGCGGAGTCGTTGCCGAAGACACCGGGCACAAGGAACTCCAGAACGTCCTCGGGCGGCAGGCTCCAATTCGTCGCGAACAGCCAGCGTTCGCGCCGTTCGGCGGCACTTTTTTCGGGCATGTCTGCGGTACTCTCCTCGGACGACGACCGACCGCTTGCCCCGGCGATCTGCGCATCGCGGTTGGCAATCTGCGTGGTCACCGCCGACCGGACACCGGCAAAACCGGCCAGCACAAGTATGACGAGCGAGATCAAGAAGCGCGGCCAGATGGTGAGGATTTT
>DUPH01000307.1 GCA_012838435.1 Lentisphaerota bacterium | reverse complement strand
TCGCGCGACTCATCCCTCGTTTTCCTCGGCGTACGTAAACCCGACGAGACTGAATCTGACGAAGCCTACGCGACGTATACCCGCGCGTTCCTCGAAGGCACCTCCGGTCTGCCGCTGACCGTCTTTGCCATGGCCGCCGAAACCGTCGACTTCCAAGGCATCTTCCAGTCTGGGGCCTGACCGTCTCCCAAAAAAGGAAACCGCATGCACGCACGAATAAGCCACCGAAACGTTTTCGCACTTTTCCTGTCGCTCTGGGCCTGTGCCGTACCGTGTGCGCGGACTGCGGAAGCTGTTACAACGGGCAACAAGCCAGTCTTCGCGCTCGACCAGCAAGACCCGCGTCTGACGGCCGGACAGCCCATCGAAGTCGCCGACCGTCCAGAACTGCGCCTACACCCAGGACTGGAGATCACATGCCGCTTCCGGCTCGACAAGCTCAGGAACGGCACCCAGAACTTAGCCTCGAAAGATGGCGAGTTCCTGCTGCGCGTGGACGAATCAAAGAACGAGAGCGGACACCTCTCTTTCTTCGTCCAGATCGAAGGCAAATGGGAACATCGGCTGCGCGGACCGGTGGTCGAAACGAACACCTGGTACGATGTACACGCGGTATGGACAGGACACTCGATGAGCCTGACCGTCAACGGCGAGAACTTTAGTCAGTCGCGTATGGGCCGCATCAGGCCCGGATCGAAACCGCTGTTGGTCGGACCGGTCACCGGTACGCTCGCGCATCTCGAGGTATTCAACCCGGCCTTGGAACGGACCGCGCTTTTGACGGCCCTGTCCACAGAGACGGCGGCTCCGACCAAGTCCCGCTCTGGCTTCTTCCGCTCGATAAAGGATGCGTTCACCTCCGCCCCCTCCCCCAGTGCTGAGCACCCTGATATCCCGGTTGTGTTGGGCGGACCTGCAGCATGGACCGGCTGGCAACCGCTCAACGGCGCTGCATGTCGGCAGGAAAAGGACGCACTCATCGCCGACTTCCCCAACACGACGGCTATGTTGGCAAGCCCGGCACTGTCGATCGATGTCGCCCCCTATCCTTTCCTCTGTTTCGATATCGACACCGACGGTCGCGGCGCGACAGGTACCCTCGATTTCATCACCGATTCCGGTACCGGATCGATCAGCTTCCAACCGCAGTCGAGCGGTCGGCCCACGATCCTCTCCGGTACGATGTCCGATGCCTGGACAGGGACGCTGCGCCGTCTGGCCGTGAGTTTCTGCGGCGCGACCGGACCAGTGCGAGTCCGCAATGTGACCCTGGCGAGCCGGCCCGTCGGCAAACCTGTCTTTTACATCCGCTCGCTCGCCGCAGGCCGCGCCAAGCTGCGCCCCGACCGCGAAGAGAGCGTAGTGGCCGGTATTCAAAACGTCGGTGGTGAAGCTGAAGCGATCATCGCGCGTCTAGAAGTACCCAAAGGGATCACCGCCATCGACGGCACCAAGCGGTGCATCGAGTGGCTGGGCATGGATGATTTCGACATGGCGACTTGGCGCATCCGGGCCGCGCGTCCCGGCACCTACACCGTGCGCTTGACCGTCTCCGCCAAGGGCGCGGAGACCAGTGTGCAGGATCTCGCGCTGACGGTCGAGCCGTGCCCCGACCTGCCCCGCACCGGCTACGTGCCAGTGCCGCAACCGGCCAAGACCGACTACATCAACCTCATGCACTACTGCGCGCTCTGGAAGGAGGGCACGCACTGGGGCTGGAAACGGATCGAACCTTGGCCGGAAAAGCGTCCGGCTATTGGCTGGTATGACGAGGGCACGCCTGAAGTAGCCGACTGGCACATCAAGATGGCCGTGGAACACGGCATCACCGGCTTCATCTACTGTTGGTACCGCGCCGACTACGAGCCGACCATCAGCCAGCGTCTCGGTCACGCGATTCACGAGGGTCTTTTCAACGCCAAGTACCGCGACGCCTTCACCTTCACCATCATGTGGGAAAACGGCTGCGCCAAGGGCGTGAAGGACGAAGCCGACCTGCTTGACAACGTGTTGCCGTTCTGGATCAAGACCTACTTCACCCATCCTTCGTACCTCAAGATCGAGAACCAGCCGGTCCTTTTCGTATGGCAACCGCGCGTCCTGCTCGCCAACTTGGGCGGTCCTGAAAAAACGAAAGTGGCGCTCGACAAAATGCGCGAGCAGTGCCGCCAGGCCGGCTTCAGCGGCCTGCGCGTGATCGCCTGCATGAGTGCGGCCAACGCCAAGCTCGGCGCGGATATCGCCGCCAGCGGTTGGGACGCGGTCACGGGTTACGGCCTGTCGCCCGCCGGCGTCAAGACGGTCGGCGAAGACCCGGCGGGACTCGCCTACCGCGACCACGCCGATGTGCTCAGCCGCTACCGGCAAACGTGGATCGACCGTGACGCCAGCACCGGCGACGTGCCGGACATTCCGAACGTGGTCATGGGCTGGGACGAGCGGCCGTGGGGGCGCGTCAGGCGCGGCAGCGGCAGCTACATCAAAGACCCCAAGGCCGAGAATTTCGAGGCGGCCTGCCGCGATGCCAAAGCACTCGTCGACGCCAAACCGGCCGGACGTTGGGACAGCAAGATCGTGGTCTTCGACAACTGGACTGAATTCGGCGAGGGTCACTACGTCGAGCCGACCACCGGCACAGGCTTCACTTTCGTCAATGCCATCAAACGCGTCTTCTGCAGCGCATGGGCACCGGAAGCCGTGACCGACATCATCCCCGAAGACGTGGAACTGCCGCCGCCGCAGAAGCGCTATGAGGCGGTCCGCGCCGGCTTCGGCGACCGCATGCCGTGGCAATCGCTCCGTATCACCGGCGACCTGCTGGCCAACTGGACCTTTGAGACCACAACCCGCGATGGGCTTCTGGCGGACGTCTCGCCGAATGGCTGCCACCTCGCCTGCGATGGCGTCACGCTGGAAGAAGGGCGTGACAGCCAGGTGCTGCGCTGCGGCAAGGGCGGCGCGACCGCAGCAATCCCCGCGCCCTTTTTCAGTCCCGGCGGCGTGACCGTCGCCCTCTGGTGCAAGCCCTCCGAGAAAGGACAAAGCGACCGCTGGATGCTGAACACCGTAAGCGGCAGCACGGACGGCTACCGTCTCGGGCTTGGCGGTGGCCGCGCGACTTGGCAGGTGCCGCGCGAGCCGTGGAGCCACTCGTTGACCAGTCCGGAGGCGCTGCCCGTCGATGCGTGGTCGCACGTAGCGGGCACCTTCGACAACACCACCATGCGCCTCTACGTGAATGGCAAGGAGGTTGGCACGCTGGAGCGGCGCGGCTTCATCAACCCCGGCAACAGCATCACGGTCGGTGCGCACAGTGTCGATCTGGATCGCGCGCGCTTCCGCGGTTGTCTTGATGACGTGCGCCTCTACCGGCGCGTGCTGACGGCCGACGAAATCGCGAAGTTGGCGAAAGAGTAAAAAAGAGAGTGCCACCTAAACGCGGAAATGGTGTATAGTTCTGCGTGTAAAAGACGGGAAGCGCATGGTGTCGTTTCCCATGAAAACCTATCGGCAGGGAGATGACTATGGCAGATCGTTCGGCAAAGTCCGGTGCCCCCGTGGTGTCGCGGGAGTTTTTGTTTCCGTTCGTGTTAACCACCTCGCTTTTCGCCCTCTGGGGTTTTGTGAACGACATCACCAATCCGATGGTCGCCGCCTTCAAAGCCGTCTTCGTCGAGATCAGCAACACGCAAAGCTCGCTGGTGCAGCTTGCCTTCTACGGCGGCTACGCCACGATGGCGATCCCCGCCGCGCTCTTCATCCGCAAGTACTCCTATAAGTCAGGCATCCTTCTCGGTCTGGCGCTCTACTCGCTCGGCGCGTTGCTCTTTTTGCCCGCCGCCTATACCGAGAACTTCTTTTGGTTCCCGTTCTCGCTCTACATCCTGACGTTCGGACTGGCCTTCTTGGAAACCACCGCCAACCCGTACATCCTCTCGATGGGCGACCCCTCGACGGCTACGCGACGCCTGAATCTGGCGCAGGCCTTCAATCCGATGGGCTCGCTTCTCGGCATGCTGGTCGCCAGCAAACTGGTGCTGCGCAACCTGCAAGCCAAAGATTTTTTCGCTGATATCACCGCGAAGCTGAGTGCTCAAGGCGTCCCCGAAAACGGTATGGCCGAAGCCATCAAAACGTACCTCGCTGAACCCGCCAATCAGGCCGCCTACGCCGCGATGAAAACCCATGACATCACCGTCATCCGCGACCCCTACGTGATTCTGGGACTCGTGGTGGCCGTCTTCTTCTTTATCTTCCTGTTCTGCAAGCTCCCGGACCAGCGCGCCGCCGAGCAGATTCATCCCATCGAAACGGCCAAGCGTCTGTTCCGCAACCGCAATTGGGTCGGTGGCGTGATCGCCCAGACCTTCTATGTCGCGGCCCAGATCACTTGCTGGACCTATATCATCCAGTACGCCGACAGAAACTGCGGCTTCAGCTTTGAACGCGCTCAGGACTGGAACATCGTCGCCATGATCATCTTTCTCAGCAGCCGCTTCATCTGTACCTTCCTCATGAAGTACATGAACGCCAGCCTGCTGCTCACTCTCTTGGCCATTGGGGGTATAGTGCTGACCACACTGACCATCCTGCTACAGAATGTGGCCGGTCTGGCCTGTCTGGTCGGTATCTCGGCCTGCATGTCGCTGATGTTCCCCACCATCTACGGTATCGCGCTGGACGGACTCGGCGAGGATGCCAAACTCGGATCCGCTGGCCTCATCTTCGCGATTGTCGGCGGAGCGCTGATGCCCATGGGCGCGGGCTGGTTCATCGACCAAGGCTCCTTCGATCTCGGCTTCATCACGCTGACCGGCGAAAGCGCCGTGTTCGTGCTGCCGCTGAGCAGCTTCGTCGTGATCGCCATTTTCGGCTGGCGCACCTTCCGTTCCCTCAGGCGCAAACCCGCTTAATCCGTGCCCACAGCCATGCCCTCTAAAAAACCTGTCTCTCGCCGCAAAAAAACGCAGCCCGTCAAAACCTTCGTGCTCGACACCAACGTGCTGCTCCACTCACCGGTAGCCCTCGCCGTGTTTGACGACAACCATGTGGTCTTACCGATGGCCGTGCTCGAAGAATTGGACAAGTTCAAGACCCAGAGCTCCGAACTCGGACGCAACGCGCGCGAGTCGATCCGCAAGCTGGACGCATTGTGCCAGAACGGCAAGCTCGCCGAGGGCGTCAAACTCCCCGGCGGCGGCACGCTACGCGTGCTGGCGACCCCCGAGATCGAAAAAGCCGGCCTGGAGGAGCACACCCCGGACAACGCCCTGATCCGGCTCGCCTACTGGTTGGGACGGCAGGGCGAACGCGTCATCATCGTCTCAATGGATATCAATGTCCGCGTCAAGGCCAACGCCGTCGGACTCGACGCCGAGGACTTCGAGCACGAAAAGGTCAACTTCGACGAGCTTTACAGCGGTTATCTGGAGACCACCGCGCCGCTCTCGGTCATCAAGCGGCTCTACGACGGACAGGTGCTCGCCTCTGCCCCAGACAAGTACCACCCCAACATGTTCCTGCACCTGACCGCTACCGGCAAGAGCGACCTCAAAGTCATCGCGCGTGTCTTCCCGGACGGCACACTGTCCGAGATCAACATCGCGATCGACACCGTGTATGGTATCCAGTCGCGCAACATCGAGCAACGCATGGCGCTCGAACTGCTGATGGATCCCGCCGTCAGCATCGTCACGCTCGTCGGACAGGCCGGCACCGGCAAAACGCTGCTGGCGCTGGCGGCCGGTCTGCACCTCGTGCAGCGTGAACGCCTCTACGACCGCATCCTCGTCTCGCGCCCGATCGTGCCGCTCGGCAAAGACATCGGCTACCTGCCCGGCGACAAGGAGGAGAAGCTCTCGCACTGGATGGAGCCGATCTTCGACAACCTCGAATACCTGCTGCGCAAGACGCAGCCCGACCAGCCGCCGGCCGGCGCCAAGAAGCGGCCACGCCTGCTGACGCCCCAGGAGCGCATCACCCAACTGCTCGACAGCGACACGTTGGAACTGGAAGCGCTCACCTATATCCGCGGACGCTCCATCTCCAGGCAGTACATGATTGTCGACGAGGCGCAGAACCTCACGCCGCACGAGGTCAAGACCGTGGTCAGCCGCGCGGGCGAGGGCACGAAGGTCATCCTGACCGGCGACCCCTATCAGATCGACAACCCCTACCTCGACGCATCCAGCAACGGCCTGACCTACGCGGCCGAACGTCTGAAGGAGTTGCCGCTCCACGGCCATGTAACGTTGCGTCAGAGCGAACGCAGCCAACTGGCAGCGGCCGCCGCCAAATATCTCTAACCCGCACACCCATGACTATACCCGCAATTCCTGGCAACACGTTCTATCAGAAATGGGCGGTTTTCGTCGCCACCGGCTTCGGCCTCGGCCTGATCACACCGGTCGCCCCCGGCACAGTCGGGTCGCTGCCCGGCGTGCTGCTCGCCCTGTGGGTGTCGCAGCAGCAGCTCGCCCTGCAAATCCTCGTGTGCGTCGGCATGACGCTGCTGGCGGTGCCGGTGTGCGATGTCGCCGAGCGCGTACTGGGCAAGAAAGATGACGGCCGCATCTGCGCGGACGAATGGATGCTCTTCCCGATCTGCACGATCGGCCTGCCGCTCTTGCAGCACCTCTGGCTGGTACCGCTCTGCTTCGTGGTGGCGCGCGTCTGCGACATCATCAAGCCGCCGCCAGCCCGCCAGCTTCAGGCGATCCCCGGCGGCCTCGGCATCGTGATCGACGACCTGTTCGCATCACTCTACGCGCTCGCCATCAACCACGCGCTATTCCGCGGCATCCTCGCCTTGTAATCGCTTATTGCGACCACTCAGTGGTCGCAATAAGTCCCGCGACCCGCGACTTGCGACTTGCAGCCAGCCCTGCCCTAAAAAAGCCCCCTGCGTCTCTGTGAGAGGAAACCAGAGCAGCGCAAATCTCAAATCACAAATCCTTAGTGCCCCTCGTGTGAGGAACAACTTGTATTCTCTGGCTCCGGCTCCGGTTCGCGTACCCGGTGGCCGAAACGCTTCGGTGCCAGCATGCCCCCCGAGACGATCATCTTGACGCCGTCTTCCACCGGGATGTCAGTAAAGCAGACGTCCTCCTCGGGAAACAGGATCAGAAAACCGGAGGTCGGATTCGGCGTCGTGGCCACAAAAACCGCATAGAGCTTCCGCTCGTTGGGATCGATGATGGTCCCCGTCACGAAACCGATGGTATAGGTGCCGCGTCGCGGGTACTCCACCACCACCACCGCTTCGAACGTCGTCTTGCTGCCCACGGAGAAGGCGTCCACCACCTGCTTGGAGGCGGAGTAAATGGTTTTCACAATCGGCAGGCGCAACAGCACGCCCTCGCCGAACTGGATCAGGCGACGCCCGATAAAGTGCGTGGTCACCACCCCGACTACATACAGGCCCGCCACCGTCACCACCAACGCGATCAAGGCCAAGACCGTCTCGCTTACCTCGCCCAGCCAAGGGCGCAGCAGCGGCCGGGCAAAGGCAGTCAGCCAGTTGAACAGCAGACGCAGGATGAATACAGTGATCACGAGCGGGATCAACACCAGCAAACCCGACACCAGCCGGTTGCGGATGTGAATCCCGACACGTCCCGAGACCGATTGTTTAGCAGGATTTTTCATTTTGAGCGGCTGCATAGTTTGCGGAGGCAAAGGACCAGTTCATCAATTTGTCCAGCACGGCCTTCACATAATCCGCGCGGCGGTTCTGCCAGTCCAGATAGTAGGCGTGCTCCCATACGTCGATGGTCAGCAGTGGCGTGGTACCTTTCTGCGTAAATGGCGTCTCGGCGTTCGGCGTCTTGACCACGCTGACCGCGCCTTGCTTCGCCACAAGCCAAGCCCAACCGCTGCCGAACTGGGTCAGCGCCGCATCGGACAGCGCCTTTTTACAGGCATCCAATGAGCCGAAGGCCGCATTGATCGCCGCAGCCAGTTCTGCCGACGGTGCGCCGCCGCTGCCGGCCGGCGCCAGCGACTTCCAGTAAAAGGTGTGGTTCCAGACCTGCGCCGCATTGTTGAAGATCGCCGTGTGCTCCGCACTTCCGGCCGTCGCACAGACCACCGCCTCCAACGACTGCCCCGCGAAGGGCGAATCCGGCAACAGCTTGTTGAGGGTGTTCACATACCCCTGATGGTGCTTACCATAGTGGAAGCTCAACGTCTGCGCCGATATCTGCGGTGCCAGCGCGTCCTGACCATACGGCAACGGCGGCAGTGCAATCGGCGCACCAGCCGCCGCACGGCAAGCACCCTTGGGTGCAGTCGCGCAACCCGCCGCCGCGCCCGCAGCCGCCACCATGAAGGTCCGGCGCGACACCGTGCATAAACGTGAGAGATTCGCTTGATTCATGATCTCATCCTTTCTTTCCAGCTTGTTAAGGGCCTTGCCCCCCCCGCTCGTGGCATGGGCGTCCCGCCCATGAAACACGGGCAAGATGCCCGTGCCACACCTGCGAGCAAGGGGTTTGCAAGAGCCCCTGTTATCTGTCTGCGTGTTAAAAAACGGCCGACACCGAGAGGCCGCCCCACAGAATATCCTCATCCCAATACGGCGTCGCGTCACGCGCGTCACTATCGACCAGCGACATCCACGCGACACGACCACCGACCGACACCGAATCGGTCAGCGCGAAATCCGCATAGACCGCCGCATTGAAATCCATCAGCCCCGCGTCGTCGGTTCCGACATACGTCATGTAGTCATCATCGCCTGCGCCCAGCGACATCTCCGCGCCCAGCGTGAGTTGATCGGTAAGCGCGACCTCCTTGTTGAGGCCAACGCTCAGGTAAAAGCCGTCATAGTTCCCGTAGTCGTATGCCAAGTTGGCGAACGGCGTGACCCAATCACTGTTGTAAGCCGCATACAGGTAAACCTCACGCGTACTGGGTCGATAGTCCGGACCGTTCGCACGCGGAAAGGTGTACCAGACATGCCCGATCTCCAACGCGACATCCCCCGCGTCGATCTTGTAAAAGAGCTGGTAGTCAATCTCATTCAATCCGCCGCCGGCCACCTGGCCATTGCGGTCGGTCAGGTCGAAATTGCTCCAGAACCCGGCACCGAACGTGCCGTACTCCGCTGCGGCGTAGGTCAGCTTGGCCGCAGGCTGAAAGACCGGGCGATCATTGTACACGCCTCCGCGCCAGACATAGGCCGAGAACAGATCCGCCGCAGCGTCCATCCCCCATCCGGCCTCCGCACGCTCCCCTTGCGCGACAACCGGTGCCTCCTGTGCCATCAGGCCCGTTGCCACCGCCAGCGCCGCTATCATCATCCATGTCTTCATCAACATCTCTTGTCCCCCCACCTGCCGGATCTCAATCGCCTTCCGTCCGCAAGGTTCCACCGACCGCATGATCGTATCAGACCTGACCCCCAAACGGCAACCCGCGATTGGTGAGAAAATGTAATCGGTTAGCCCGCCGCCCGCGCTTCGCACGGGAATGTAAATGAGGATAAATTTGATCGTGTAAGTTATAGACAAGGAGTATTCGACTTCAGAGTTCAGCGTTCGACGTTCAGCGTTCTGAGTTAAAAACGTTTAACGCTCAACGCTCAACTTTTAACGCTCAAGTTATAGGCAAGTGACAGGGATGTGCGAAGATCATGCGTTTCTGGTGAAAAGGAAAGCAGAGAGTCGGGAGCAAACCACGCACTAAACTCGCATGCCCCCTGTCGCCACCCGATTACTCCGCTTGACTTGAAACGACGATTCGTATGAAAAGCTGGCGGTTTGATGTTGCTCAAGCCCGCGACATCCGAGAAATCGAGAGTGCGGTTGTCAGCAGTCAGGAGGACAGATGCAAAACATGGTCAAACATTTGTGTTGCGTGTGCGCAGCGTGCATTCTGGTGATGCCCATGCTCACCGGATGCCTCTACCCCAAGATAAAAGAGCGTCAATGGGAGTTCATCCGGGTTGTTTACTTGGAGCGCGAACATGACAAGCTGAGACCGCGAAGTTGGCACAGCGCTGATCGGGAACGGCTGGCTCGTCTGCGGGCCGCATTTCCAGATGGCGGTGAATATGTAGTTTCTCCTAAGCCGCATCTCAGCCGTGTCAATCGTGTGGACATCAGGTTGCGCGGCGGCCAATGGTGGGTCTTGGCATACTTTCCGGAGTCGGCAGATATTGGGGTAATGGAAGGAACCAATGCCAAGAATACGTTCCTTCTCGAGAACAGCAATCCCGAGAAGTTCTACACAACGTTGACAAATGAAATCATGACTGCGACAGGCATCGCCGTTAGACTAGATACCAAAATACGTTCCCGTGCGGAGTCTGAGGAACTAGGCAATAATGATGCGGCTTGGCACGAAATATATGAAAGATATCCGTGAGAAGTGGGGCGTCGAGTTCTATAGGGGCGCAGTTTGACACTGGGCAGAGAGCGGTTGCAATCGGTTGGTGACAGGAGGCATGCGAGTCGAGCGCGTGTTGGGTGTATGCGCAGTCGGGGGCAACTATGTAAAACCGGAGTGAAAAGAATGACGATGAATCACAGATTGTATTTGGTGCTCGGGGCGATTGTGGCATTTTCCGTGTGCGCTGAGGACATGCCGAAGACGCCTTTCGACGGGACGACGCCCGTCACGGTCGAGACGAAGACGTTCAGGCTCGTCATCAATCCGGATGCCACCGCCAAGTCGCTGATCGTGAAGGCGACGGGTGAGGAGATGCTTGAGCCGCGCGAGGGGCTTCCGGTCTTCGCGTCGACGCAGATCCGGCCCTTCAACAACGAGATCCGCCTCGTGCAGCAGGCGAAGCGCACGACATACCCGGCGAACCGGGTCAGGCGCGAAGGTGATCTCATTTTCATCGGCTTCGAGACGGCACCCTATCAGGTCGCCGTGCGCGTGACCGAGACGGAGGCCGGGTATGCGACGTTCAGGCCCGAGCGGCTCATATCAAACACGACGGATGAGCACCAGTACTATCACTGGAACCTGGACGTGCCGCCGATCGATTCGTTCCGGCTCTTGCAGTTGCCGGTGAAGGACCGCGCGAACTTCGGCGATTGGCTGAACGTGATGTGGGACGACCACGCCTTCGTCGGTGTCATCGGCGGCACGCCGTACATGGATGTGGACAACGAGAAGCGCTGGGGCTTCCGCAAGCTGACCGTCGAGTCGCTCAAAGACTTCGGCATCACGAACGGCGTCGCCGTCCTCGCCGTCGAATCGCAGAGGGAGCGCTTCCTGGACCAGATCGACGCCGTGGAGCGCGATCTCGGCCTGCCGCGCGGTGTGCAAAGCCGCCGCGACAGCCGCCTCAATGCGTCGCTCTACTGGACGCATGGCGATTTCAAGCCCGAGAACGTCGACGCGCTCCTCTCCTATCTGAAGAAAGGCGGCTTCCGCATGTTGCTCGTCTACTATTCCGGCATCGTCAAAGCCAAGGGCTGGCATGAGTTGCCGGACTACAGGTGGGACAACGGCTGGGACGAGGCGAAGCTCACGGCCGCCCTGAAGCGCTTCCACGACGAGGGTATTTCGGTCGGCCTGCACACGTTGCAGACGTTCATCGGTATCACGAGTTCCTACGTGACGCCCGAGGCCGACCACCGGCTGGCACTCGTCAAACACTTCACGCTCGCGAGGCCGCTGCCGCTCTCGGAAGAGCCATGCGAAGTCTTCGTCGAGGAGAACCCCGTCGCCGCGCCGATGCATCCGAAGTGCCGCGTCCTCAAGTTCGGCACCGAGGTGCTCTCGTACGAGGGCTACACCACGACGCGGCCCTACAAGTTTACCGGCGTGAAGCGCCGGCACTTCGGCACCCACGCGAAGGCCCATCCGCTCGGCGAGATCGGCGGCGTGCTGGGCATCAGCGAGGCTGGGGCCGTTTCGAGTTACGTCAACCAGGACTCCTCATTGCAGGATGAAATCGCCGAAAAGATCGCTGCCATCTACAGGTGCGGGCTCGACTTCCTCTACTTCGACGGTTCGGAGAACGCGAACACGCCCTGTACGGTCAACATCTCGCTTTCGCAGTATCGCTGCGTGAATGCGTGTACGGCGCAGTCGGGCAAGGCGCCGCTCTTCACCCAAGGGTGTGCCAAGAGCCACTTCGGCTGGCATTTCCAGAGCGGCGCGAATGCCTTCGACGTGTTCGGGCCGGAGATCTTCAAGCAGAAGATCATCGAGTACCCGTATGCCGCGGCGCAGCGACTGGCAAAGGACTTTACACGCGTCGACTTCGGATGGTGGGGGTTCTGGCCTGCACAGCTCGACGGGCCGCCTCCTGCGCAGGAGGGCCTTTTCCGATCCGGAAGACGCACTGTGGGCACGCAACCGGATATCTGGGAATATGGAACGAGCAAAGCCGCAGCTTTCGATTGTCCGGCCACGATGCAGTTTTCGCTCAGCACCTTGCAGAAACATCGGCGAACGGATGATATTCTCGAGACGATACGCCGGTGGGAGGATGTGCGCGCACGCAAATGGCTGACGCCCGAGCAGAAGGAGCTTCTCAAAGATCCGGCGCGTGAGTTCCACCTCGTGGACGATGGCAAAGGCGGCTACGATCTTGTGGAATGGAAACAGCTTGACGTGGCGGGCGACAAATGGACGCCCGTGCGCGCGTTCCTCTACGAACGGCACGGCAAGCGGGTCGTCGCCTACTGGCATATCGCAGACAAGGCCCGGCTCGTCCTGCCCAACGGTTTGCCGACACTTGAGGCCGAAAACATGAAGACGTTGGAATCGGATCTGTCCGAAGCAGAAATCGTCCGTGCGTTCGCTGCGGCAAAGATCGAATGACTGTTTTTTATCGTTCTTGCCATCTATCTTTTTCTTTTTGTTGATTGTTGAAGCTTGGAGAACCAGACGAAGGCGGTGATTTTTTGTATTGCGAGAGCTTTGTCTGGGAGAAGTGGGGATGTAAAAGGTTTATTCAGAATAGGCTTGAGGTTCTTGCGAAACCCTTTGCTTGCAGGCGTGGCACGGGCATCTTGCCCGTGTTTCATGGGCGGGACGCCCATGCCACGAGGGGTTTTGCAGAACCCCTGACGAAACATTTGAAAGGCTGCCGATGAAAAAATGAAACGTTTGCGCATTCTTCACTGGCTCCCGCTTTGGGGTTGCTTGCTTCTCCTTGCAGGTTGTCGAGGAGACGTTTTAAAAACCGCTTCAAAATTGACCCCCGACTTTTCAACGAATGAAGTGTATGCCCTCTTTTCTGACTATGAAGTTATGTCGATAAAGACCGGGGGTGTTGCGCACATCAGCAGGGACGCGGTAATGTTCCGTAGCCATGTTCCGGTCGCCTTAAGAATCACATTTGCCCCCCGCAGACGTTGGTTTCACACGTTTGAAAGTTGTAAAATCTACTTTGACGCAGATGGCAAGGCCCTCGGATATTACTACGAACGACCTGACTAGTGCTGTGTTGCGATTAAAAAACCAAAATCGGAAACGCTCAACGTTCAACGTTCAACGCCCAAGTTATACGGCTCGCGGAGACGCTCGCCCGAGCTTCGTGTCTTCGCACGAAAAAGCAGAGCGCTGCTTTACACGGCTTTTTAGAATGCCGTCACCGGCCTTGACATCCTTCGTACGGTCATAGATAATATCGCCGTATCCGAAAGAGAAACGGAGGCTAACATGAAAAGCAAGTCCAAAAAAACAGTGAAAACTGAGGTGTCGGCCAAGCCACAGGCAAAGCCGTTGGCAAAATCGGCACCGAAAAAGACGCCCGCCAAATGTGCGGCCAAGGCGCCCGCCAAGTGCGCGGCAAAGAAGGCGGCCCCGAAAAACCAGCGTGTTGTGTTCTGCGTGCGCGCAGAACCGGGCAGCAAGGTTTTCCTGGCCGGAAGTTTCAACAACTGGAATCCAACCGCAAAGAAAATGGTCGACAAGAAAGCCGACGGCACCTTTGTGGTCGCGCTCCAACTCCCCCCCGGCGAGTATCAATACAAGTTTGTGATCGACGGGACATGGTGTGCAGATCCTGAGTGTCCGGACTGGGTTCAAAACGACCATGGTACGCTGAACAGTGTGAAGCGCGTCGACTAATTGCCGCGCACGACACCTGATCGGTGTAAAAGGATCAGTCATGCCGGGAAAACGACCGCGCTTAGCAGTAACAATCGGTGATGCTGCGGGGGTCGGCCCGGAACTGGTCTTACGGCTGGCATCTGACTCCGATATTGCGGAGCAGTGCCAGCTTTTTATTTACGGCAACCATGAAATCTTGCAACGGGTCGCCGCATCGGCCGGACTGACCCTATCGCGTTCGTTGCAGATATGTTCTGGCCCCACACGGGCGGCGGACGCGCACAACACGGGGAAGCACATTTTATACGACTTCCCCTTTGACGAGGCCGCGACCATCACGCCGGGCCGCGTGCATGCGGCGTGCGGACGCCACGCGCACGCGTGGATCTGTGAAGCGGTCCGCGACATCCAGACCGGCCGTGCGGACGTCTTGGTCACCGCCCCCATCAACAAAGCCGCACTGCACGCGGCGGGCATTCAGGTGCCGGGCCACACTGAACTGCTCGCCAGCCTGACCAACGGCGCGACGCCGTGCATGGCCTTCCATTCCGACCGCGTGTTCGTCTCGCTGGCGACCATCCATGAAGCACTTCGCGATGTGCCCGGCCTGCTCACAATACCGGGTCTGCTCCATACGATCCGCCTCACCTGCGACGCCTGCGCGCGCTTCAAGGGTGGACAGCCCCGCATCGCCGTCTTGGCGCTGAATCCACACGCGGGAGAGGGCTGCCTGTTCGGCAATGAAGAACACGAGGTCATCGCGCCGGCAATCGCCGCAGCGCGCGCCGAGGGACTCGCGGTGTCGGGTCCGCTCGTGCCGGACACCGCTTTCACTTGGCTGGCCGCCGGTCAGCCGTCCCCCTACGACGGTTACGTGGCCATGTACCACGACCAAGGTTTGATCCCCTTCAAAATGGCGGCCTTCGATACCGGCGTCAACGTCACGCTGGGACTGCCCCTGATCCGAACCTCGCCTGACCACGGTACGGCATTCGACATTGCCTGGCAAGGCAAAGCCGCCCCCACGAGTTTCGCCTGCGCGATCCGGTTGGCCGCGCGCATGGTCAACTCGGGAGACAAACAATAGATATGCGCAGGCTTGGGGTCATTGTTTTTTCGATCTTGTCGCTTGTGATTCTTCTTTATGCGTTTCTGGCCATTGTTGAGTATGTAACTGGCTCTTCTGACGGAACACCGGCCGTAGGCTTCGGTCTCCCTCTCATGGTGATACCCTTCGCGACTTTAGTAGGGATGCCGCTTGTGTTTGTTCTGTTTTGTTTGGCACTGCGCTCGCGAAAAAAATAGAAAAGGTACGGCGAGACGCCGCAGACCGCCCTATTGCCGTCCAAGTCCATCCATCAGGCTCACACCGTGTTGAAAGAGTGAGAGCAAGGACGGGCAAATGAACTTGAAAGTTGAGCGTTGAACGTTGAGCGTTCATCGGGAATCCGGCGCGGTCAGTGCGCGGAGTCACAGCCCCGAAGAGGCGGCCTTACCCTTGCGAAGCGCCGACGGACGAGCGCCCCCACGAGCCGCACTTAGTCGCAACACGTCGTCGTTTACACCTAGTCCAAACACTTTGTCGCTAGCGCAATCGACTAGGTGTAGCGACTAAGCGTAACCGACTAAGTGTGTGGGACTGAGTGTGGGGGACTAAGCGTTCTCGCGCGTTGCGCGGAAGTCACACGGGCAGAAACTCTGCGGTGACGAATCCGCCGGCGGCATTGGCGGCCGTGACGATCTGCGGGATGCCGTTCACGCAGTCGAGCGAGGGCCTGTGGATATGGCCTGCGAACACGCCGAGCAGATTCGGCGCCGCGAACACATCGCGCCTGAAAGACAGCGTGGTCGGCGTATGTCCGGCTTCGGGCCACTTCATGCGTCGCTCGATCTGCCAATTCTTGTCGCGTGACGCATTCCAGTCGGGATGGCCGCATCCGAACCCAATACCGCGACCAGGCGCATAAAGCGGAATGTGCATGAAAAGCGCCAACGGCATACCGCTGGCCACCTGCTCGCGGAAGAAAGCAGCCTGCTCCGGCAGAATCTCATAGGTCGAGTCGTCAATCACCACGGCGCGCACGCCGCCCACATCTACCGCCGCCATCAGCGGATGACGTCCCTGATACAAGGGCGCGAGGCGTTGCGCCGTCCACGTCGCGCGCAGGTCATGGCTCGTGCCCTCCATGCCTTCGTAATGCCAGTCGTGGTTTCCCGCGATGTAGAGGTAAGGCACGCCGGATGCCTGCAAGCGCGCATGCGCCCACTCGACAGCGGCTTCAGAGGGAAAGCTCAGGATGTCGCCCACCAGCACCAGCAATGCCACGCGCTCTTCGCGGGCACGCGACAGTGCCTCCTCGAAACACGCCTGCGGTGTCGTCGACGCACCGGTCGCCACATGCTTCGTCGTATTGTAGGCTTTCGCCATCCGTCCGCTGTAGGACTGATACGGTTCACCGCGCGCATCATCCAGAAAGAGATGCGTATCGCCGATCACCATGATCTTCAGCGGCGCACGCACCGCCGGGCTGAAGATCCGCAGACGTTCCGCATCAAGTGCGAACCCGCCCCGCAGACAGCGCGCGGGCGGCTGAGAAGAGGCTGCGGACGCGCCTTCACTGCGGACAACGGCCGCCGTTCCGGCGACCGCCGCCATTTGCAAAAACCGTCTACGCGCAACAGACACAAAGCCCCTCCTAAATCCTAACTCCTAAATCCTACTTACTAACTCCGGCGCAGCCGGTTAGAGGCGTAGCCGGTTAGACCTCGACGCACCAGCCGTGGGTGTCCGGCAGCCGGCCGTACTGGATGCCCTGCACCGTATCGTACAGCTTTTGCAGCACCGGCCCGCAACCGTCCGGATCGCCGGTCGTGATCACCGTGTCACCGCGCGTGATCTCGCAGATCGGTGTGACGACCACCGCCGTGCCGCACGCCGCGACCTCGGCAAACTCCTTGACCTCGTCGAACGGCACCGGGCGCACCTCGACCTTCATGCCCAGATCAGCCGCAATCTGCTTGAGCGTGTCGTTGGTGACACTGGGCAACACCGAATGCGAATCGGGCGTAACGTATGTGCCGTCCTTGGTGATGCCGATAAAATTGGAGGTCGCGAATTCTTCGATGAACGTGCGGGTCTTGGCGTCCAGATAGAGTTCCACAGGATACCCCGCGCGCTTGGCCTCCTCATGCGCGTACAGGCTGGCCGCGTAGTTGCCACCGATCTTGATATCGCCCGTGCCGTGCGGTGCCGCGCGATCGTACTCGTCCACCACCAGCGCACGCACCGGCTTGAGCCCACCTTTGTAGTAGGGTCCCACCGGCATGACCATCACCAGAAACGTGTATTCGTTGGCCGGCGCCACGCCGATCTGCGGTCCGGTACCGAGCAGCAGCGGACGGATGTACATCGAGCCGCCCGTGCCATACGGCGGCATGAAATCCTCGTTGGCCTTGACCGCGCGCTTGACCGCGTCAACAAACATATCCACAGGCACCGGTGCCATGCAAGTACGGCGCGCCGATCCGATCAGCCGCTCGCCATTGGCGTGCGGACGGAAGATACGCACCTTGCCGTCTTTGCAGCGAAACGCTTTGAGGCCCTCGAACGCCTCTTGGCCGTAGTGCAGGCAGGAGGCCGCGATGTGCATTTTCAGATACGGCTCCTTCACCAGTTCGCCCTCGCTCCACACGCCGTCGCGCCACACATAACGGATGTGGCAATGCGTATCCATGTAGCTAAAACCCAAACTCGCCCAATCGATGTTCTGCATGTCTCTGCGTCCTTGTATTCTGCCCGCGCCTTCCGCAAGCTGTTTTTGAGCCATTCATTTTACCTGATCCGCCGCCGGTTGCAAGCCTACCAATCGATAATGCGGTGCTTGGCAAGACATTCACCGCATGAGCCGGAAATTCTTAACAGGGGAGGCTCTTGCAAAACCCCTAGTGGCATGGGCGTCTCGCCCATGAAACACGGGCAAGATGCCCGTGCCACATTACGTTAAAACCTAAACCATGAACTACACAAAATCAGTGCTGTGCCTTTTCGTGTATTCCGTATGTTTCGTAGTAAACAAACCTCGCCCCTGCCCCCCAAAAAACCTTAGCGCCTCATTACTTCCCACCGCCCTGCCCAGTTGTCCGCTATTCACTTCCGGGAGGGAGCGGGACTGTGTTGACCATCAGGCGCACTTGCCGCACACGATTCGCGCCGACGAACGCTTTGACCGCCTTTTCGATCTGCGGCAGATGTGTGCGACGGAGTTCGAACAGTTTGATCGAGGAGGTCACGTAAACGAAGAGGATGCCGTTCTCCCACTTGCCGGGACGCGCCACGCGCGCCACTTCGGGTGGCACCAGCGTGGGCCACGCACGATTTAAATCATCCAGCCAGGGCGTCTCATTGATCTTTAGTTGCTTGAGTACCTGCTCGATCATCGCTGCAAACGGTGTGGGTTCTATGCGCGTCTCGGGTGGGTCGGCATCGATCGGCAGCCCGGGTATCGCGCGCCGGAATAGTTCGCCCACCCGGCGGTTACGTTCTTTGTCGCGCGACGTAAGCGTACGACGCGCCCCCTTCGGCCGCACCATGAAGTCGGCCTCGTCCGGGGCACTGTCGAACATCCCAGGTTCATCCCCACTTTCGTCGGGCTCTTTAAACGGAGGTTTGCCTTGTCGCATGCAGAAAGTATATCATACCGTTTTGAAAAAGGAGATTCGCAGATGAAAAAAGGTAACATGCTGATCGCCCAGAGTGGTGGTCCCTCGATGGTCATCAACCAAAGCTTGGTCGGCGCGGTACTTGCAGCCCGGGACGGCGGCTCCGTCGGAAAGATTTTCGGAGCGCTACACGGTATCCAAGGTATCCTTGACGAGCGTTTTATCAACCTGCGCAAAGAGAGCCGTGCCACGCTGGAGGCGGTAGCCCAAACCCCTGGGTCAGCGTTGGGATCGGTGCGACGCAAACCGACGCCCGAGGATTGCCAGGCCATTTTCAAAGTCTTGCGTAAACTCGATGTCCGCTACTTCTTCTACATTGGCGGTAATGATTCAGCCGAGACCGTACACATCATCAACGAGGAGGCGGTAAAAGCAGAGTACGGCATCAGTTGCTTCCACATTCCCAAGACCATCGATAACGATCTCCGCGAAAATGACCACACGCCAGGCTATGGCAGTGCCGCGCGCTTCGTGGCCTGCGCGGTGAAGGGCGACGATCTGGACAACCGTGCGCTGGGCGGTGTGAAGATCGATGTCATCATGGGCAGGCACGCGGGATTCCTGACGGCTGCGTCAGCTTTGGCGCGTACGGAGAAGGATGACGGCCCGCATTTGATCTATCTGCCGGAACGCGCGTTCAGCATGGATCGTTTTGTCAAAGACGTGAAGGCTATGATGAAGCGTCACGGGCGTTGCGTGGTTGCCGTCTCCGAAGGCATCACCGACCGGGCCGGCACGCCGATCATCGCGGCCTACACGCAGGAGGTCGATTCGCACGGCAACGTGCAACTCAGCGGCACCGGCGCGTTGGGCGATCTGTTGGCCAAGGTGCTCAAGGAACAGGCGGGGATCAAGCGGGTGCGCGCCGACACGTTCGGTTACCTGCAGCGTTCCTTCCCCGGCATCGCCTCGGAGACAGACTCGCAGGAAGCGCGCCAGGTCGGGATCGCCGCCGTCAAGGCTGCGGTCGAAGACCAGATCGCCAGCGGCTCGATCGCCATCAAACGCCGCAAAACGAAGGCATACAAAGTGGACTTCGTGGTCGTCCCGTTGCGCAGCGTGGCACGCGAAACACGCCACATGCCGACGGCCTTCATCAATAAAGCAGGCAACGATGTCACACAGGCGTTCGTGGACTACGCGCGGCCGCTGGTCGGCCCGTTGCCTGTCTGCACGCGCTTCGCGCAACTTCGCGCGTAACCCGGAGGGAAAGCCGCATGGACGTGATCGATAACTTATCGCTCGATCCCGCGACGGGAGATGAAACCCTGTCGCGCACGGAATTGCAGATCGAGCAAGAGAAGCTCAAGCTCGAGCGCGAGCGTATTCTGCTCGAGCGCGAGCGTTTGGAAGCTGTTCGCGAACGTGTGCAGGCGCAGAAGGGCCTGCACACCGATCAGAATGGACGACTCGCCGTGAAGCTTTCGACGCTGGTTCTGGTTTCGATCATCTGCACGCTGGTCGGTGGCATCTTGGGCGCGTTCTCCACCTCGACGCATCTGGACCGGCGCAACACCGCGCGCCTGCAAGAGGTGATGCAGACTTTGGCCGCCACCTCACCCACCACCATCGATGTGACCACCAACACCACTGAAACCACCGCCTCGGAAATGCCGCCTTGGCTGAAGGCCATGAAGCCCAAGGGGGCGCACTCCGGCATTTCGCTGGTCGTGATCCAATGAGAAATGGGAGGGGCAATGTCTTTTTTCAAAGCCTATGACATGCGCGGCGAGTTCGAACGGGACTTTGATCTCGACACTGTCTATCGTATCGGACGCTGGTTGCCGCATGTGCTGGACGCACGGCGCTGGCTGATCGGACGCGATGCGCGCCTCTCGTCGCCCGCCGTGCGCGACGCGCTGTGCCGCGGTTTGACCGAAGCCGGCTGCACAGTGGATGACATGGGACTAGCTACCACGCCGATGGTCTACTTTTTCACCGCACGTGAGGGTTACGACGCCTCGGTGCAGATCACGGCCTCGCACAATCCGGCCTCGCACAACGGTATGAAGGTTTCGCGCGCCGGTGCCCGGCCCGTGGGCTACACGAGCGGTCTCGCCGAGGTGGAGGCGAAGGTCGCGTCCGGCGCACTCCCGCCGACTGCGGCGCAACCGGGTGCCCGGCACGAAGTTGACTACCGCGATGCTTTTATCGAATGGATGACGGACTTCCGCGCCGACCTGAGCGGTCTGCGCTATGCGGTCGACTGCTCTGACGGTGTCGTGGGGTTGTTCATCCACAATCTGTTGGGTGACGGCCCGATCTATCTCAACGACGTGCCCGACGGCACCTTCCCCCACCACTCGCCGAATCCGCTGGAGGCGGCGAGTCGTGAACAGCTCGCCCAAGTGGTGCGCGCGCAACAGCTTGATGTCGGTGTGATCTTTGATGGCGACGCCGACCGCGTGATGTTCGTGGACGAGACCGGTGCCTTTGTGCAGCCGGACTATCTGATCCCGATCATCGCGCGTACATTCCTTAAGCGAGAACCCGGCGCGACCGTCATCCATGATGTGCGAACCTCGCGCGGCGCGATCGAAGCGCTGAAGGCCGACGGCGCGCGCACTGTGATGGGCAAGGTCGGACACGCCTTCGCCAAGGTGCTGTTGCGCGAAACCGGCGCGGTGTGCGGTGGCGAGTTGGCCGGCCACTACTACTTCCGTGACTTTTTCTGTTGCGATTCCGGCGAGTTGGCCGCCCTGCTGGTGCTGGCGGCTCTGGCCGACGCCAAACGCCGGGGCGTAAGCTTCAGCGCCCTCATGGCACCGATCTGCCGTTACGCCAATTCCGGCGAGTTGAACTACCGTATCGCCGATAAAGACCGGGCGATCGAAGCCGTACTCGCGGCCGCTGACGCTTGGAGCGGCGGCGCTGCCCGGTGCGACATCGACGGTGTGCGCCTTGATGACGCCGACGGCTGGTTCAGCGTGCGCAAATCAAATACCGAACCCTACCTGCGCCTGATTGTCGAGACGCGGGACGCCGAGCTTTTGCGTGAGCGGCTGGATGTGCTGGAGGCGGCCCTAGCACCCTTTGTGGACAAAAATATGTGAGGAACGATGCTGGATGTTGCCCATATCTCTTTCGCTTACGGCACACGCCCGATCCTGAAGGACATCACGTTTGACGTGGCGCCCGGCGAAATCGTCGCGCTGACCGGTCCCAATGGCGCGGGCAAGACGACGCTCCTGAAAGTCTTGGCATGCCTCCTGATGCAGGACGCTGGCACTGTGCACCTGCATGGGGTCGATACGTTGCAGCGGCCCATCAAATATCGCCGTACCATCGGTTACCTGTCTGCGCATAACCCGCTCTACAATGACATGACTGTGGAGGAGTATCTGACCTACCGCGTGCGCTTGAAGGGCGAACGCGCTATGCGCGTGCGACGGCGCATCAACGAGGCTCTGTCTGCGAGTGGCCTTACCGACGTACGCGATACACGTATTGGCCTGCTTTCCCACGGGTATCGCAAGCGCGTTGGTCTGGCGGATGCCCTGAGCACATTTCCCAAGCTGTTACTGCTGGATGATCTCTTGGCCGGACTTGACCGCCCCCAGCGTGCGGCATGTGGCGCGGCGCTGTCGGCCGCTTCGTTGCGCGCGGCGGTGATTGCGACAGGCCATGAACTCGATGAAATGCTGAACTGGTGTACACGCGTGATCGTGCTGAACCGCGGCCGTATTGCAGCCATGTTCCGCACCAGTGATTTTGACCGAGCCGAATTGATTGAGCAGGTTGACAAGCTCCTGGCTGACCCGGACGACGCACAGGAGGTCTCAGCATGAAGGCAATCCGAGTGATCTGGCTACGTGAGGTCCGCGCCTTCCGGGGAGCTTTTTCCTGCGGTGTGCCGATGGTAGCGTTTCTGGTGGTCTATGGCTGGACGTTTGTCATGATGCTGCGCAACAACGAAGGCAGCGTGTTGCAGATCCAGAGTGTCTGGGGACTGTCGGTCGCGCCTTGGCTGCCAATCCTGTGTGCCGTGCTCACCATGCGCCTTTTCGCCGAAGAGCGTGCGACCGGCATGATCGACCTGTTGATGTCCGCGCCAATCCGAGAGCGTGACCTCGTCCTCGGCAAGTTCTTCTCCGCCATGACGGCCGTCGTCGTGACGTTGGGCTTGTCGCTGCTAGTTCCAGCGCTGCTCTTGCCGGCGTTAGCCGGGCCTCAGCTTGCGCGGCCCAGCGCCGCAGCGATCGCCGCGACCAGCCTGATCCTGTTGTTACAAGCCTCGACCTGGTGCGCAGCGGGCACGATGATCTCAGTGCTTTTCCGTAATCAGGCGGCAGCCGCCGTCAGTTCGCTGGTCGTGTGCAGCGCCCTGCCGATTGCCGTGTATGCGGCGATTCTCGCCTGGTTGCCCGGCGTGCGCACCTCCGTGGCGTGGATGCCGCTGCTGATGCATGTGCATGATTTTTCGACCGGGCTTTTTACGACATCCGTTATTATGCTGTATGTCGCAACGGCCCTCTTCTTCCTGTTCGCCTGTTCCAAACTGCTGGCGCTGTTGCGTCTGCGGGGATGATGCCGTGAAAAAAGAACCCACTCCCGATAAGACACCGAAATCAGGACGACGCGCCTTGCAGAATTCCACGTTGCTGGCCATTGTGCTGGGCGGCGTACTCTGCGTTTTGGTCGTAGCACTGGGCTACTACACAGCGTTGACGTGGGAGGTCAATGTCGGCAAGGTCACGCAAGTTTCGGCGCGTACGCGCGACATTTTGGCCGACACGCAAGGGTCGATCCGCATCACCTGTTTCATGGATCGCCGACACCCGATGTTCAGACCGGTCTCGCGCCTGTTGCGCGGTTTGCGGCAAGCCTCGCGCAGCGTGGCCGGTGCCGACATCGTGATCCAGTACGTTGATCCCCGCTGGGATCTGGCACGGGCGGGACAGCTCGCGGCGCAGAAGGTACCGGAAAATGCCTTACTGCTGGAACGCCAGCGTCGCCGGTTGGTCGTGACACTTGACGAGATGATCGCACAGCGTTCCCTGTTGCGCACGCGCGAAGAACTCAACGCGCGTAACCACCGTGAACTGGGTGTGTTCCGTGGTGAAAGTGTATGCGCGGCAGCGATCGCACGCTTAGCTCTGCCTTTCGAAAGGGCAATTGTCTACTGGATACAAGGGCATGGCGAGGTGCGCTTTGATGATTACGATGAGCTGCATGGTTTTTCGGACATTGCCCGTGAACTGAATCGCGGCGGCTTTGACCTTAAGCCTCTCACGTTGCCTGGACTCAACCGCATTCCCGATGATTGCCACGTCTTAGTCATCGCCGGTGCGCGCTATGCGCTGAACGCGGAGGAGATCGCGCTGCTTGACGGTTTCCTGCAGAATGGTGGACGGCTGCTCTATCTGGCTGCCCCTCATGTCACAACTGGCATAGAAGACGTGCTGGCCAAATGGGGCGTCAAGTTGCTGCCGCTTTTTGCTGTCGGTCCGCAGACGCTCTCCGGTCAGGAGGTCGTGCTTTCGAACTTCGCCGACCACGTCATTACGCGCGAACTCAAGAACGCCTCCCTGGTCTTCAATAACGCCCGTTGCATCCAAACGCTGAACGAAACCTCTGCACCGACCGGCGCGGATCGGCCCAAGGTCACCCTGCTCGCCTCGACCGATGCCGACGGGTGGGGTGAAAGCCACCCCCATGTCTTCCCGCGTCAATTCGATCCGCAAACCGAGCTGCCGGGACCGGTAGCAGTGGCAGCCGTCTCCGAACGCGGCGGCAGTGTCGCCAAGGATGTGGCGTTCCGTCCGACACGCCTGTGCGTGATCGGCGAGACCGATTTTGTCATGAACGGCATGCTGGCCTCGCGCGCCAGCGCTAACCGTGATTTTTTTGTGAACGCCATGGCTTGGCTGGCCGGCATCGACATGGGGTCGGCCCCCTCGCTAGGCGGCGATGCCACACTGGTGACCGGCTTTACGCGACGCGAGTGGGTTCTCTTTATGGTGGGTGCCGCAGGCGTCATACCACTCTGTGTCTTCCTTGTGTTCTGTCTGACGTCTAGGCGGTCGAGGCGGTAGAAAGCGGATATGGGTAACCGACGAACCATTCTTTTTTTATTGGCAGCCATCGCGGCTTGCGCGTTGCTGCTATGGGGGCTGCATGTAAGGCGGCAAACCTTCGGCACAGAGGAAAGTGTCCGTTCGCGTGTGGTCGATGAGGCTTTGGGTCGTGTGACGCGTCTGACCATCGACCGCGGCGAAGCACGGATGAGCGTCGAGTTGGTGGACGGACGCTGGCACATGACCGCACCCTTTCCTGCGCAGATTGAGCAAGGCACCGTGGCGCAACTGCTCGATGCGTTTGAATCGGCGCGGGTCAAGGATGCCATTGCGTTTCAGGAACTCCGCAAGCGCGAACTTTCTATGCGTGATTTCGGTCTGGTGCCGCCCCGCGTCCATGTGACGCTGGAAGGTATGCAGCGCAGTGAATCATTCCTGTTAGGCGCCCTCACCCCACTCGGCAACGAACTCTACCTGCGCGTTGAGGGCTCCGACCAAGTTTTGGTCGTGCCGGCCGCACTGCTCGATGCGATCCCGCATACCGCCGACGATCTCCGTTCGCGCAAATTGCTGAGCGGCGTCCGCAGCGCAGTCCGCGCGCTCGAAGTGCGTGCGCCCGGCCGCCCCTTCATCACGCTGTCAAAAGAGACGGGCACCTGGCGACTGGTTCAACCGACGGAGGCAGCGGCGGATGATGAACGGATCGACACGCTTCTCGACACGCTTTACGGAGCAAGGCTCACACATTTTGTCTGGCCCACAGTCTCAAACATCCTGGATGTCACCGTAACCGATTCCGCGCTTAAAACACGGATGGGGCTTTACGGATTGGGGCCTGATTCCGGAATCCAAATCAATGTGCAGGAGAACGGTGATACGACGCCCGAAAAAATCACCCTGGGGCACACGCTCGACGGTGCCGCATCGCTCTGCTATGTGCTCTTGCCGGGTGGCGGGGCAATCGGCGCAGTCTCAAACACCGTGGCCGATGCCTTCAAGTTGTCCGTCGCAAACTTGCGCGATCCGCGCCCCTTCTTCGGGTCTGCCGCAGGCGTGCGGCGCTTGCAGGTTCAACTGGGCGATGCGCTATTTGTATTGACCCAAACCAATGGTCTTTGGCGGTTTGAGGCACCGGTCTCAGACAAGGCGGATCAGCCTGCTGTACGTGATACGGTCGAACGGTTATTGCGGTTGAGGGCCGACGCCATCTTCGAGAATGGGGACGACACCCGAACCGCGACGCATGAACGCTCCCTGCCGATCAGTCACGTCGAACTGACTGCAGAGCAAGGCGCGTGGCGTTTTATGGTTGCCCCCGGCAATCTGGAAGGCACCGCTTTTGATCTGGTCTTCACAAACGCGCCGACGGTCTACCGGATCGCATCCAGTAATCTGCCGCCGGCTCTTGTCAATATGGCCGGTTTGTTCAGCCTGCGCGACAAGAATGTGTTGAACCTGCCACGCGCCAGCGTACGGCGGATTACGGTCATACATGAAGGGACGCCCGCCACAGTCGTGGAGCGCGAAAACAGCGAGACGCTGTGGCATCTGGGCGAAGGAACAGCCGGACGCATCGTCGACGAGCGGTTGCACGCGCTGCTTGTCTGCGTCGAAAACCTGCGAGCCGATCGCATTGAAGGCGTGGGCCTAGAGCCTGAACGTCTCGCCGCTTGCGGTCTTCGCGAGCCTTGGCTGGAGATCAGCATCGACGTTGACGCGCGGGATGCTGTGCGCAAAACGCTCCGGATCGGGCGCGAGGCCGGTTTCGGCAA
This sequence comes from Lentisphaerota bacterium, assembly GCA_012838435.1. Classification (GTDB taxonomy): domain Bacteria; phylum Verrucomicrobiota; class Kiritimatiellia; order RFP12; family UBA1067; genus DUPH01. Next base: position 12,743 of record DUPH01000307.1, on the reverse strand, counting down.
ACGCTATGCGGCCGTACGCGGACTAGACGTATTGTTCGTACTTGATCGGCCATCGCTGGATATTTTGACCGCCCGTATCGTGGAGCCACTCACGCCATGAGCGGCGCGCGTCTGCACACGCCAGCGCCCCAAGCCCCGTTGATCGAACTGCGCGGGCTGAGCAAAACGTACGAAGCCGGTGGCACGCAGATTTTCGCGTTGCGCCCCACTGATCTCATCGTGAAGCACGGTGCGTTTTTGACCGTGATGGGACCGTCTGGCTCGGGAAAGTCGACCCTGCTCAATCTCTTCGGTCTGCTGATGCGTCCCACCTCCGGCACCTACCTGCTTGAGGGCCGCGCGGTGTCGGGACTGAATGACGACGCCACATCGGCGGTTCGCTGCAAAATGATCGGCATGGTGTTTCAGTCGTTCAACCTGTTGTCGCACCTGACGATCCTTGAGAACGTCTGTGTACCGATGCAGTATGCGGGTGTTCCGCGCGCGACCATGCGCCAGCGGGCCAAGGCGCTGCTGGACCGTTTCGGACTGGAAGGCCGTTACGGCTCGCGCCCCACCCAGCTCTCGGGCGGCCAATGCCAGCGCGTCGCCATCGCGCGCGCGCTCGCCAACGACCCGCCGGTCATCCTTGCCGACGAACCCACCGGCAATCTTGACGAAAAGACCGGCCTGGAGGTACTGAGCATTTTTCAGGAGTTGCACCGCAGCGGCAAGACCATCATCATGGTGACGCACAACCCGGCCTACCGTACCTATGCTACGCAAGCTGTCACGATCCATGACGGGAGGGCCAGCGAAGCATGAACCTGCTGGAAATGGCCCGGACTGTCTATGCGAGTCTGACGCGGCATCTGGTACGATCGCTGTTGGCCACACTCGGCATTGTGCTGGGTATCGCCGCAGTCGTGGCTATGTTGGCCATCGGTGAGGGCGGACGACGCGAAGCCCTGCATCAGATCGAATCGCAGGGTGTCGACAACATCATCCTGCGTTCGGTGAAGCCGGCTGAAGGCAACGTGACGCAGACGACCCGTTCGTACACCCAGCGCTACGGCATCACGCAGCGCGATGTCGAGCACATCGCCGCCGTTTTCGAAAATGTGCGCCTGCTCGTGCCAGTCATGGAAGTGCGGCGGGAAATCTTTCTGGGACAGGCATCCACCGACATCAAAGCCATCGCGACCACGCCAGACTTTCTGGAGGTGACGCGCTGTCGGCTGGTGGACAGACGCAGCCGCTTTTTGGCGCCGACCGACGGCAAAATCCTTGACCCGATCTGCGTGGTCGGCGTCAAGGCCGCGCGTCGACTCTTCGGCCACCGCGATCCCATCGGCCAAACCATTGCCATCGGCAACGCCTCCTTCCGCGTGGTGGGATTGATGGAGAGTCCGGGGGGCGGTCGCATCGGCGGGCAACTCGAACTCAACAACATCGTCTGCATGCCGTTGGAGACGGCCACGTCTCTCTGGGGCGGCATCACTGTCCGGATGGGGCGCGGCATGGCGGAGCGGGTGGATTACGATTACCTCTATCTCGCGGCAAAAAACGTCAATGCGATTCCCAGCACAGCCGGCCGACTGCGCACCTACCTGCGCGAGACACATGCGCAAGTCGACTACGAGGTGCAAGTCCCTTACGAGCTACTGCAAAGCGCGCAGCGCACGCAACGCATCTTCACCGTGGTGATGACATCAATCGCCGCGATCTCCCTGCTGGTAGGCGGTATCGGCATCATGAATATCATGCTCGCCAACATCTTCGAGCGGACGCGCGAGATCGGTGTGCGGCGTGCGCTGGGCGCACGCAAGCGCGACATCCTCTGGCAGTTCCTCGCCGAGTCGGTGCTGCTGACCTCCATCGGCGGCGGGCTCGGTGCCGGACTGGGTATTGCGACCGCCGCTGCCGCCGAATGGATTTCACGCATGGGCGGCGAAACCGGTCTCAAGGCCGTGGTGACCTCCGAATCGCTGATTGTCGCGCTGGCGGTCTCCGTCATCACGGGAATCACCTTCGGGACGCACCCGGCATGGAAGGCCGCGCAGCTCGATCCTCTCACCGCGCTGCGGCACGAGTAGGCTAAGGATGCGCCAGCATCCTTAGCCAAGGAGGATTTAGGAGTTAGGATTTAGGAGTTTTCGACTTCAGAGTTCAGAGTTCGACGTTCAGCGTTCAGAGTTAAAAAACTTTTAACGCCCAACGCCCAACTTTCAACGCTCAAATGGGCGGCGCATGCGCCGCCGGGCAAGCAGACGCTTGCCCCTCCCGGCGCTCCGCAATGAAACCTGAAACCATCCTTCCGTACAGCGGAAGGCGACTCGTGGGGACACTCGCCCTCCCAATCAGGTCAGTCGGGTCAATCAGGTCAAAAATGAAACCATGGAACACGGGCAAGATGCCCGTGCCACACCCTTTTGCAAGGCACATTGTTGCGGGCGAGGACGCCCGCGCTCCCGACTCTTTGCTCCCCTTTTCACCAGAAACGCATGATCCTTCGCACATCCCTATCACTACCGATTACGGCTGGATTGAACATTGAACGTTGAGCGTTTTTGCCTATACTACACGAAGTTTTTTGGAGCACTGCTCGGGTGTTTCACGCGAAGGCGCAAAGACGCGAAGGCTGGAGGGCGAGAGTCCCGCGAGCCGCCTTCCGCTATAGAGCAAAAGAGAACGGAACCGACACAACTCGAAGGAGCACGTGAAATGAAAGCCAATGCGACGTATTTCATCCGGATTTTTTTCATGGCCATCGCAGGGACGGTGTTCGCGTTGCAGGCGGATGCCGCGCCCGACGTCTGGAGCCTGGAGGTCGTGAACAAATGGGCGCAGGCGCAGAGGACTAGCGTCGGCAAAATCATCCGTGCCGTGCAGGGATGGAACGGCCGCCTGTATTCGGGTTTTGGCGACTACAATGCCAACACCGGGCCGATAACGCTAGCGGGATACGATCCCGTGACGAAAACATTTGACGAACCATTCGTCTTCACGACGGAGGCCGTGTACTATTTCACGCCGATTTTTGGACGCCTCTATGTGCCTCCGATCGATCCCAGCACGCATTCCGGCGTGGCCGTTCTTGATTACTCCAAAGGCTGGCAGTTCAAGAGCGTATATATGGAACACTGTTATGGCATTACAACATTTAACGGCAAGGATTTGTGGATCGTGGGCTCTGGCGGCGACCATCTCTCGCATGCAAAACGCTCTGTTGACGACGGCAACACGTGGACGCTCGGATATCAGGAAGTGTACCTCGACGACGACTACAGCCGCTTCTATTTTGTCGGCACGGTTGGCGGGAAAATGTATTTACAGAGCAGCTCGTCCGGCGCATGCAGTTCGTATGACGGCACGACATGGACAACGAACAGCTACGGCATCGGGCAGTACGGCAGCAAAACTTCCAGTTTTGCGGGGGTCATGGTTTTGAAGATCAATAACTACCTCCATTCCTTCAATGGCACTGGTGCTCCCACGGCGGTGTCGCAAAACTACGTATGTGATTACGTGATTTCCGATGGGGCACTGTATACGCTGGGGTACGATAGAACGGTGATGCGCACAACCAACTTGCAGAATTGGACGACGTTGAGCACGAACGCTCCGTCGGATGCACATAGCATCGGCGTTCTGGGGCGCAAACTTTACGTCGGCACGAGAGTGGGCACGATGTGGACCTACAGCGAACCGCTCGACGCTAAACCGCCCGTATGGGTGGTTCCCGACGTGGACCGGACGACCGAGGGCTCATCGTTCCCAGGCGTGTTCCGCATCAAGCGCGGCGGCGACCTCTCGCAACCGCTGACGGTGACCTACACGTTCTCAGGCGACGCAGAAAACGGAGTGGATTTTGTGCAGCGTCCGCTCTCCGCCACAATCCCCGCCGGCGAGGCCTCCGTGACCGTCGAAATCTTGTCGTTGCGCGACGGGCTCGTCGAGGGGGACGAGCATGTGAACCTCGTCCTTGACGAAGGCACCGCCGCGTTCGCGGCCGAGTGCCCGCGCGACGCGCGCGTCATGATCGGCAACCAAGGGACAGGTATTTAGACGATTCACGTGTATCGGGCTCAAGCCCTACAACAAGGGGCGGGTGGCACCGTATTTCAAGGGGCTGAAGAAACTTGGATCTTAAGGATTTGGGATTTGAGATTTGCGCTCAACGCCGAAGCATGAAACCTTGAAACCAGTAACCTGAAACCAAACCTTATCTCACCGACCAGTGAGACAAGGGTGCTACAGCTTAATCGTCGCGTTCTTGACGACCTGCGTGTGCATGCGTTCGTCAGACACATCGACGTGCCGCCCGATGTTCACCAGAGTTCCCACAGCCAACATCGCGGTGATCAGGTTTGTGCCCCCGTAACTCATGAACGGCAATGCTAGTCCTTTGGTGGGCAGGCAACCGGTTACGACGCCGATGTTGAAGCCCGCCTGAAAGACGAGCAGCACCGTCATGCCGAAAGCCAGCATGCGTCCGAGCCGGTCGGGGGCGCGCTGACTGATGCGGATGCCGCACACGAGAATGAGCACGAAGGCCAACAAGACGCCGATTGAAAACAGGAACCCGAACTCTTCGCCACCGATCGCAAAGATGAAGTCAGTGTGTGCCTCGGGCAGATAGTTGTACTTCTGGATGCTCTGGTTGAACCCGACACCCCAAGGCCCGCCGTTCTCGAAGGCGATGAGCGCCTGCTTCAACTGGTAGGCAGCGGCCGAACCGCTCTCCTCACCATGCAGCCAGGCCCTGATGCGTTCCATGCGGTTGGCATTGGCGAGCACGAAGGTACCGACCACAGCAATCCCCGCCGCACCAAAACCCAGCAGATAGATGATTCGGGTACCGGCCACAAACATCAGCAGTCCGCCGACCACGCAGACCACCATCGTCGCGCCGAAATCGGGTTCGAGTACAAGCAACGCTGCGATCACTCCGAAGCCGAGCACTGGAATGACCGCACCCTTCCAGAATTGACGTACGCAGCGCCCGATGCGATCCATCCAGACGCTCATCACCACCACCGTCATGAACTTCGCGAATTCGCTCGGCTGCACACGGAACGGCCCAAAGCCTAGCCAGCGGTAACTGCCTTTGACCTTGACACCGATCCCCGGCACGAAAACCAGCATCAGCGCCAGCACCACAAACAGATAAAGCCCGATGCTCAGCGCCGGAGTCTCTTTCCACCAGTGGTAATCAAACCGGGAGGCAGCCCAAGCCACGCCGAGAGCCAAGACCATCCATATCAACTGACGGTTAACAAAGAAGTGCGGGTCGCCGTAAAGACCCTGCGCCCGCACTGAACTGGCCGTTGCCAGCAAAACAATCCCGAAACCCAGCAGCGACAGGACGACGAGAGCCAACGCCATCAGCGTCGTACGCATGTCTCAGCCTCTCGCTGTTATCTTACGCCGCCAGGGATCTTCAGGACGGAACCAGCCTTCAGTTCCGAACCGGTCAGGTTGTTCAACGACTTCAGATCGCTCGGGCTGACACCCCAGCGGATCGCGACCGCATACAGATCCTCGCCTTCTTTGACCGTGTAGGTCTGGACATTCGGATCAGCGGCAACCGGAGATACCGTCGCGGGGGCAGCGGTGGTCTCCACCTTCACAGGCGCGCTCTCAACCGGAGCGGGCGCAACAGTCTCGGCGGTAGCAGCCGGAGCAGGCGGCGGTGTCGCAACAGTCGCTTGGGGCTTCGTTTCGGTCTTGGGTGTCGAGGCCGTTGCCTTCGGCGCAGCCATCTTCGGCGCGGCGGCCTTGGGTGCCGCAGCCTTGGCTGATGTCGTTCCGGCAGGCGTCTTGGTCGCGCCCACAATCTTCAGCTTCTGACCGACGAGGATTTTGTCGCCCTTAATCCCGTTCGCCGCGCGCAGGTCCGCAGTCTTGACACCGTGCCGGTGGGCAATCACGGAGAGCGAATCACCCGGCTTGACCACATAGATGGTGGTGGAGCCCGAAGCAGGCGCAGCCGTCGCCTTCGGAGCGGAGACCTTGGGCGCGCTCGCGCGAGGCGCTTTCGGTGTCGTCGCCGGCACCGTACGCACCTGCCCCAGATCAATCTGACCCGGAAGCTGAATCACTTGACCGATACGCAGACGGTTCGGCGAGATCCCGGGGTTGACCGCTACCACATCCTGCCAGCGCAGGTTGTACTTGTAGGCCACCGCAGAAATCGTGTCGCCCTTCTGAATCGTGTAGGGCGTTGTACTCGCCACCGGCGGCAGCGCGACAGGCGCCGTCTCCACGGTCGCTGGCACCACCTCAACCGGTGATGCCGACGCGGCCGGTTCTATAACCTGTACCTCGACCGGAGGCAGATCACCACCCGGTAACTCGCTCACGGTGTGATCCTTCGGTTTTCCAAACATTCCGCAACCTTGCAGCAGGAGGCATCCCGCCACCAGATTCGCACCCGCAGCAATACGCATGATTTGACGATTCATTGTGTCTCCTTATCCTTCTTGCCTTCAGAAAAGAAACGCTCATCAAGATCCGCAACCGCACGGACCCTCTCAGTAAAACGTTCTCCCCTTTCCCGATAGCTGGTAAATTGATCAAAGCTAGCTGTGCCCGGCGACAACAGTACAATCTCACCCGGCAGTGCCTCGCGCTGGGCGGCGTCAACGGCCCGCTCGAGCGTGCCGCACTCCTCACAAGGGACGGACGCCGACCACGCCTGAAACATCTGCTCAGCACATCGCCCAATAAGATACACTTTTTCTACGGTTTGTGTCAGCAACTCTTTTACGCCATCTAGCTCTTTTTCTTTGAGGAGCCCGCCGGCGATTAAGCGCACCCGTCCCCGTGCCATCCGCAACGCGGCGGCAGTCGCCGCCAGCGTGGTGGCCTTGGAGTCGTTGATGTACCGCACCCCCTGCCGACTGACAGCAACCGTCTGCATGCGGTGCGCCAACGGTTCGAAGCAAGTCAAACCGGCCTCAATCTGCACATCACTCAATCCCGCATGAATCAACGCAGCCACGCCGGCCGCCGCTGCCGCACTCAGAACGGCATTGTCAAACCAACTCCCCTGCAGGCTGACCCTGCGGGCATCGCCGCGCAGCACACCCGTCACCGCGTGTTTTTCACAGGCCCAGTCGCAGCCCGCATCCGTCCCGAAGCGTAACAGTTCGACACCTTCCGGGATGCGTCCTTCATGCGTCAACCCCGCAGGCAACAGCGCAACACTTCCGGAACGCATGGCGGCAAACAGTGACAACTTGAGCGCCTTGTACTCGGCCATGTCCGCATGACGGTCAAGATGGTCGACTTGAAGATTCAGCAGGATCGCAATATCTGGACTGAATGTCCGCGTGTGCTCCATCTGAAACGAACTGACTTCCGTCACCGCCCAGCATAACTCCGGCTGCTCCAACGCCAGCCTGCTGAGTGGAATTCCATAATTGCCGGCTGGCGACGCGGTCACGCCCGCCCTATTCAACGTATCCGCGCAGAGCTTGACCAACGAACTCTTGCCCTTGCTGCCGGTCACGGCCAACACGCGCCCCGGCCAGTAACGCGCGCCCAATTCCAGCTCTGAAATGACCGGTAAACCGCGCGTACGGCACGCCACGATCCACGGATGCTGCATGGTAAATCCCGGACTTGTGACGCACACGTCAAACGGCTCGTCCGGTAACTCGCCGACGCCAAATCGTACGCTGGCCCCGGCACCGCGCAATCGCTCCGCCACAACGGCGCTGGCCGCGCCGTCGCCTTCATCCAGCACCTGCACACGCGCACCGCGCGACACCAACAGCAGCGCTGCCGCCTCGCCGCTGGCCCCGGCACCCAGCACCAGCGCATTCACCTGGTCATACGGTCCATGCATCTAACACTCGCTCCAACTCCATCTTGCGTGACGCCTTTAGTAACACGTTATCTCCGGCACGAACCCGCATGCGCAGAATCGCTGCCGCATCCGCCGTGTCCGCGCAGCACATCATCCGCGCCGCCGGAAAACCGCACTTCACCGCTTCATCCGCCACGTAGCGCGACGTGTTCGGCCCCACGCCGATCATCTCATCCGGTGCCAGCGCCGCCACCACGCGCCCCACTTCGCGATGCAACGCTTCGGCATGCGCACCTAATTCTCCCATATCACCCAACACCGCGATCCGCCGACCGTCACAAGGCATCTGCATGAAGGTGCGCAACACCGCGATCATGCTCTGTGGATTGGCGTTGTAAGCGTCGTTCACCACGGTGATACCTTCCCGCTTGCTCACGGCCCAACGCATCTCTGGAAGGGTTAAGCACGCGAGCCCCTCCGCTGCGTCCGCCGCCGATACACCCGCCGTGCGCGCCGCAGCAAAAGCGAGCAGCAAGTTCGAGGCGTTGTGTTCGCCGGGCAAGCCGCAACACAACTCGATCTCCGCACCCGTCGCGCGCTCTGACACCCGAATCCGGCCCGCCAGCAAATCCAGCGGCTCGCCGTAAAAATCCGCATCGCGCGTCACCAGCGAGGTCGTCACGAGCGGTGCCGCCGCACAAGCCGCCAAGCGCTCAAAGCAGGCGGTCTCATGACAGAGCACCGCCGCACCGTCGGACGGCAACGCGCGCAACAGTTCGCCCTTCTCAAACGCAATCGCCTCCTGCGAACCGAAGTGTTCGATGTGAGCGCTTCCGATGCTGGAGATAAGCGCGATCTCGGGACGCAGCACATCGGCCAACACCGCGATTTCGCCCGGATGGTTCGTGCCAACCTCCAAGATGCCGTACGCCGTCTCCGCACCCAGCGTCAACAGGCTTAACGGCAACCCGATTTCATTGTTCAAATTGCCGCGCGTGGCACAAACCGAGCCGCCGCCGCTGCAGAGCGCGGCGGTCATCTCTTTGACTGTGGTTTTCCCAGAACTGCCGGTGATGCCCACGATGCGCGCCGTCTGCCGTAATCGCCAAGCGCGCGCGACATCGGCCAGCGCACGTCGCGCGTCATCCACGCGGATCAACGGCCATCCGGCAGCCTCTTCGGGCGCACGCCACGCCCGCTCCACCAACGCTGCGGCCGCCCCCTTCTGGAGCGCCTGCGCAACAAAATCGTGACCGTCGAAACGTTCGCCGCGCAAAGCGATGTAGAGACAACCCGGCGTCACCTGCCGCGAATCTTGCGTCACGCCGCAAAAGGTCGCCGGCAACGCCTGCGCGTCGCCGTGCGCCCACGCGGCAAACTCGGCCGCGTCAAACACCTGTGGTTGACCGTTTGACATGTTCAGATTATCCGACTCTGCCGACGTAGCAACTAATGCGGGCAAAGCCCGCAACCCAATTCAACCTCACACAAAGGCACAAAGGCCACAACGTTTCCCATTTTTGCGCACCACCCAGATGCCACCCTCCACTCTTGCCATCGGGCTTGCGAAGCGCAGGGAGGGGCAAGCGTCTGCTTGCCCGCGGACGAGCGACGCTCGTCCCTCCCATCCTTCCGCACAGCGGAAGGCGGCTCGTGGGGACACTCGCCCTCCAACCTTCGCGCCTTCGCGTGAAACAGCAGAGCAGTGCTTTTACTCTCACGATTGCGAGCCACTGCGTGGCCGCAATAAGGGAAGTTGACTCGCGACCCGCGACTTGCGACTTGCGGCCAGCCCTGCCCCCAAAAAAATCTGCGTAATCTGTGTCCATCTGTGGATAAAAAAAACCGAGCAGTGTTCTCAGAAACCCTTAGTGCCCTTCGTGTCTTACCTTCATGTGAGAACTAACGTGCGCGCCTCCTCCGCCACAACCCGCCGGTCATCGAACGGCACGGTGCGATCCGCAAGCTCCTGAAACGGCTCGTGGCCTTTGCCCGCCACCAGCACCACGTCGTCGGGTTCGGCCTCGGTCAACGCCAATCGAATAGCCATGCGGCGGTCGGGCTCGACCGCTACCGTCGCGCCGGTCGGCACGCCCGCCAAAATCTCATTGATGATCGCCATCGGCTCTTCGCTGCGCGGATTGTCCGAGGTCACCACCGCTAAGTCGGCAAGTTCAGCGCAGACACGTCCCATCAACGGACGCTTGGAACGATCACGATCGCCGCCGCATCCAAAAACAACAATCAAGCGGCCGCGCGTGATTTCACGCAGCGTGGTGAGCACATTGCACAACGCATCGTCGGTATGCGCGTAATCGACGAACACGGCGGCGGGTAGCGCGGTGGCCACACGTTCGAGACGTCCCCACTGCGGGCGCACCTGCTCCAGCGTTGCAGCCACAGTATCAAGCGAAACACCCGCGTCAAGGGCGAGTCCCGCCGCGCACAGCATATTGGCGATGTTGTAACGACCGGCCAGATGCACGTCCAACTCACAGCGATCGCCATCCGGCGTGACCAGCGTGAAGCGACTGCCATCGGGCGTTACCGACACGTTTTCAGCACGCAGGTCAGCATCCGGCGTGAAGCCGCAGGTGACGCAACGCAGCGGAAGCGTTGCGATATACTCAGCCATGCGCGCGCCGTAGTCGGAACCGCCATTGAGGCAGCAGACTGCTGCCGCGCCGGGATGGTCTTGTGCAAGTTGCTTGAACAACTGTTGCTTGGTCTGGAAATACGCTTCCATCGAGCCGTGATAATCGAGATGGTCTTGCGAGAGGTTGGTAAAGACGGCGGCTTCGAAACGCAGGAATGCGGTGCGCTGCTGTTCCAATGCATGGGAGGAAACCTCCATCACCGCCGAATCACAACCGGCGCACCGCATCGCAGCCAGCAGACTCTGCAACTCGCAGGCGTCGGGCGTGGTGCGTGTGGCCGGAATCGCGCGACCGCCATATTCGATCTGCACGGTGGAAAGCAAACCCGGTGTGTTGCCACCGGCACGTAGCAATTCGCGCAACAGCCAAGCGGTGGTGGTCTTGCCGTTCGTACCGGTAACGCCATACACGCGCAGTGCCTTTGCAGGCCAGCCGTTCAGTGCGGCCGCGAGACAGGCCAGTGCGCCGCGAGCATCATTGACCAAAATCGTCTGCTTAGACGCATCCGGCACCGGTTTCTCCGCCAGTACCGCGACAGCGCCCTTGGCCAACGCAGCGGCCGCATAGCGCGCGCCGTCATCGCGCCTCCCGACCAGCGCCACAAAAAGATCGCCCGGCCTGACCCGCCGCGAATCGCTTTGTACACCACTGAAGTCAAGCGCAGGCGGCTTATCTTTCAAGAACGGGATGATCTCTGGAATGTCTGTAAATTTCATCAAAGTCTTTCTCTCTGTCCGCAAAGGGGTTTGTCGCACAGGCTACGGTTGCGCCAATCTCAGGTCGTCATCGTCAAGGGGCAGGTCCGGGTCAAGCGCAAGATACCGCGCGGTAGCCGTGGCGATCCGAGCGAAGACCGGGGCCGCCACAAAACCGCCCGTGTGCTGAGGACGTGGCCGCTCAACCGAAACCAACACGCTGAAGACCGGTTTGCTGGCCGGTACGAAACCCACAAAAGAGGCGTAGTAATCGGTGCTCGAATATCCTCCGGGCACCGCCTTCTGCGCCGTGCCGGTTTTACCCGCGATGGAGAAGCCCTTGACTGAAGCGCGCTTGCCGGTGCCCCCCTCTTCGGTGACCCCCGTCAGCATCTCGCGCACGGCGCGCGCCACCTCGGGACGCACCGGACAGCCAATAACCTCGGGCTTGGCGCGCATGATGACCTCGCCGCTGGGTGATACGATCCGGTCAACCACATACGGCCGCATCATACGTCCGTCGTTGGCCAGCGTGGAATACGCATTGATCATCTGGAGGCCGGTCACCGCGATACCCTGTCCGATCGGGATACGTGTGGGCTTAAGCTTGTCCCACTGCTTCGCCCGCGCCAGAATGCCGTTCTCCTCGCCGGGCAGTTCAATGCCCAGCTTACTGCCGAAGTTGAATGCGCGCAGATAAGCTTCCAGCTTTTGCGGGCCGAGCCGGAGGCCCATTTTCGCGCAAGCGATGTTGCTGGATTTTTTGAGCGCCGTACTCACGCTGACGCGGCCGTAAACATGATCGCGGAGCGGCTTGCCGGCATAGAACCACACCCCTTCGCCCACCTCATACTCCGTCTCGGGAGTGGCCAGCCGCTCATTCAGCAGCGCCGCCACCGTCACCGCCTTCATGATCGAACCCGGCTCATAGACAATTGCCAACGCGTTGTTGCGCCAGACGTCCAAGGTGGTTTCCGTGTATCTTTCCGGCTCGAAATCTGGAAAGGAGGCCATCGCCAATATCTTTCCAGTGCTGATGTGCTGCACGATGGCCCATGCCGAGAGCGCGTCAAATTTTTCAACCACCTCTTGGATTGCGCGCTCCACTTCATATTGGATGCGATGATCGAGTGTCAAATAGATGTCCGAGCCCGCGATGGGCGGCACATGGATTTTACGGCGGCTGAAAATCTCACGGCGCCCGGCATCCTTCTCGCCCTCGATCAAGCCGGGCGTGCCCGTTAGATAGCTGTTGAATTGCTGCTCAATGCCCGCTCCGCCGACGCCCATGTTGTTCACAAAGCCCAGCACATGCGACATGCGTCGGCCTTGCGGGTAACGGCGGATGACAATATCCTCAGAGGCCACACCACTGATCGTCTTAGGATCGGACAACGCCTCGAACACCTCATCATCCAGACTGATCCCGAGCTTGATGTAGCGCGAGTCGGTACGCTTGAACTGGGCCAGTACTGACTCCTCGGACAGGTCGAGTCGCTGAGCCACCTTCTGCGCGATCTGACGCACGTCATGCTCTTTTTTGACCGCCTTCGGATCAAGGTAGAAGAGCCGCGCAGGCAGACTAACCGCCATGGG
>DUPH01000033.1 GCA_012838435.1 Lentisphaerota bacterium | reverse complement strand
TCCGGGAACCAGTGTTTGATGTAGCTGGCATTGGGTTTCTCGGTGTCCTCGTAGATCTTTTTACTGAACTGCTCGGTGCCGTTGGCGTAGACGTGAACAAAACGGCGGTGGACATGCGGCAGCCCGAGCGCCTGCACCAACGAGTAGCAAAACTGCTCGCGGATGCCGATGTCGTCGTTGCCGAGGTTGCCGACGGTCGAGAGCACCATGCCGTCATCATCAAGTACGGTGTCGTCGCTCTGGAAAACCGCCTCGTAATCAACGGTGCCGGTGCCGATCGGCGACGAATAGTTGCTGTGAAACGGACTGCCGGCGTACATCATGGCGGCATGGTAAAGCACGCGGTCGTTGCCATAGATGAAGGTGGCGTCGACCGGCGCGTTACTGGCCCGTTCGCGGCGAGTCCAGTAATCGATATTCTCCTGCGTCATCCAGAAGCGGTAGATGCCGAAGGCGCGGCTGTCGAGCGGTTCGCTGAAACGTATCAGGCACTCGCGCTCGGGGGCGTTGGCCGGGAAGCGGGCGTAGGCGGTAGGCACGCTGCAATCCGCAGCTTCGATATGGAAGGCGACCAACGCGCCTGCGGGCATCCCTGCCGGAATGTTAGCCGACAGAAAACCGGCCGCGCACGGCCGCATGGGCACCCGGTTGGTGACGGCCTGGCCTTGCACGCGATAGACAAGGTACGCCCGCGCGAGGCCGTCGGGATCGTGCAACCGCGCATAGACGGTGACCTCTTCACCGGTGCGCGGCAGGAGAGGCTGGTGGATCACGTCATAGATCGCGGGGGCGGCGTTGGCGGCGCGGCTGTTGGGTTGGCCGGGTGAACCGAGCGCGCGCGTGGTGAGAATCGGAGCACAGGCTTCCAGCCAGTTGCCGCGCGTGCGGATCAGCAACTCGGGGCAGCCGGAGATCCAGCGGACACGGGCACGGATGGTGCCGGTGCCGCTCTTGGGCAGCGTGGCGCTCATGGCGCCGCGGATGACGTTCATGCCGGTGTGGACGCGGTCGGAGGCGCGTAACCTGAGCACGCGCTGGCTATCGAAAGCGTCGGCGACCGGTTCGATCGCGGAGCGGTCGTGCGTGCCCATGAAACGCCAGTCGGGCGTATCGTGCTCGAACGACGGATTGTTGACGAGGTTCGCGCCGCCCGCCGCGCGCACCTCGACGGCATCGATCAAGCATTCGCCGGCATCCATTAGCCCGATGTGCATCTCGTTCGGGTCGCCGTTGGAACTGGCGGTGAAGCCGTGGTCGATGCGTCCGGTGAACTCGATCGTGGTCCACGCGCTCTTCTGCGATTCGTCGCTGGCGGCCCAACTGCGTGCGAGTGTGGGGTCGGTGCGCGGATCAATCCGTTCGAGCGAACTGCCGCCGCCGTCCGCCAGTATGTGCCACTCGCCGCCGTCGCGGTAGGTGACACGCTCCACGACCGTGTTGTTTGTGGTGACGGAAGGCGCGAGCGGGTCGGTCGTGTCCATCACCGGCACCGGTTGCGAGAGTGTGACGGTATCGCGTTTATTACCGAGTGAGCCGCTGAAACCATCGGGCGTGGCGAGCGCCGCGCAATCGGGATAGAGCTGTGCAAAAGCGGCGGGATTGCGCGGCACGACCAGATAGCCGCCGGCCGGGATGCTGAGCGACCTGAAGGTATACGCGATGCCGCCGCCCAGCTTCCAGCCGTCGAGGTTTACGCTCTGCGTGCCGGGGTTGAAGAGTTCGACATACTCCTCGTCTTTGCGCTCGGAGATGGGGTTGTACATGATCTCATTGAGCACAACCGGCGCGGGGCGGCGCGGGGTGTTGGGCTCACCCGGCGTAGGCGTCACCAGAATATTCCAGCGCGCATCGCCATCGGGGAAACGGCCGTGCGCGACACCGATCTGCTGGTCGTCCAGGCGCAGAGCGTCGATCACATAGCCGCCGGACGCGGCGGGTGCGAAGAGCCAGACGGTGTCGCCGCTACCGTTGATCAGGAAGCCGAGCGTAGATTCGTGAAAGACGAGGAAACCGCGCGCGGGGAGTTGGGTGCCGTCGGGGATGAGGTAGCCGGGTGCGCTGAGGTCGCTGCGTTTGAGCACGCAGCCGCCGAGCGCGAGCGGGGTGTCGGCGAGATTGTGCAACTCGATGAAGCCGGGGGTCGCGCCGGAGTGGGCCAGCACTTCGTTGATCAGCACGGCCTCGAAGGCGGTGGGACGCGCGGGGTCTGCCGCGCCGGGCGAACCGCCGGGCAAGGCCGAGGCCGACCAGCCGTCGGCATCACGCTCACCGTAGGAGGGGCGGGCGAGGACCAGAGTGTGGCCCGAGCCGTTGGCGGCGACCGGCCACGACGGGCCGTCGCCGTAGGTCACGGTGCTGAGCCAAGCGCCGTGCTCGTCGTACAGCGTGATTTCGCCGCTGTCGTCGAAGGCGTAGGCCTCGAAACCGCCCAACACCCGTTGCAGGCCGGTGACCGCCATGACATCGGCGGGCGACGGTGCCACGACAAGATAGCCGTTGGCGGCCAGCACGGTGCCGGTCGGGAGCGTGTAGTCGAAGACGCCGGAGAGGCGGTAGCCGCTGATGTCCTGAAAGAACGGGTTGGAGTTGTACAGCTCCACAAAGCGCAGGTCGCGGCCATCGCTGCGGGCGGCGGGCGTGTGGTTGATCTCGGTGATGGCGATCGAGGTGCGGCGCGAGGAGGGGCCGGGCGATTCGCGTCCGCCGTACACGAGAGCCGCAGGCACCGGTGCATTAAGCGGCGGGGTGAAGGCATAGCTGGTGAGCGTCAGCGTGTTCGCCGGCACGGCGCAATCCTGTACAGTGAGCGTCAACGTGTGGGGCACGCCGGCGGTCAGCGGGGTGTCCATGTGCAACGCCACACCGGAACCGTCTTCCAGCAACGTCGCGCGAAGCACCGCGTTGCCGCTGACAGCATAGTTGGCGGGGTTGGTGGCCGAAGCGGGAGCGAGCGGCTCGGAGAAGGAAAGCGCTAGGATACGGCGGTCGTGGAAAACACTCCAGTCGGTCAGCGCAGGCGTGGTGACGTCCGGCACGAGGCGGTAGCAGGCGGCGGCGCTGGTGACGGTACCGACCAGATTGGAGAGCACACAGCGGAAGAGGCGGTTGCTGTTGGCGAAATCGGCCGTCAGCGTGTAGCTAGGTGCCGTCGCGCCGGGAATGTTCACGCCGTCGCGCTGCCACTGATAGGTAACGCCGCCTCGGCGCACGGCTTCGACCGAGAAGGTGGCGTTGCGCAGGCCGGCCCATTGCTCCTCGATGTCAAGCGAGACCGGCTGCGTCCGGATGACAGGCGGATCGAGGTAGGGCGTCAGCACGGCGGCCGGGATGACATTGGTGGCGGTGGTGCCGGGCACTTGCCAGGCCACAGCGAGGTTATCGCCGCCGCTGTTTTCCTTCTGGAGCACCTCGATGTAGTAGCGCGTGCCGGCGGTGAGGGTGATCGGTGCGGACTTCTGATTGGCCTCTTTGGTCCACTCGCGTGAACTGGTCCAGCCCGAGACATAGGCGATGCGCCGACGCGAGGCGGGTGTGTGGTCGGTGCCGAGCCAGAGTTCGCCGCCGTCGTCGGTCGCCACCCAGAAGGTGTAGGAACCGGTGACCGACGGGGTCAGCAACGCCCGCACGCGCTGGCCGTAGTAGTCGGCCACGTTGACGCCGGTTTCGAGCTGATTGTTGAC
>DUPH01000306.1 GCA_012838435.1 Lentisphaerota bacterium | reverse complement strand
GCTCTTCAAGCAGTTCGGCGATCATGTCAACACGCCGGACGGATTGACGCAAGACCGGCACGGCAACATCTACATGTCGGCACCCAATTTTGTGGATCCGTCCTATCCGGGGGCCATCATGAAGATGGACAAGCGGACCGGGAAATGGTCGATCTTCATGACGGCACTGGTCCATCCCGAGACCGGGCGCGGTGCGCCGATGGGCATTGAGTTCGCGGAGGACGGCACGCTCTACTACTGCGACAACCAGTACTTCAACAACAAGAACTACAAGTCGCGCATCATGCGCGTGGTGATCGACAAGAAGGGCGAGCCGCAGCGCATTGAGCCGGTGGTTGAAAATATCAAGCTCGCCAACGCGGTGCGCGTGCGCGGCAATGCCATCTACTTCACCGAGACCTTCTTCGACCTTAAGGATAAGAATCTTGGTGGGGTTTACCGCGTACCGTTCAGCGCCTTCAGCGAACGTCCGGTGCGGTTGCTGCCCAAGGACCAGTGGCAACGGGATCCGTACTGCATCGGGGTCACGGAAACCACCCCGTTGCCGCACCGCAAGGATGCCGCCGCCGCTGACGGCATGTGCTTTGACAAGGAGGGCAACATCTACGTCGGAAACTTCGGCGACGGTCACTTCTACATCATGCGCATGCAGCGCGATGGCTCCTATGCCAAGCCCGAGACGCTCATCTACGATCCCAAGATCTTCCCGAGCTGCGACGGCATCTGCTATTACCCCCAAAAGAACTGGGTCATCATTACCGACTCCGAGCGTAACGCGGTGCGCTACTGGGATATCAAGGCAGGGACGCTGGGACTGCTGTGGGAAAACGGGGACACTGACGGTGCCGACGGTCTGCTGGATCAGCCGTGCGAGCCGATGGTGTGGGGCGACAAGCTGATCGTCGTGAATTTCGACATGAAGTTCCCGGGGCTGTTGAATACGGTGAACGATAACGTACACACCGTCAGCGTCATTGATCTGGGCACAGGTGGCTGCCCCTTCCTGAACCTGTTCAGGTAAGAAGCGATGCGTAACTTTTTGGATTTCAAGGGCAAGACGGCACTGGTGACCGGCGCGGCCGGTGCGATCGGTAAGGGCGTCGCGCTGGGGTTGGCCCAGCGCGGCGCACGGGTGGTCGTCACGGATCTCAAGCAAGATACGGTTGATGCGGTTGTCGCAGAATTGACATCCGCCGGATACGATGTGGCGGGGCTGGCCGCTGATGTGACGGACGAGTCGCGCGTCAAGGCGGTGGTGGAACTCGCCGCAACACGGTTCGACAAAACGATCGACATCCTCGTGAATGTCGCGGGTGTGGCGGGTCAAAAGCCCGTTGAAGAGATTACTGAAAAAGAGTGGGATTTTGTCTTTGCGGTGAACTGCAAAGGCACCTTCTTTTTCATCAAGCATGTCGTGCCCCTGATGAAGGCGCGCAAGTCCGGCAAGATCGTGAATTTTGCTTCGAAATCCGGCAAGACTGGTTCGGCTTTATGCAGCCACTATTCGGCAGCCAAGGGTGCGATCATCACGCTGACACAGGCGTTGGCGTATGAGTTCGCCAAGGACGGCATCCAGGTGAACTGCGTTTGTCCCGGCATCACGGACCAAACAGGTGTGTGGAACTTTATGTCCGCCAACTACATCGATAACCTCAAGCAGACGCGCGAGCAAGTCGTCAAGCAGTTCACCGCCAAGGTGCCGCTCGGCCGCTTGGCCAGTATCGAGGATGTGGTGGATGTGACCGTCTTCCTCTGTTCGTCTGGTGCGGACTACATGACCGGCCAGGCGGTCAACATCACCGGCGGACGGGAGATGCATTGATAGTGCGTCAGGAGGGTGCGATGAGCGAGCGAGAGATCACAAAAGAGAGTGTGGCGAAGATGATGGACCATGCGGTGTTGAAGCCGGCGATGACCGATGACGACATCCGCAGGAACGCGGCTTTGTGCGCGGCGCGCGGGGTCGGCAACTTGTGTGTGCGTCCCACGGATACGGCGCTTGCGGCGACGTTGCTCAAGGATTCCGCGACGACCGTTGCGGTCGTGGTGGGCTTCCCGCACGGCGCGAACCGCTCTGAGGTGAAGGCACTCGAAGCCCGGCTGGCCATTGAGGATGGCGCGGACGAACTGGACATGGTGATGAACATCGGCAAGTTTCTCTCGGGCGACGACGACTATGTGCGGCGCGACATCGCGGCAGTTGTGGCCGAGGCCAAGCCGCACGGGGTGTTGGTCAAAGTGATTCTGGAGACCGCGCTGCTGACGTTGGACCAAGTGGCCCGCGCGTGCGAGCTTGCCATTCAGGCCGGCGCGGACTTTGTGAAGACCTCCACCGGCTTCAACGGTGAGGGCGCCACGCCGGAGGCGGTCGGGGTGATGCTCGAACGCTGCGCGGGGCGCGCCAAGGTCAAGCCCTCGGGCGGCATCCGCGACTGGGAGACGGCCGTGCGCTACGTGCGCATGGGCGCGGACCGTCTGGGCGTCAGTGCATCCGACAAGATTCTGGACGGTGCGCCGGAAGGATGCTGAAGATGCTGGCTGTGGTGTATCACGGCAAGGGCGATGTGCGAGCGGAAAGCATACCTGCGCCGGTTTGCGAAGATGGCGGACTGTTGGTGGAGGTGGAGGCCTGTGCGGTATGCGGATCGGACCTGAAGGCGTTTCGCAGCGGCAACCCGCGAATGCGTCCGCCGGTGGTGATGGGACACGAATTTTGTGGCGTAGTCGTGGAGAGTCGTGCTGGTTCTGATTTTGCGCCCGGCATGCGTGTGGTGATGGCGACATCGGTGGCGTGCGGTGTGTGTGCGTACTGCCAACGCGGTTGGCGCAACTTGTGTCCGGACGTGCGGCCGATGGGGTTTGCGTACGACGGGGGTATGGCGGAATACGTGGCGATTCCTGCGTTAGCGGTGCGCGGCGGACACGTTATCAAGGTGCCGGAAGGTCTCGAGGCATCACGGGCGGCACTGGCCGAACCGTTGAGCTGCGCGGTGAATGCCTGCCTGAACAGCGGGGTGTCGTGCGGCGACACGGTGCTGGTGATGGGGGCGGGACCGATGGGGATTCTGAACGGTCTTGCGGCGTGCGCGTCGGGTGCCGCCAAGGTAATCATTTCCGAGACCAATCCCGCCCGTCTGGCACGGTGCGCCGCGTTCGGCTTTGATCGGCTGGTCGATCCCGCGCATGAGGATCTGACGCGTTTGGTGAAGGATGAGAGCGGCGGGCTGGGGGCGGATGTCGTGATTGTAACGGCACCGGCCGCGCAACCGCAGGAGCAGGCGTTGACGCTGGTCCGCAAGCGCGGCACGGTCTGTCTCTTTGCCTCGCTGCCTGTCGGTAAGAGTGCGTTGGATGTCGATAGCCGATTGATCCACTACGGCGAATTGCGGGTGGTCGGTACCAGTGATTCCACGTCGGCGCATGTGACGGAGGCGGTACGGATGCTCGCGCGCGACAACATGCCGTTCGGCAGTCTGGTTACGCATACGCTGCCGCTGGAGCATTTCGCGCAAGCGTTCGAATTGATGGAACGCGGAGAGGCTTTGCGCGTGATACTGAAGGCAGCGAAAAAGTAAGTGCACTTTAGTGCCTTACGGCTCAACAAGCACAATAAAAAACAAATTGTTTCCTCACACGAAGACACAAAGGGCACAAAGTTTTTTGGGACATGGCTCGGTTTTTTTCTCTCACAGAGGCACAGAGAACACGGAGGTTTTTTGGGGTGCACTGCGAAGCGCGGCAACGCACCCCCAGACAAACTAATGCACTAATGCACTAATTAACTTGGGTTGCGGGCTTCGTCCGCATTAGATGATTGGAAGGCGGATTTATGAAACTTGAATTGCAAGGCAAGGTGGCGCTGGTGACCGGTGGTTCGCGCGGTATCGGCGCGGCGATTTGCCGTGGTCTGGCGGCGGAGGGTGTGCGCGTGGGCGTGGGTTGCTCCGGCAGTCCCGAGAAGGCGGCGGAAGTGGTAGCGGGGATCGCGCGGGATTTCGGGACGGAAGCCGTGGCGTTGCGGGCCGATCTGGAGCGGGCAGAGGAGATCGCCGGGATGTTTGATCGTCTGGAAGAGCGCTTCGGGGCGGTGGATATTTTGGTCAACAACGCGGCGTATTGTCCCGGCGGGCCGATTGAGATGTACAGCTTAGAGGAGTGGGAGAAGACCTTCCGGGTCAATGTGACTGGCGCGTTCGTGGCCTGTCAGGAGTTTGTGCGCCGTCTGACGGCGGCGGGACGCAAGGGCAAGATCGTGAACCTTACCTCGCAGGCGGCCTTTCTAGGGTCGACCTCCGGACGTCTTCCGTACGATGCCAGCAAAGGAGCGCTGGTCTCGATGACCCGCGCTGTGGCGCGTGAGGTGGCAGCCCGCGGCATCAACGTCAACGCCGTCGCGCCGGGCATGGTGCGCACGGAGATGGTGGCGGACAAACTGGCGGCGAATCTGGATAAATATCTGAGCCGCATCCCGCTCAACCGCATCGCCGAGCCGGAGGACATCGCCAATGCGGTGGTGTTCTTGGTTTCATCCGCCGCTGACTATATAACCGGAACGACGCTGGACGTGACCGGCGGTATGCTTATGCGGTGAAGAAGGGGCGGAGCAGGTGGCAGGCTTCGTCATAACGCGCGTAACGCTCGGCGTGCAGTGCGCCCCGCGCCGGATCGGGTTGGTGCGTCCGTTCGATGCGTGTCATGCCGCGCACGGCGTCCTCAAGCGAAGCGTAGATCCCGCAGGCGACAGCCGCCGCAATGGCGGCACCCAGCGCGCCGAGTTCCTGCCCGGCCGGGATCTCGATTGGCACTTGGAAGACATCGGCAAACATCTGCGACCAAACCGCGCTACGCGCCGCGCCGCCTGTGAGCCGGATCGTCGCGGGCGGCGCACGGAACGTATACAGGCGCTGTAGATGCCGGTTATGCGCGAAGATGCAGCCTTCGTACACGGCGCGCAGCACATCGGCGCGGGTATGCCGCCCTTTCATGCCCAGCAGGCAGGCCTGCGCTGGATGCCCGAGATTGGAGCCGTAGAGAAAAGGAAGGAACAGGGGAGTGTCCCGATTCAGCGGGGTTTGCTCCACGGTGCGGTCCGCCCATGCGAAGAGTGTGCCGCCGTCGGTCTGCGTCAGAACCGTTTGCGTGTCGCCGAGGAACTCGCGCACAAACCAGTCCAGATTGCCAGCGCCCGTTGGACTACCTTCCAGCATCAAGAACCAGCCGGGGATGCAATAACGTGAAGTCATGAACAGGTCGCGGTCGATCAACGGCTGGCGGTCGATATATTGGTTGTTGCCCCACGTGCCGGCCACCATAACGAGCTGTTGTTCGTCAATACAGCCCGACGCAAGGCCGCAGGCGTCAATGTCGAACATCCCGCCGGCCACCGGCGTGCCGGTACGCAGGCCGGTCGCGGCCGCGGCTGCAGGCGTTACAGTGCCACAAATTTCGGCGCTTTTGACCAGTGGCGGCAACAGGCGCTTTGCGTCCGGAATACCGAACCACGCCAGCAGTCTGTCGTCGTATGTGCCGTCGGGCACATGCATGAGGCTGGTCGCGCTCATGTCGGTCTCTTCCATCGCCACGACACCGGTCAGGCGAAAACGGATGTAATCCTTGGCCATCAACAGGTGGCTGGCACGTGCAAAGCTTTGCGGCTCGTACGCTTGCAACCAGGCGAGCAGCGCATTGGGCTGTGCGGCCCAGAGGGACTGTGCGGTTAACGGCAGGACGCGCACATCGAGACCGTCTGCCCGCCACGTCCGAACGATGTCAGCGGCGCGCTGGTCGGTCGAGTTGATCGCGTGGCGGACCGGCTGGCCGTCAGCGTCGATCAGATACAGGCCGTTGCCGTGTCCGGTGCAGGCGATGCTGTCTATCGCATCGCCTGAAAGATTCGCCGCTGCCAGTGCTTCGCGCACCACCGCACAGGTGTCGCGCCACATCGCCTCCATGTCGCGTTCCGACCACGAGGGATGCGGCTCGAGTACCTGAACATTGCGTGTTGCCGTGCCGAGCGTCCGCCCCTGCGGGTCGATGACGGCCGCTTTTGTAGCGGTGCCGCCGCAGTCGATGCCGATCAAGAAACCCATTGCATAATCTCCACGGTTTTTTGGGATTATCAGATACAGGATGCGGGTCTGTCAAGTTGACGCGAGAGCGGGCAGTACGCAGACGGTTGCGAGATCCGGTAGCGGAATGACGTTGACCGGGCAGCCGTAGGCCGCTTCTAAAAGATCGGGGCGCAGGACTTCGGCGGGGGTGCCGTCAGCGAGTTTGATCCCTTGGCTCAGCAGGATGATCCGCGAGAAAAACTGGCTCGCCAGAGTGAGGTCGTGTATCACCATCAGGATGGTGATCTTACGGTCGCGGTTGAGGCGCAGTAGTAGTGCCATGAGGTCCACGCGGTGACGCAGGTCCAGATGCGAGGTGGGCTCGTCCAGCAACAGGATGTCGGGCTGTGCCGCCAAGGCCACGGCGATGGCCAGCCGCTGGCGTTCGCCGCCGCTCATCGCTGTCAGTGCGCGGTGACGCAGGTGCCAGGTGCCGGTCACGTCCATTGCTTCCTGTACCGCATCGTGATCGGCTTTGGAAGGGGTGCCGAAACGCGGCAGATAGGCGGTACGCCCGAGCGACACAAATTCGTAGGCCGCGAAAGGGATGTCCTGCGGAAGATCTTGCGGGACCACCGCTACATGCCGGGCAAATTCGCGCGCATTGCAACGGGCCGGATCGCCGCCGGCGATCCGGCGCGAACCTCGCGCTGGAAGCTGGCCGGTGATGACGCGCAGCAGCGATGACTTTCCCGCACCGTTCGGGCCGACCAGCGCGGCGCACTCACCGTGCGCAAGGTGCAGCGAGACATCGGTCAATACCGGCTGGCCGTTGTAGGCGGCATGGATGTGTTCCAAGTGAATCATGGCTCGGTTTTTCTATCCACAGATTTTCATGGAGTTTCATGTGTTTCATGGTTGCGCAGCAGCAGATAGAGGAAAAAGGGGCCGCCGGAAAGCGCGGTGATCACGCCGACCGGAACTTCGCGGGGCGCAAAAAGCAAACGCGCAAGCGTATCGCACACGACCAAAAATGCACCGCCGCACAACGTCGCGGCCGGCAGCAGTCGACGGTGGTTTGCGCCGACTACGCGACGCAACGTATGCGGAACGATCAAACCAACAAATCCGATGCAGCCCGCGAGCGAGACGGCGGCGGAGGTGGCTAGCGCGGCGGCACCGAGTACCAGTGGCAAAACGATGCGCGTCTCCACGCCGAGGTGGCGTGCGGTCTCGCTGCCGAGCAGCAGGGCGTTCAGTGCGGGAACTTGGCTGAAGAGCAGTGCGGCGGAGATGGCAATCAGTACGGTCACAATCAGCACGAGCGTCCATGATGTCGCCTGCAAGTTGCCCATCATCCACCAAGTGATGCTGTGCAAAGCGAGCGTGTCGGCCAAGGCGAGGACGAGCATCAGCAGACTTGAGAGCATGGAACTGGCGACCACACCGACGAGAATCAGGGTGTTGGGCGAGTAGTGACCGGCGCGTCCTGACACGAGGCAGACCAGTAACAGGGTCAGACCGCCGACCACGAAAGCGCCGGCCGGCAAGGCGAGCGGTGTCAACTGCACGAGGCCGGTCACGATTGTCAATGCCGCGCCGAGCGAGCTGCCGCTGCTCACGCCGAGTACATAGGGCTCGGCCAGCGCATTGCGCAGGATGGCTTGTAACGCACAGCCCGAGAGCGCCAGCGCCGCGCCGACCACAAAGCCGGTCACGACGCGCAGCAACCGCAACTCCAGCAATGCGCGACCCGCAAGCGTCGAGGTGTCTGGCAGCCCGAATCCCGCCGGGCCGGCCATCAAGCACAGGATGAGCACCACAGGCACGGTGAGGAGTAGTAGGCAGGTTGTTGTGCGAGAGGGGGTCATGGGCGATCCGGAGTAGGGGACTGTTTGGCGAATCGTTCGGCGTCTTGATCTAGGACCACTTTGATTTGTGCGATCCCGTCTAGCACACGCGGGCCGGGTCGGCTGACGGTGTTCAGATCGGTGACCGTGTAGACGCGGCCGGAACGCACGGCGCGCAGGGAGCGCCAGCCGGTCTGTCGGGCGTAAACTTCCAGCGGCGGGAGCGTGGTTTCAAAGATGCAGAGTAGCAGGTCCGGGTCTTGCGCGATGATCCATTCGAGTGAGACACGCGGGTAATCGGCCTCAAGATCGTGCCCGACGCTGACGCCGCCCGCGAGTTCGAGCAGAGTGGTGACAAAGGCGTTAGGCCCGGCGGTGATAGAGACATCCGGCGCGAAGAGCAACAGCACGCGCGGGCGGGCCTGGTATGAAGAGGCCGCTTGGCGCGCGCGTTCGATACCACTCTGGATATCGTCTGCCAATTGATTTGCGCGTGTTGAGCGGTCGCAGAGCACACCAAGCTGGCGGAGCGCATCGGGGATTTGATCGAGCCGCGTGCAGGGCACATGCACCACCGGGATGTTCAGCGCCGTGAGCCGGTCGCGGAGCGCGGGATCGGAAAGCACGGTTTCCAGAACATGCGTGGGGCGGACGGCAAGCAGGGGCTCGAGCCACGGGACGGCGAAGTCGCCGGTGATGGGAATTTCGCTCACAACCTCCGGCGGGTAGTCGCAGGTCGCCGTGCGTCCGACCAGAAGGTGCCCCGCGCCGATCGCGCACACGCACTCGGTCAGGTGGGGGGCGGTCGAGACCAGCCGCATGCCACTGTCGGCGGGCAGGGGGTCTTGCCGGATGCAGGCCGTCAGCGTCGACAGCGCTACCACCAGCCAGCATGCAACCACGCGCCGCCATTGGCTGGTTTCTGGTTTCCGGTTTCTGGTTTCATTGCTTGCGGAGCCCTGGGAGGGGCAAGCGTCTGCTTGCCCGGCGGCGGTTACGCCGCCCACAGAACTGGACGCACACAATTTGGAGTGCGGTGACAAGAGCCGCGCTACGCGCGGGTCGCGGCACCGCTTTCCCTCCGCGCTATGCACGGAAGGCGGCTCGTGGGGATACTCGCCCTCCATTGCCGCGCCCCGGCGGCTCGTGGGGACACTCGCCCTCCAAATCATGTTAATCCTTTGTGTGAGATTGAATTGGGTTGCGGGCTTCGCCCACATTAGAAGGTGAATGTAGCACCGACTTTCCAGAAGCGGCCACGACCGGGATAGTAATGGTCGCCGCTGAAGTTAGACCAGCCGGCGTAATCGCAGTAGTCGCGACCGAACACATTATCGACGCTCAGCGTCACACGCAGACCCTCGATGAAGGAAGGTTCGTACCGCAGGCCGCAATCGACCAACGTGTAGCCCTTGAGTGGCCGCGCGCTGTTGTTGAAGTCGCTGCCGAGATACTGGCGCGCGACGTGACGCACCCCGCCCATGAGCGCGAGACTGTGTAGCAAGTAATAGTCGCCGTTGATGCCGATGGTATGCGTCGGTACGAGCGGCACGCGGTTATCGTCATACGGGCCGCCATCGAACTTCGCGCGTACCGCGCTGTAAGCGAGCGAGGCGGAGCCGACCCGATCGCGCGACCAACGCAGTGCGGCGTCAAGGCCCATGCGGCGTGTGTCGCCCGGCGAGTTGCGGTTCTGGAAGGCGGCGGGGTCGTAATAGATCTCGTCGTCCATGTCCATGTGATAGAGCGAGAGTGCGGCCAGCCATTCGTTGGCAATGCGGGCCTCCGTGCCGATTTCGAGGTTGAGACCGGTTTCTGGGGCGAGGGCGAGATTCGGCGTGCCTGCGCCTGCGAAGATCTCGTCGATGAACGGCGCGTGGTAAAAGCGTCCGGCTTTGGCGTAGACCTTGGAGGTTTCAGTAGGCCGATAGAGCAGGGCGGCTTCAACGGCCGACTCACGCTTGCTGTAGGAGGTCGTCGAGGCGGCATTCTTGACGCGGTTGTCAAACCACTCGGTTCGTCCGCCGAGCGTCAGCGAGAGGTCATCAGTGAAGAAGAACTCGTTCTGCGCATAGCCGGCGATACTGGCGCGGTTGAACTCCCAATCAAGCAACGAGGTGTAGAAAGGCGAATTGAAATCCGAATAGAAATCAGTCATATCATACCGCAGGTCGGTGCCGAGCGTGAGGATCGAGCGGTGACCGGCGATGCGTAAGTCGTGTGCGTACTGCGGCTGCAGCGCGTATGAATCGATCTCACTGCCGTAGAAGGCCTGACTGGTGGCGCTGAGCCAGCGGCTGTCGGTCTCGCGGCGACTGGCTGTGGCGTTCAAA
The DNA here is from genome assembly GCA_012838435.1 of Lentisphaerota bacterium. Classification (GTDB taxonomy): domain Bacteria; phylum Verrucomicrobiota; class Kiritimatiellia; order RFP12; family UBA1067; genus DUPH01. The sequence continues at coordinate 1,591 of DUPH01000306.1, read as the reverse complement.
TCGAACATACCGTCGGCACCCACGGTCGTACGCCCGCCCAGGCGGATACCATAACTCTCCAACTCACTGCGGTCTCGCGGTGTGGTGGAACTGCGCGGCGCGTTGTGATAGCGCTCGCGGGAGAGCGCGCCCGGCAGGCCGTACTCCGCGTCGTGGTAGAAGGTGGAGAGCGAGAGGAAACGGTTCTCGCCGAAATCTTTGCGCAGCGCGGCGTTCAACTGGTAGGTCTCGTAATCGCTGTTGTCGCGATAGCCATCGGACTTTTCCCAATCCGCGCTGGCGCGGTAGGAGACGCCGTCCTCACCGAACATGCCCGTGGTGTTGACGAAGGCCGAGTAGGTGTCGTAAGCACCGACCGAAGCACCGAGCGTGGTCTGCTGTTCAGCGGTTGCGTCGTCCGTGATGATGTTGATCACACCGGCCGAGGCGAAGTCGCCGTGAAGTACGGTTTGCGGTCCACGCACGATCTCGATACGCGAGATGGACGTCATCGGGACGCGCAGCAGGCTCGGCGAAGACATGTCAGGATTATTGAGACGTTCGCCGTTGACGAGGACCAGAACGCGGCCGAAGGAGCTTTCGCCGAATCCGCGCATCGAAAGTTGCGTGAGCGCGGGATTGCTGTTGAGTGTGCGCAGGGTAACGCCGCCCTGCTTTTCGAGCACTTCCGCCGTTGACGAGTAGCCCGATTCGGCGATTTCCCGCGCTGTGATGACCTGCACGGAGGCGGGCATTTGCAACGATGTTTTGCCGGTCCGGCTGGCCTGCACGATGATCGGCGGAATGGCGTTGGAGACAGACGGTGCTGTCGATGAAGACTCCGGGGCCTCGGGGGTTGTTTGGCCGAGGGTGGTCAGGCCGGTTGCGGCCAGACACGCCGCAAATGTGGCGGCAGTGAAACGGTGAGACAGAGACATGATACGTATCCGCTTACGCGAAGGTTGGGGCAGAGCCAACACGTATGAGGCCGCAGGGGCGAGAGCAGAAGCAGTTCCGGAAACGGCCGGACGACAGGCCTCGGCTCCTCATGCGCGAAGGAGTGCCGCAGCTTGCATCCGGCCCGTCTTCTGGCTTACGGCTTGACCTTGCCCCCGCCTTCTCTCCCAGCAGGAAATGGCATCCGGGGGCTTGTAGCCGATTACAGCGGCGCGACCGCGCCCGATTCTCACGGGCTTCCGATAGCCGGTGCAAAGTACGAGTGGAGCATAGCGCAGTGGGCGTAACCTGTCAATGCCGTGCGGCGTGATCGCGATTCCGAATTAGGCTGTATGTACAGCCGGGGCGTGACGGTTTGAGGCCAGATTGTGGTTTTTAGTTGGCGCTGGGGACATGGCGCCGGTGTTGTACGACTGGTCGAACACATTACGAGATCCCGAGCGGCGGCAAGCGGTATTCCGCGCGACGCCGCTTTTAAAGCACCGGGTGCGGTGGCAAGTGTATGCAAAAGCGGTGCCGCGACCCGCACTTCGTCCAAACACTTCGTCGCTGGCGCAATCGACTAGGTGTGAACGACTAAGTGTATTCGACTAAGAGTGAGGACTAAGAGTGTCTCCGCGCGCGGCTCGGAGGGAAAGCGGTGCCGCGACCCGCG
>DUPH01000305.1 GCA_012838435.1 Lentisphaerota bacterium | reverse complement strand
GGGTTTTGCGGAAACAGATAGACGAGGCTGGCCGCAATGACGCCGAGGCAAAGGACATGGATAACAAACAGCTTGAGTTGCATTCCTTTTGGGGTCAGGGGAGCGAGATAGACCATCCCGTAAAACAACAGGAGCACGCCGATCACCGGAAAAACAATCGTCATCAGCGGTGATGCAAAAAAGAGCACGCCGAGCAGATTGCCGATACCCGCTAAGATAAACAGTGGAATCGACATGCGTTGCTCGCGTTCTGCTTTGTTGACAAACAGTCCGATACCCAACAGCATCCAGAATCCAAAAAAAGTGCCAGCGGCTGGTGCTCCGGTCCCGTTCGTCCATGAAGCATAGGGGGCGGAACCACATGAGGCCAGCGTAACCATGCAGAGTGAGATCGCGCCGCTGGCGCATGCGAGCAGTTGGAGCAGCACGCGTTTGGCCCCTCTGCCAGCAGCGGCGCGCAACGCGACTCCGACCACGCAGCATGCCGTGAACCATGCAAGGTGCGTGAATACCGCGTTGCTTTCTACGGCAAACGGAGCCCACGTGACAGTCGGATCGCTTAACTGCCAGATATCCGCATCCGGCAGATAAACGAGTTCGAGGCCGCTGTTCAAGTATTGAATCATCATCAAGGCGACGAGCCCGACACCTGCATATAGGAACGGATCCCACAGCAGGGCGTGCAGCATACGGCGGCGCGCATCTACCAATGTTTCACCGCGTTTGACGGACGGCAGGAGAAACATCCATTCGACCACCATGAGGGCGAGCCAGAAAAGCGGCGTGAGTCCTGCGACGCGCGACTGGCCAAACACGCTGACCGGAAAAAGGCAGATGCAGGCAACATGGGCGATCAATCCGTATTTCGTCAACAGCCTATGAACCATATCTCAACCATCTTGTTGCCATCACACAAAAAAGCCGCCCACACTTCAGACTTCGTGCAGGCGGACTTTTCATTCTTCAATCACAGCGCTAGGTAGGCAAGCGCTTAGTAGCGGAAGCGCAGGCCCACCGTTCCCAGGAAACGGTCGAACTCCTGACTGCGGTCGTCCGATTTCCAATCCTCATACGTCAGTCCGCCGTACACGGAGACGTACTGCATCAATTGGTAGTCCGCACGGAACCGCACGGAGAAAACATCATCCGTCACGTCGCCGACTCCAGCCCGCGCGTATTCGTTCTCCTCACGGCGATAAGCGAGGTCCATGCGGGTGGTGAGCTTACGCATCGGACGATAGGTCAAACCGCCTGACAACGTATAGACCTGCATGGCTTGATTGGCTTCGCGCTCACTGGGCTGGAAGTAGCTGGACCCGGCCACCGATGCAGCCCACTTCTTGTTGATCAGCCAATTCGCGTCGAGGCTGTAGGTCCAGCCGGTCAGTTGGTCGTCATCCGCGTAGTCGAACCAACCCACGCCGGTCAGGGCGCGGTAGGAAATACGCTCGGTGGCGCGGGAGCCGAAACCGGCCATCAGCGTGTAGCCTGTGCTATCGGACGAGAGCCCCTTGGCACCATCAGACTCATACTCCTGATACGAGCCGGAGATCAGCAGGTTGCTCTTTTCGGTCAACTTGCGCGCCAATTCCAAGCCCGCGCTCCACTCCTGCCAACCATACAGCCGCCCGTACATGTTGTTGTCGTTGCTGTAGTTGAGATCGGAGTAGAGACCGCTCAGCGTGATGCCGGTCCGCTCGCCCATCTGATACGAGAGTGCGCCCGTCAATTCAAAGATGTCACGCTCGCGCCAGATGCCGCGCCCGCCATCGAGAATCGAATCATCGACGCGGCTCTTCATATAGCTCTCGCCCAACACCAGACGCCACCCCTTGGCCGATTCCTTGTATACGGAGAGGCTCTGCCCGTAGCGCGGCTCGTCCAACTCGTCGTAGTCAATATACTTGTCGTAACCGTACCAGACGTTACCTTTCAACCCCCAGTCATTTCCGGTATAAGTCAGATCGACACCCGGATTGACGGTCAGGTAGCTGTCATCATATTCGCGCCTGTCGAGATCGACGTTTGAGTCATAATTATACTCAACATTCACGTACGGCGAGACCGTCAGGTTATTGAATTTGAATCCGCGTGTTTCCTGTGCAAAACCTGTGAACCCTAAGAGCACAGTAAACAGGACGACGCCCATCCACACCGTCGAAATACTCCTCGTAGTCATACGACTTCTCCTTCCTGCTACCATTAAAATTAACGTTTCCCAGGTGCCGGTGTCCTGGCCGGAACCCTAATCACAACCCCATCTTCGATACAACAGCACACACTGGTTCCCTGATTCTGGTAGCCCTGCGGATAGAGCGGCGTCCGGTTGATGCCGTAATCGGATGCGTGGTCCAGCATCCCCATAGATGAGCCGCCGCCCACCACGAAACCGCCCACGGAGCGTACCTGCGAGAGCGGAACCCACGTCGTCGTCACCGTGTTTGTACCAGTCTCATCGACCCACTCAACTGGCTTGACTCCGAGATTGGCATTCAGGTCGGCCAGCAGACGGTCAAGGTTCGCATGCCCGATCAGACGGAGCAAGATGTGGTCATTGATTTGCATTTCGCCCACATCGGCCGCCGCGAGCATCGCCTCGTAGTTTTTGTCTTTGAGCGCGGGCGGCACCCAAGATGCCGCCAAGTTGCGCATGCGCTCATCCGGCAGTTGAGTGATCAATTTGTTCTGCAAGGCGGGGTCCTTCGCGCCGCGCAGGAAAACGAGAAGCGCGAACGTATTGCGCACAGAGGGAGCGTCAGTCTCGGCGTTTTCCTTGATGCACACCGCCACGGTGTCGGAGGCGATCTTTTCAAACTGCTCATTGGACAGCTTGTTGAATTCTTGGTCAAAGCGCTTCGCCAGTTCTTCCGAAACAACCGGCAGGTACTCAACCGGGGTCCCGGCGAATACTTTGGCGATCACCTGCTGTTTGGTGTCGCCAGTAGCACTTGCGATGCTGGCGACGGACGACTTGACCAGCGCCGCACTTTTCTCCTCTGGGCTTGCCGGAAGTCGCGTAGCCGCCTTGATGACCCGTTGTGCGAACTCGACCTTATCTTCCGGCGTAAGATTCGCCATCGTCTCGCGCAACACGGCCTCATCGGATACGGAGGCTCCCACTTTCTTCAGCCATTGGGCCCGGGTTAATGTGGCGCCTTCCTGGGCGAAAAGGCCCGGACCCGCCACGAGCAACGCCATCGCTGCCGCTGTACACCAACCAGATGTGAACCGTTTCATCATCATGACTCTCCTTCACCTTGCACTCAACGTTATGAACACTCAATGCCAATGAGCACTCAATACCACGATTCGGGCACCCAAACGACGTCGCCCGGCTTCAGCGTTACGTCCAAGTCCGAACGCCCTTCCCTTCCGATCTTCTCAATGTCCACCACAAACGTCCTCTTCGTCCCATCCGCCTCGCGCCGCGTCACACGCACCTTGCGCTTGTCGGCCAGCGGCGTCGCTCCGCCCGCCATCATCAGCGCCCGCGTCACATTCAAATCCCGCGTCGAGGGCATGTTAACCGGCCCTGGCCTGACCACTTCGCCCTGCACGTTGACCGTACCCCATGGCGACTTCATCCCCGAATCCGGCACATACACAAAACCTACCGTCACCTGCGGATCGATGTAGTAATCCTTGTAGGCGACCTTGATCTTCTCTTGCAACTCGACGATCGTCAGTCCCTCACACTTCACCGCCGCGATCAATGGCATCAGGATCTCTCCATTTGCGTTGACCTCTTTCAACTCCTCTTTCACCGCCATCTCTCCCGAGGCAGTCACGGAAACCCGCAACGTCAGCCCCGGCCGTATTGTCGGTTCCCCTTCGGGAACGTGAACCGGCTCCGGCCCCAACTCGTCCGGCGTTGTCGTCCGACACCCGCTACACGCTACGACCATTAAACACAAAACCCAACGCCAAACGAACTTTTGCATCGCTCTTTTCAAAAATGTCGCTTCCTCAACACGGGGACCGGCACAGCTCTCCCATAGAATTCGATAGCAGTGTATCACCATTACCCCGGTGCGGCAACCAGAAAAGGGGAGGAAAAATCAAAAAAATCGAACGTTAGCACATCGTTAAGCCATCTTTAGAGTACTGTTAGCCCACCGCATTAACCTTTAAAGTCACGAAGATGGCCCGCAACCGACAAAAAGCCTCGCCAGTAAAATGCCAAGTCCGCCAACGGATCACGCGTGGAAAAAATCCGTCGCACGATCGTTTCCGGGTGCAGGAACGCCCTGTAGACCTGCCGCACGGCGGCCTTGATGCTTTTTTCGGGGACGCCGGACGCCATCACCTGGCGGCGCATGTCATATTCGTCCCACTCCCGCGTCAACAGCAGCCCGGCCTGATCCAGTTCGCGGAAGAGCGGCGTGCCGGGGTAGGGGACTACCATCGTGACTTGCAGTGTGTAGGCGTATCCCTTGCGCAACAGACGCTGTGCGAGGTTAACGGTATTGGCGATCTCGCTCTCGCCTTCCCATGGATAACCGAACATGACCGTTACGTGTACGTCCAGTCCGGCATGCGAAGCCAGACGTGCGCCCTCTTCGATCTGTTCTACGGTCAATGCCTTGACCAGACGGTCGAGTGTGGTCTGGTTGGCCGACTCCAGCCCGAACAGCACCAGCCGGAAACCGGCCTTGCGCATCAGGCGGTAGGCGGCTTCGTCAAGACAACCGAAGCGCATGTTGCAGTCGATGCGCACCCGCTTGTGGTAGCCGCGCGCGATCATCTCCTCGCAGAAGGTCTTCAGCCATGCGCCTGCCGGCAGACTGCCGGTGTCGTCCATGATCTCACGCACGTCGTAACGTTCGATCAACTCGCCGATCTCGTCGACCACATCTATGGGGTCACGCGCGCGGTAGGTCGGGTATAACGTGGTCCACGAACAGAAGGTACACTTGCCGTGCCAACAGTCGCGCCCAGACATGATGTAGGTTCCGGGCGTGCGGCGGAAGTTGCCGTTCTTCTCCGCGTAGAGCTGCCATTGCGTCAGGTCGCGATCGATCCACGGCAGACTCTTGAGGTCGTGGTCCAGCCGAAAGGCGCCGCTGTTCCGAATTGTCTCGCCCTCGCGCCAGTAGATGCCGGGCTCGAAGGCGG
>DUPH01000304.1 GCA_012838435.1 Lentisphaerota bacterium | reverse complement strand
CCCAGCGCAGTGCCGCTGGTCGGTGCGCTGATGCTCGGCAATCTGGCGCGCGAAGCTGGCCCTATCGTCGCACGTATTGCTGACACCATGTCGAATGCTCTCATTAACATCGTCACCATCATGTTGGGTCTTGCGGTCGGCTCCAAGCTGGCGTGTGAAAAATTCCTGAATCCGGAAACGCTGGGTATTCTTGCACTTGGCCTCTTGGCCTTCGCCTGCGGCACGGGTGCCGGATGTCTCATGGGGCGCCTGATGAACAAGTTCTGCAAAGATCCGATCAACCCCTTGATCGGTTCGGCCGGCGTCTCGGCGGTGCCGATGGCGGCACGCGTGTCCAACAAGGTTGGTCTGGAATCCGACCCGAGCAACTACCTGCTGATGCACGCCATGGGGCCGAACGTCTCGGGCGTGATCGGTTCGGCGGTGGTCGCGGGCGTGCTTTACACGCTCTGCAAATGACTTAAATGAAGCGTTTTGGGCAAGAGTCTAACGGACAGTCCGTGAACGTTATCCGCAGGGCGGCGTTCGCGGCACTGTTCGCATTGGCGTTCCTGTTGCAGACGGGTGGACGGGTCTGCACCGGAACCTTGCTCGGCGCACTCACATCCGGCGGCGTCGCGAATTCCGAATCGTCATGGGGCGGTCAAGGCGGCGACGCGGCGGGTTCTTCTTGGACGGGCGTCGAGGACGGGCTACAGTGCGACGCACTGCTGCCCGCGCGCCGGGGCGGGCTTGTCGTTGCGTCGGATGCGCTCCGCCTTACCCGTGCGCCGGACGTCGTGTGGTCTAGATTTCACGATAATATGCGGCCGCCGCTTCGGCGTGCTAGGGCGGGTTTTTGCAATTTCTCTTCGCTGCGGAGCATTCTGCATCCGTATTTCTTTTTGCTCGCACACGCCTCTCCGGTGCTGTGTTGACCTTGAATCCTGAACATTGAACGTTGAGCGTTGAACGTTGAGAGTTCGATATGACTTAAGCGTTCAGTACCTAGATTCGACGCTCAGTCTCTTTTTCTTGTGACCCCGTTTTGTGGACGGTGTCTTAATCTGCCGCCGTTTCGCGTGCGGTCACGTTTGTTCAGTTTCCTTTCCCTTTTTGTCATTCGTAGAAGGGGGCACTGGCCCCAGGAGTCGTATATGGTCAACACTAACACCTTGATGCAAGGCCTCGTCCTGCTGGTTGCAGGCATGGGCATTGTTTATGTGTTCCTCGCCCTCATGGTTTGGGTGATGAACCGTTTTGCTGTGATTATTCCCCGTTTCAACCACATCCTGCCGGATGAGGAGCCCAAAAAGAAGACGCGTACCGCGCGTCCGAAAGCCAACGCGCCAGCGGCCACAGTTGCGGCGCCGGTCGTCGCCACTGACGCAGCCCAACAAGAGGAGGTCCGCGCGGTATTGCCGGGCGCGGTGCTGCGCGTGGAAATCAAGCCCGGCGATGCCGTGGCATAAGATGACGTTCTGATCGTTCTGGATGTCATGAAGATGGAAACCCCGGTACATGCTCCGCGTGCCGGAAGTGTCGCTGCGGTGTATGTGAATGTCGGTGACAAGGTCAATACCGACGACCTGCTGGCTCTCTTGGCGTAAGGATGAATGAAAGGATTGCTGTATGAAATTTCTCTATACGATGATGGTGTGTGTGGTGGTGCTTGCCGGTTCGGCGTTTTCGGCAGATGCCGGGGCGCAGCCTGCGGCACCGGTTGCGACGGCTGACGGTGCGGTCGCTCAGACTGCCACGGGCGACGATTGGCGGACGATGGTCCGCAAAGTGAAGCAACTCAAGGATGATACCGGGATCAAAGGGTTTCTCGCCAAAGATCCGCCTAAATATGTGACTGAAGGTTACCTGACGCCGTCGGGTGCCCACATGCCGGGGCAGGAGGTGAAGGTCATCTTTGGCATGCCCTACGGGCTGGGTCAGGCGGTCATGATCCTTGTTTGCCTTGTGCTGCTCTATTTGGCGATCGTCAAAGAGTTCGAGCCGTTGCTGTTGTTGCCGATCGGCTTCGGCGGTTTGCTGGCCAACATGCCGTTCGCGAATGTCACCGCGCCGCCGCTGGTGGATGCGGCTACGAAGCTGGTGCTCGAACCCGGCGGATTCCTCTATTACTTCTTCGAGTTCGGCGTCAACACCGGCCTCTTCCCGATCATCATCTTCATGGGTGTGGGCGCGATGACCGACTTTGGTCCGCTGATCGCCAACCCGCGTACGGCGTTGCTGGGTGCGGCCGCGCAGCTTGGCATTTTCGTCGCGCTGCTGGGCGCGCTCTGCCTCTCGATGATCTTCCCCGAGCACATCAACTTCGGACTGAAAGAAGCTTCGTCAATCGGTATCATCGGCGGCGCGGATGGCCCGACTGCCATCTGGCTGACGACCAAGTTGGCCCCGCACCTGCTAGGGGCGGTCGCGGTGGCGGCCTACTCGTACATGGCGCTGGTGCCGATCATCCAGCCGCCGATCATGAAGGCGATCGTCCCTGAAAGTGAACGCAAGATCGTGATGAAGCAACTCCGTCACGTCTCGAAGATGGAGAAGGTCTGCTTCCCGTTGACCGTGCTGTTGCTCTGCGCATTGCTGTTGCCCAGCGCGGTGCCGCTGATTGGCGCATTGATGCTCGGCAACCTAGCGCGCGAGGTTGGCCCCAGTGTGGCGCGTATCGCCGACACCATGGCGAACGCCTTGATCAACATCGTGACGATCATGCTGGGGCTTGCAGTCGGCTCCAAGTTGGCCTGCGAAAAGTTCCTGAATCCAGAAACGCTGGGCATTTTGATCTTGGGGTTGATCGCCTTCAGCTTTGGTACGGCCGGTGGTTGCTGGATGGGTCGTCTGATGAACAAATTCTGCAAAGATCCGATCAACCCCTTGATCGGTTCAGCCGGCGTCTCGGCGGTGCCGATGGCGGCGCGCGTGTCCAACAAGGTCGGTCTGGAGTCCGATCCTGACAACTACCTGCTGATGCACGCTATGGGGCCGAACGTCTCAGGCGTGATCGGTTCGGCGGTGGTCGCAGGCGTGCTCTACACGCTTTGCAAATAATTCGTTCGATCGAAGCACGTGTATCCGAACGCGCCTAGGGCTAGAGCTTGAACAACGTATTCATGAGTGTCATAATACTCGTGCTGGGTGAGTTATAGCGCGTGTAAGGAGAGGATACTCATGATCGTGGCTTGCAGATGGGCGAGGGAGATGTGTGCGTGGTTGCTGGCAGGTTTTGCATCGGTTGCGCTGGCTGGCAACCTGTTGCGGAACCCCGGGTTTGAAGAGGCGTTGGAGCCAGTCTGGCAAAAACGCACGCCTGAAGATGCAGCGCGCAAGTTGTATCGGGTAGGGGAGGGGGGACGCAGCGGGGCGGGGGCCGTGTTGGAAAATGTGGTTCCCGCCTATACGCGCCTGCGCCAAGGGCATGACCGGTCGATCTCTGTTGAGGCCGGTAGCCTCGTAGAACTTGCGGCGTGGATCCGGTCGGAGTTAGATACTAACGCCGTGACGACCCTTCAGCTCTACTGCATGGACACCGAGGATGGGATACTATCGCAGCCGACATCACGACCGATTTTCGGTGCATGTGACTGGACACAAGTCAGATTGCGGACTCAGATTCCGGATCGAACAACCTACGTCATGGTCTATCTGCAGACGCGTAACGGCGCGGGCCGTGTGATGTTTGATGATGTGGCGCTGACCGTCAAGCGAGCACCGGTGCCGCGAGTGCCGCCGCCGCGAATCGCACTGTTCACGGATTTGTCGGCAACGAATGTCGTGATCCAACGCGCGCGCGTCCTGTTTGAAGAGGGGCTAATCCTAAACACGAAAGATCCGGCTGCCGCGCTGTCGAACGCCGCCGGGGCTCTGGTGCTCTATCAGGGTAACCTGCCGCCGGCGCTCGTGCCTGAACTCAACCGATTCGCCCAAGCTGGCGGCCGGGTATTCATGGACATGCGGGCGTTTGCCCGGAGTCGGGGTGTAGAGGCCCGGATGGCCGAAGTAGGGGGTGTCGCCGCCGGTTTGTCCTGGCAGGCGCGCATGGCGGCTGGTTTGCGCGTCGTCAAAGAGGGAGATGCGACGGCCGGTTTCCGCCTCGGACAGATCATGCCGCGCGCGGGATGGCCGGACGGCAAGCTGGCCGTTCTGCCGTCGGAAAGCAGCGCATGGCCGGGGATCGAAGTGCTGGCGGTGGCGCCGGGCGGCGAGCCGGGATTAGTCAGGCAGCCGGTCGGAAAGGGCGCGATCACCGCTTGCGATCTGCTTTCATTGCGCGAGCCGTACTGCCGGCATGTGGATGCCTACTACGCCTTTACCCCCGTGAGCGGTGCGTTAGGCAATCCGGTCCGCTTTGGGGAGTATTATGAGAAGCGCTTGAGTTACGAGGGCGTGGTCGAGGAGATGCGGCGGCTGGCGCAGGCCTATCCCAATGTGATCCGCCTTGAGGAAGAAGGGGAGGCCTCAGACGGAAACCGGATCTGGAGCTTGAATCTGGGAAAACCCGATGCGCCTCTCTACTTCCTCTATGCGGCTGCGCATGGTGCCGAGTGGGAGCCGGGCTATGGGCTGATCACTTTTGCGCGGCGACTGGCGGAAGGCCGACTTCGCGACGTGGTGGATTTGGAACGCGTGCGGATCAAAATCCTACCGTTGCTGAACCCATACGGGTACGAGAAAATGCGGCGTCACAACGCGCGGGGTGTGGATCTCAACCGGCAAGGCGACTTCGAGTGGGAGCGGTTCTCGGGACGCGACAGCAACAAAGACGGCGTGTACGGGCCGAATGATTTTGACTGGAAGGGAACGGCGCCGTTCAGTGAACCCGAGGCGCGCGTGTACCGAAAGATCGTGAGCGACCCCGCGCTTTTCTGCCTGCTCGACTTCCACGGCAATTCGGGGGCCAACGACAACAAATTGGCATTCCATGCCTTTAGCGCACATCCCGACAATGAACTGAAGGCATGGGAATTGCAACGGATCACCAATGAGCGACTACGCGGACGGCATCTGCTGCGGCAGAACGACGAAACGTTTGCCTCGTGTTACCTTTTGGAGCGTGTCTATTCCGACAGCCCACGCCCAACGCTGCAAAATACAGGTGCACGCGGACGCTTCGGGCTGCTCATTGAACTGACTGCCATATATCCAGAATCATACGGCACGCTCCTGCAGACCGACGTGACCTGCGAAATGTGCCGGGCACTCTTTCTGGCCTATCCGCCGCCGCAACAGTAAAAAGGCGGCTTCTTCCGCAGAGGTGCCGCCTTAGAGCGATAGTTTCGTTTGCTGAACTACCAGCGGCTACCACCGCGGTCGCGTCCGCGAAATCCGCCGCCACGGTCTTCGCGTGGCGGCCTCGGCTGCGATTCGTTGACGCGCAGCTTGCGCCCCTCGACCTCGTAACCGTTCAGCGCGTCGATCGCTTGTTGAGCTTGAGCCCGGTCCGCCATTTCGACGAACCCAAACCCTTTCGACCGGCCCGTCATCCGGTCGATAACGACACGCGCCGAGGCAACCTCACCATGTGCCGCGAAAAGACCTCTCAGGTCGTCGTCTGTCGTTGAGTACGGAAGGTTGCCAACATAGATGTCCATGCCTGCGTTCCTTGTGTTTCCACTGTCCAGCCATGTTGTTGTTTGCGCCGGTTGCACCAAAACCCATGGCCCGTTCTGCTGCAACGGGCATGTCATCATGCCCCGGAACCTCGCCGTATGCATCACCTGCGTTACGCAAAAGGCGAGGGACCCCGAAGAAAACCGAAAACCAGTTATAGGGGTATAATAATGGCATTCTGTTCTTATAGGCAAGGACAAAATGAAAAAATTATGCAAAGCACTTGAAACAGCAACGCGAATCACGTATATTCACGCCGTTTTCTTTCTGCGGTGGAGGAGCGAGGCTCTGACCCAAGGATGGACGAGAGTGCCTGTGGGCCGTTGTTCGCGTAAGCGTATGGACGACAGCTTCGCACGCTTACCGCCGCACATAACGAGGAGCGTGCCATGTCAACAACAGCTACAGCCACAACACCCAGTCCGGGCATCCGTCACTTCACCAATGCCGCCGATTATCGCAAGCGTTTCGTGATCCGCGAACAAATCGACAAATATCTGCCGGGCGGCAAACATTTTATTGATGACGCAAAAATCATGCGCAACCTGTCGGCGGCGGCCGATCAGCCCGCAAATGACGCGGTGCGCGTGCGTGAAATCCTCGCCAAGTCCCGTGCCATCGAGACGTTGCTGCCGGAGGAAACCGCCACTTTGATTCATGTGACCGATCCTGACCTGCTGCAAGAGATGGAGGAGACGGCGCTGGCAGTCAAGCTCGCGGTGTATGACAACCGGATCGTGATGTTCGCACCGCTCTACATGAGCAACCTGTGCGTCAACCGCTGCACGTACTGTGGATTCCGTTGTGGCAACGAAGATCAAAAACGTCGCGTGCTCGACATGGATGAGGTGCGTCAGGAAATCGACGTGCTGGCCGGCAAGATCGGTCATAAGCGGCTGATCGCGGTTTACGGTGAACATCCGGATACGTCGACCGATTATTTTGCGGAGACCATCCGTACCATCTACAACCATCCGGTCAAATCGCCGAAAGGCACGCCGGTCGGCATCCGCCGCGTGAATGTCAACGCGGCGCCGCTACCGGTCGAAGACCTGCGTGTGCTCAAGCAGGTCGGGATCGGCACCTTCCAGGTTTTCCAGGAGACTTACCACCGTGAAACCTATGCGCGGTTGCATCCGGCCGGCACGGTGAAAGGCGATTACGATTGGCGCACGACCTGTTTCCACCGTTGCCTGGAGGCGGGCGTCGATGACGTGGGCATGGGGGTGCTGTACGGGCTCTATGACTGGAAGTTCGAGCTGATGGCCTCGCTCTACCACGCGCGCGATTTGGAACGCCAGTTCGGCATCGGGCCGCACACGATCTCGTTCCCGCGCCTAGAACCGGCCAGTGGAACCGACTTGCCGACCACTTCGCCGTATCTGGTGGATGACGACACCTTCCACCGTATCTTGGTCATCACACGGCTCTCCGTGCCGTATACCGGCATGATCGTGACCTGCCGCGAGCGACCGGAGTCGCGCAACGCCTTTGTGCGCTGCGGCGTCACGCAGATGGACGCGAGCAGCAATATCGCGATCAAAGGTTACAGTGATTTCGCAAGCGAGACGTATCAGGAAAAAGACCGTCAGCAATTTGTGCTTTCCGACACACGCACGTTGGAAGAGTTGATTGCGCATCTGGCGGGGGAGGGGATCATCACCTCATTCTGCACGGCAGGGTACCGCTGCGGCCGTACTGGCGGTTGCATCATGGACGCGCTCAAAACCGGCAAAGAGGGCAAGTTTTGCAAGATCAATGCGGTGCTGACTTTCCGCGAGTGGCTGGACGATTTCGCCAGTGATGCGACACGTGCGCTTTGCGAGCCGCTTCTGGAACGGGAACTGGCGGCGATTGAAGCGACGCTGCCCAAATTCTATCCGACGGTCAAAGCGCATTATGATCGTATCTGCAATGGCGAACGAGATCTCTTTTTCTAATAACGCGGTTCTTGCTTCCATCGTGACATGGGCGTCCCGCCCATGAAACACGGGCAAGATGCCCGTGCCCACACCTGCAAGCAGGAGCCGCCAACGATTATGCTGACCCTTTTCATCAAGATGCTCCCGCTGGTGTTGATGACGCTGGCGGGCTACATGCTCAGCAAGCACCGAGTGATTGACGCGGCATTCAACCGTCAACTGTCACTGGTGCTGGTGAACGTGTTTTATCCGTGCTTGATCGTCAGTTCCATCGTACGGTCTTTCACATGGGATTCGTTGCTTCAAAACTGGATGATACCGGCTGGCGCGGCATTCATCTTTGTGACGGGCTGGCTGATTGGACGTGTCACGCTGCCGTTGCTTCGCCATCATACGGAGGGCACGCGACGGTGCTATCACTTCATCTGCATGGCGAATAACTACTCCTTTCTGCCGATTTTGATCGCGGCGTCGTTGTGGGGTGAGATGGCGGTGGCACTGGTGATCTTTTCCAGTCTGGGTGCCGAGCTGTGCGTCTGGACATTGGGCGTCAAAGCACTGACCGGCCAGAAGCTGGATCGGCGCTTCCTGCGTAATCTGGTCAGCGTGCCGATGCTGGCGTTGCTGGCGTCGATCATCATTCTCGTGCTGCGCTCGCAATTGACGGCGTGCGTTCTGCTACCGCAAGACGGCACGATCTGTCACTCCTTATTCGAAACGATACTCGACACCTGCCAGATGATGGGCAGTGCGACAATTCCGACATCGGCCTTGATCTGTGGTGCCCGTATTGCAATGCTGCACCCCGGCCGCATCCTGTCGCCGCTGATGGCCGGCACCTGCCTTTTGCGGCTGGCAGTTATTCCAGCCTTATGTATAGCCGGATTGCTGGTCGTGCCGATGTCGTCTGAAGTGCGACGCGTGTTGATCCTGATAGCGGTGCAGCCGGCAGCCATGGCCAGTGTGACGATGGCCGAAGCGTTTGATTGCGATGCTGAGTTTTCCGCAGCAGCGGTTCTAGCAACGCACGTGCTCTGTCTTGTCACGATCCCGCTCTGGTTGACTGTGGCGCTGGGCTGAGGGCGCTTTAGGCTTGTCGTCGAGAAGGGGAGGGTGCTACCCTGAACGCAAGTCTAAATGATAACCCGCCCCGCGCGTTGTGGCGCGGCGTGATAAGGAGCACAGATGAAACCATTTCAAGGAAAGACGGCGATTGTAACCGGGGCAAGTTCAGGTATCGGACGGGCTATTGCACTGACATTGGCCCGCCAAGGGGCGGCGGTCGCGCTTCACGCGCGACGCGAAGCGCTCTTGCGGGAGGTGGCCGATGAGATCCGGCAGGGTGGGGGACGTGCCCTGATTGTCGCGGGCGACGCCGGGCAGGCATCGGCGATCGATGCGCTGCTGGAGGCGGTGTTGGCTTGGCAGGAGGGCGGCAGCGCGTATTCAATTGTAATCGCCAATGCAGGGCGCGGGCTGGCGGGCGGTATAACCACTAGTGATAACTCCCAGTGGCAGGAGCTGTATCAGACGAACGTGTTGGGAACGGCGCATCTGTTGCGGCAGACCGGTCGGTATTTGTCACAACAAGGGAGCGGCGACATCGTGGTGCTCAGTTCCGTAGCGGGACGTAACGTCTCGCCGTTCAGCGGTTTTTATGGCTCAAGCAAATTCGCCGCCTCTGCGCTTGCCGAGGCGCTGCGCCGCGAGGTGTGCGCAAGCGGCGTGCGTGTCACGACTGTGATGCCGGGTATTGTGGAGAGCGGTTTCCAGCAGGTGGCGGGGTACACGCGCGAAAACTTTGGCAAGACCGTGGAAACCTACGGCAGGGTGCTGGAGCCGCAGGATATCGCCAACAGCGTGTCGTGGTTGCTGGCGCAACCGCCGCACGTCCATGTCAGCGAGATCATGATCCGGCCGACCGGGCAGAACTATCCGTGATGTGACCTTAAGGCGTGTCTTTTTCCCACCAGGGTTTCGACACGAAAACAGTCTGGAGATCGACTGACAGGTTGACGGTGCAGCGGCTTTCCGGGTTGGCACCGGCGTTGGGGTAGTCGAGCCAATAGCAGCGCACGATCGGGAAACGGTTCTTGGAGTAGGCACGGTTGGACGGCTGCTGGGTGGTGTCGCCATGCGCAAGCTGCCAGCTCTTTGCCTCCGCCCAAGTAACCTTACCGTCGCGGTTGGTGTCGATATCCGACAGGCTCGGTTTGCCGCCCAGATAGCTTTTCCAATCCCATTCACAAACGGCTTCGCTAAACTCGTACAGATAACTGCACCCCGGCTCGTCGGTCTCTTTGGCCTGCCCCCACTCGCTGTAAGCGTCCGGCACGCCGCCCTCCTTGCCGCCTGTCGGGTCGGCACTGGACACAAGAGCGCTGGCCGGCAGGTAGCCCTTCGTTACGAGGTGAGAAAGGCGGGGCGGGAACTTGCCTTCGTGATCCCAGGAGTACTTTTGCATCGCGACACCGATTACCCGCAGCTCCTCGGTAATCCGTTGAATCTTCTGTTCCAGGCCCAGCGTGCTGTAGGCCGGCCGCGACACGACTGCCGCCGGGGTAGGACGCACATCCGCTTTTTTGCCGTCCGTATCCGGACAGGTGGTGGTTGTTGAACAGCCGACGAATCCAGCCGCGGCTAAAGTGAGCACAAACAATTTCTTCACGTTCTTCATATCCGACTCTTCCTCCACAGTTTGATTAAAGTAAAGCTTCAAACAACCCGTATGGTACGCTTCAACGGGTAGGGGGTCAAGCAGCAAAGAGCGGAGATTAAACAGTGATTGATTTGACGATGGAACGGATCATAGGTAAAGTGTCCACATGTTATGCGCAGTGGGCGCACGCAAGAAACGAGAAGGTGGGGGTAGCGATGGGACGAAAGTTCGGTTTTGCGATTGCAGGGACGGGGATGATCGCGCGCGTGCATGCGCGCGCCGTCCAGGCCATCGGTGCGCGACTGGTGGCAGTTTGCAGCAGGCAACTGTCGCGTGCTGAAGCATTCGCGGCTGAGTTCGGGTGTGCCGCTTATGCGGATCTGACAGCGATGTTGGCCTTGCCTGAAGTGGATATCCTGCTGATCGCCACGCCGTCCGGCGCTCACTGTGAAGCCGCGGTCGCCGCCGCACGCGCCGGCAAGCATGT
>DUPH01000303.1 GCA_012838435.1 Lentisphaerota bacterium | reverse complement strand
CCGTCCGCCCGCAGCCGCGCTGCGGTCTCGCAGGCCAACGGCAACATGTCGCCCAGCGCCCAAAACCAAACCGCCGCGCCGTCGGCTTCTTCCACGGTCTCCGCCATACCGATCGGCAGCGGCGCGATATCCGGATCGATCTCCACCGCCGGCCCCGGCTCGCGCGGGTAGCGGATGACGGTCGGTCCGTCGTGCGCCAGCGCAGTCTTCATCATGGCCGCCAACTCGCAGGCGTCTTTGGGTTGCATCAAGGTTAGATTCGGCAGGCAACGCAACATCGGAATATCGTAAATGCCGTGATGCGTGGGACCGTCGCTGCCGACCACGCCGGCGCGGTCGAGGCAGAAGAGCACCGGCAGACGTTGCAGACAGACGTCGTGCATCACGCAATCCACCGCGCGTTGCAGGAAGGTCGAGTAGACTGCGAAGACCGGACGGTAGCCGGACGCTGCCAGCCCCGCCGCGAAAACGACCGCATGCGATTCGCAGATGCCGACATCGAAAAAGCGCGTGGGATGCCGCGCCGCAAAGGGTTCGAGCCCCGTACCGCCGCACATCGCCGCCGTGATCGCCATCACGCGCGGATCGCTGTCGGCCAGCGCTGTCAGTGTCTCGCCGAAAATCTGGGAGTAGCCGCGCCGCCCTTCCGGCGGTCGCCGGGCTTCCAGTTCAAACGCACCGACCCCGTGCCAGTCGCAGGGACTGCGCTCGGCGGGCTTGAAGCCGTGCCCCTTCTGCGTGGCGATGTGGATCAAGACCGAACGCTTGTCGTCGCGTGCCGTGTAGAGGGCGTGTTCCAGCGCATTGAAATCGTGACCGTCGATCGGTCCCACATAACGGATGCCGAATTCCTCGAAGAAGGCGTTGCGCAGCCACAGGCTCTTGATCGCTTGTTCGAGACGGTGGTAGATGCGCCGCAGCGGCGTCATGCGCAACCGGTGGCCGGCCGCCTCGGCCGCCGCCTTGATGCGGTTGTAGCGCACGTCAGCCAGCATACGCCCGAGCCGACGCGACAACGCTCCGACGTTTTCCGAGATCGACATCTCGTTGTCGTTGAGGATCACGATGAGCTTGGTGTTGGCGTCGTCCAGACTGTTGAGCGCCTCAAACGTGATGCCGTTGGTCAACGAGCCGTCACCGATCACGGCCACGACATGTTGCTTACCGCCGTCACGGTCGCGCGCGACCGCCATGCCCAGTGCGGCGGAGAGCGCCGTGCCGGCGTGGCCGCCCACAAAAGCATCGAACGGGCTCTCGGCCGGCTTTGGGAAACCTGAGAGGCCACCGTGCTGACGCAGGGTGGAAAAGCGGTCGCAACGCCCGGTCA
Source organism: Lentisphaerota bacterium (assembly GCA_012838435.1). GTDB lineage: Bacteria > Verrucomicrobiota > Kiritimatiellia > RFP12 > UBA1067 > DUPH01. The sequence goes on along the minus strand of DUPH01000303.1, from coordinate 4,623 downwards.
GCAATTTCCAGGAGTAGCTCTGGTGGCCCACGTCCCACACGACCTTGTCGTCGGGCGGGTTGAAGACGCGTAACAATGCGATTGTGAGTTCGACCGTCCCGAGATTCGAGGCCAAGTGACCGCCCGTCTTGCTGACGGTATCGAGGATCACCGTACGCAACTCTTCGGCCAGTGCCGGCAATGCGTCAGCAGGCAGCGTCCGGATATCGGCAGGCAATTGTAAGGTTTTCAGATAATCAGACATGTCAAAGTTTTCAGGGCCGCTGTTGCGCACCAAGTGGGGTACGCCGCTTCATGATCTGGAGCGTCGTGCTGTTCTGGCCGAAATCGGGCACCTCCTGCACGCCGTCGTAGTGCTGTCCCAAAGTACTCAAAAAAGCGTGGCGTTGCGCGGCGGGCACTTCGTCCATCACCGGTGAACGGATGGCGAAGCCGTATCCGCTGTAGGCGGCGATGCTGGCCGGCGCTGCCGCGAGCAGCGCTTCCAAGCGCGTATCGTTCATCACATGGTAGCGGGCGGCCTCTTCATCGCTCAGTTGCGGGAAATAACTGAAGGGGCCCATCTCCAGCCCCTCCGGCACGCGCATATCCGCCTCGACCGCCAGATAGGTGTCCTGGGTCAGGAGCAGGTCGTCCGTTCCGGCTAATGCGCGTACGTCGCGCGCCGTTTGGCGTAGCACGGCCAGATCCGGCGCTGTTTTGCGCACCGCCCAGAAGCGGTCTTGGCGTGCGACGAACCACGACTGCGCCATCGGCGACCCAAAGCTCGCCAACAGGCTGGCGACCACCCAGAGGAGGCAGACACAGCCGCGCAGCGAACCCGACGAGGTGCTGTTCGCGGCCCAACCCGCGACCGCTGCGGCCAGCAATCCCATGACCGGCACCTGATAGTCGTCGTACGGATACGGACTGGCAAGCTGCACCCCGAAGACCGCAAGAAATGCCAGCAGCCAGATCCACGGCCAGAATTGACCACGGTAGAGAACGCCCGTCGGCTCTTCCTGCGCGACGGTGTCCGCGACGCCGCTGCTGCGGAACAACCGGAAAATGACCAGCGCCGCCAGCAGCATTACCGCAGGCAGATAGGCTCGCACCGTGCGCGCCAGCGAACCGGCCATGAAAAAGAGGTCACGGCCGCCGCGCGCCACATGGAACGACTGGCTGAACAGGAACGGCTCAAGCGCTTCCGTCAATGTGGGGCCGAACGCCAGTGCCAGCCCCACGCCGCCGCCGAGTGCGAACCAGAAGAAGGCCGCGCCAGTTTTGCGGAAGGTCAGCAGCAGCGCCAGCGCAGTAATCGGCAGCATCGCCCCCAGCGACAGACGCACACCCGCCGCGAAGGCTATCAGCATGCCGGCCGGCAGCGCCCACATGCAGGAGAGGGTCGAGCGCGTCTGGCTACGGCGCGACAGACTCAACGTGAGCAATAGAAAACCACCCAGTACTAGACACGAGGCCAGCGCGTAGGTTTTCGGGATCGTCGTGAAATAAACGTGGTAGAGGTTACAGGCAGTCAGCGCAAAGGCGATCAGGCCGGCCTCTGCCGCGCGCGACGAAGGCACGGCACGCCGCGCCAGTCCTGCGGCCAACAGTCCGCTCAAGAGGCCGAGTGCGGCGGTGAAGACCCGCCCGCCCAGCACGCCATGCGGCGACCACAGCGGTGCGAACAGGCCGTAGAGATACGGCATCAGCGGACCTTGCGTGAAGAAAAAGTCGCGGTACGGCATACGTCCGTCAGCCACGGCGCGCGCGGCATACAGATACCAGCCCTCATCTTGATTCAGATTACCGAACCAGACCGCCGCTGTGTACAACGTCACCGACGCGGCTGCCACGCACATGGCCGCCAGCCAGATACACACCAGATGTCCCCTTGATCGACGCAACTCTCAACCCTCAATCTGCAATTGGCAATCTGCAATATGCAAATCCCAAATCCGCGCCTCGTTCTGTGGGCGGCGTTTACGCCGCCGCGGACGAGCAGACGCTCGTCCCTCCCGGGCTACCTCCTAAATCCTAAATCCTAAATCCTAACTCCTAACTTTCAGGAGCAGGTTCATCAGCGCCGATCCTTTGAGAGCACCAAGCGTGCCACGTCGTGCGGCAGACTCGTCAAAGGTCTCCACGTCGTCAGGTTCGACGCCCGGCTGGTAGACGGCCACCGGCACCGGGGTACGCGTGTGTTTGCCGGTCGCCAATGGCACCGGATGATCTGGCAGCACGCAGTAGGCGACCGACGGACCGCCGCCGTCCATCACACGTTTGACGAGACGGTGATCGAAGTCCTCGAGCGCCTTCAGTTTGAGCGCCAAGTCCTGCGCGTGAGAGACTTCATCGATCGCCTCGACGTGCACATAGACAAAATCATAGCCGTCAGCGAGTGCCTTCAAGGCAGCGTCAGCCTTGGCCTCGTAATCGGTGTCGATATAACCGGTCGCGCCCGGCACCCTGATGACATCCATGCCCATGCAGCGGCCGAGTCCGTTGATCACGTCGACGGCGGAGATCACCGCTGCGCGGATGCCGTAGCGCTGGCTGATATTGTGGATGGCGCCGGCCTTGCCGCCGCTCCACGGCCAGATGCCGTTGGCCTCGCGCCCCTTGAGCACGTCGGCGGCGCGCGCGATGAGATCGCGCAAGACCTCTGCGGTGTGTATGCCTTCGGTTGACTTGGTGCGCGGCAGGTGCTTCGCCACCGATTGACCGTGGCAATCATCGGGTTTGTCGTACGAGATCTCCGCGCTGTACTCCGGGCCGGAGAGTATCAGCAGGTTACGATAGCTAACACCGGGATAGAAGCGGATCGTATCGGTGCCGAGCGCGTCATTGAGCAGGCGGATCGCCTCTTCGGCATCAGCCTGCGCGATGTGTCCGCCCGAGAAGTCGCGTAGGATACCGTCAGCATCCACGGTGACCAGATTCATGCGAAAGGCGATATCATCTGGGCCAAGCGGGATGCCTTGGCTGGCGGCTTCAAGCGGGCCGCGGCCACACATTTCAGTGGCAAGGTCACAGCCGAGCACCGACATATTGGCGATGTCGCTGGAGGTCGGGTAGCCCTCGGGCAGGGTCAGCATGGTGCCACTGCGGCCGCAGCGTGCGATCGCATCCATGTGTGGGGTATTGGCCGCTTGGAGCGGGGTACGGTGTCCGAGTTCGGCGATCGGTTCGTCAGCCATCCCGTCGCCAAGGAAAAGAACAGTCTTATGCGGTTTCATGATGTGGCAATAGTCTCGCAGACCCGCGCGATTGTGTCAATGTTGACAGTGCGTGTAAAAGCACTGCTCGGGTTTTCACGCAAGGCGCAGCCGCGCCGCGCGCGGAGTTTTCAGTTAGGATTGAGGATTTAGGAGTTCTACGTTCAACGTTCAGCGTTCAGCGTTCAACGTTCAGCGTTCTGCGTTCAGGCGTGGCACGGGCATCTTGCCCGTGTTTCATGGGCGGGACGCCCCTCTCACCTCTCACCTCCTACTGCCTACTACTTCTTACCTCTTACCTTTTACTTATTACCTCTTCCTCCTCCCTTCTCTCTCGACGATCTGCCGCCGTGTGGTGTAAGTTGTTTTCGCTGATCTCGGAGTTGTAAGGAATCTTATGTCTCTATACTTTGTACAGGGTGCGGTTTACGGTTTTGCGGCTGCGGTGCAGCCCGGCCCATTTCTGGCCTATCTGGTTTCTCTGGCGTTACGCAGCGGCTGGCGACGGGCGTTGCCTGCCGTGCTGGCACCGCTGCTGAGCGATGGCCCGATCATCGTGTTGGTACTGATCGTGCTGAGCCGCGTCCCGCCGTGGTGGATACAACTGTTGCGGTTCGCTGGCGGGTTCTTCATTCTCTATCTTGCTGCGGGGGCGTTGCGTTCTTGGCGGCACCCTGAGGCGGTCGCGGTGTCAGACCATCCCGATCGGAGAGGCGTGTTCCGGGCCGTGCTCCTGAACCTGCTGAATCCATCCCCCTATGTGTATTGGGGTTTGGTGGGCGGGCCGCTGTTGCTGTCGGGGTGGCGCGAAACGCCCGCCAATGGGATCGGTTTTCTTGCGGGGTTTTATGGCGCGATGCTGACGAGCATGGCAGGGATCGTCCTGCTGTGCGCATGCGCCGGAGAAAGGAACGAGCGGCTGAACCGACTTCTGTCCGGCGTCGCGGGGTTCGCGCTGGCCGGTTTCGGGCTGTATCAAATCGTGCTGGGGATTATGGATTGGCGCTGGCCGGGCTGAGGCGAGCGCTTTTTCTCACACGAAGGCACCAAGGGGCACGAAGGATTTGGGATTTGCACTGCTCGGGTTTTCTCATCCACAGATTTACACAGATGACGCAGATGCAAGCCGCGCTGCGCGCGGAGTTTGCAGTTAGGATTGAGGATTTAGGAGTTTCTGCTTCGGTGTTCTGCGTTCAACGTTCTAAGTTCTGCGTTCAGATGGCATCTTGCCCGTGTTTCTCATGGGCGGGACGCCCATGCCACGAGGGGGCAAGAGTCTCTCATTTGAAGCATCATTTGGACGTAAGCGGAGCCTGAGAAAAACATGTGCTCCTCTTCCACACCTTTCAAGGTGTGGAAATAAGGCCCAGAGAGGAAAAGGGAGCAATAGTGAATAAACCCTAGTAAACATTGGGTTTTTTTGATG
>DUPH01000302.1 GCA_012838435.1 Lentisphaerota bacterium | reverse complement strand
GCACTAATGAACTTCCCCGCGCAAGTCCGGGTAGGAAAGCGAGGTGCCGAGAGCGCCGAAAAACCGCATGAGTCTCGGTGATGCGAGAAAGGACACGAGGCCACCGTATTTTCTGTAGCAAAGATTGAAGAGCAGGTATGGCACACGGCCGCCGTCATATTTTGGCATTCGCGCGAAAATGCTGCGCAGGGAGTAAAAATGTTTGTACGCGTCCAAGTATCCAGATTCGAGTTCCTTCGCGGTCATTTTCGCCGGGCGGAAGACAGCGCGGGACGTGTTGTAGTGTGTGAAATCATGATCGAAAATCCGGCCTTCACTCAGCAACCGCGTGTACAACGCCGTTCCGGGATACGGGGTGAGAATATGCGCTGTCATCGTTTCGATCCTCTGGGAGATGAGCCAGTCGGTTGTTTGTTCAAACACCTCCGGACCATCCTCATCAAACCCAAAGACCACACTTGCGTTGACCATCATCCCGCGACCGTGAATCTTACGCACAAGGTCTTCGTATTTTTCACGCTTGTTTTGCAACTTGTTGGCCGTGCGCAGATTTGCGGGATTCAAGCTCTCAAATCCGATGAAGAGACTGCGGCACCCCGTCTCCACCATCAGGTCGAGGATGTCGTCATGCTGACCGATATCCGCGCTGACCGCCGTATGCCACGTCAAGTGCAGGGGACGGAACGCCTGAAGCAGTTGGCGCGCGTATGCGGGATCGGCAATAAAGTTGTCGTCAATGAACATAACGTGGCGAGAGTTGAGCGACGCGATCTCAGCCAGTACATTTTCGATAGGCTTCGCACGGTACCCCTTGGGCAGGTTGGGAGAGCTGTTGTAGCAGAAGGAGCAGTGCCACGGGCAGCCTCTACCGATCGTCAATGTGTTGGTAAAAAGGTAACGTTTCTTGTCGATCAGTTCCCATCGCGGTATCGGAGTCTGATCCAGCGAAATCGGCGTGGCGCTGCCGTACGACGGCCTCAACTTCCCGGCCTGTGCGTCCGCCAGAACGTCCGCCCACACCGGCTCGGCTTCACCGATAACAATGGCATCCGCATGGGGCGCACTCTCCTCCGGGCACGCGGTCGGGTGAATACCGCCAATGACAACAGGAATACCCTTCGCGCGATAGGCTTGCGCAATATCCCATGATCGATCAGCGGTGTCGGCTTTGACCGTGATGCCGACGAGATCGGGAGTGTCGCGCAGATCTAGACGCTCGACATTTTCGTCGCAGACCGTAACCTTGTGTTGACGCGGGGTCAGCGCGCCCAGAACGAGCAACGCCAAGGATGGCGACATCTGCATTTTGAACGCGGAGTCCATAGGACGCATCGTGACTTTGGGTGAAATCAGTTTGATCCACATTTTTGTCCTCCGCGTCCTTATCAGTAGCCAACAGCCTCCGTCGCGGCCAAACGCATGGACATCCGCCGCCTCACCCTGCTAAAACACGCTTCAAAGACATCATGTCCGCATCGTTCAGTTAAAAAGCTTTCTCGGAATTCGAGTGCCTTGCGCTCTGCGGCCAGTCGTAAAGCTGTGTTGTAATGAAAGCCGCACGGCAGCCATCCTACCTGAATCAGGATGAAATCCGCCAGAGATTTGACCTGCGCGTAATCAATGCTAACTCCGGCGGCAACCGCCTGTAAAACATCCGGTGAAGGTGGCCCATCCATCCGCAACTCCCACGCCATCTCAGGATTGCGGTTCAACATCCCGTCCGCTACGGCCGTCTCAAATACGCGTAAAATGTCCAGCTTGTCCGCATCCCGTACCAAGTGCGCCTGTGCGGCAGTCTTAGCGTCGAGCCCATCCGGCAACTCTTTGCGGTTGTGTACCGCGACTGCCGCAAGCACCATCTTGCGCTCTGCCGCCGTCAAGCCGGAGAGCCAGCCTTCCCGCGTGATGACCTCGACGCCCCGCTGCGCATGATCGACCGACTTCGAGTCTTGAAATGTTCCGAACTCTTGCCACTGTGAATACCGCCCCGTGTCGTGCAGCAGCGCACCCGCCCGCCCCATGAAAGCGTCTTCAGAAGACCACCCCTCCCCTTCCGCTATCAAGGCGGCATTATCAACCACACCGCGCGTATGCCGCAACTTAAGCCCGATCATTTCCGGCAAAACGCCGTCGGCGTTCCGGAATGACTCAACGTAGCTTGTGTATAAGCGCTCAAGTCCTGCAAAAAAGTCCGCTGTCATACATCACCAAGCCTACGTCCTCTTATCCTGTCCATCATGTTGAACATTGAGAGTTGAAGTTGAGCGTTCACAAAAGCGGTGGCTGAGCCGCCGCCGGACAAGCAGACGCTTGTCCCTCCCAGCGCACAGCGAGATTAGTTATTCGTTATTCACTATTCACTCTCTCATGCGTCCGGCCAGAGCTGTGCGGCCAATTCGCGCAGCTTGTATTTCTGGATCTTGCCGCTGGCGGTCTGCGGGTAGCTCTCCAAGAAGTGGATGTACTTCGGGATTTTGAACCAGGCGATCTTGTTGCGGCAATAATCCTCGACATCCTGCTCGGTAATCTCCGCGTCCGGCATGGGGATGACAAAAGCACCGGGCTGCTCGCCATATTTTTTGCTGGGGACACCCACAATCTGCACGTCCTGCACCCCCGGCATGTGGCCGATGAAATCCTCGACCTCTTTGGGCGAGATGTTTTCGCCACCACGGATGATGATATCCTTCAGGCGTCCAGTGATGAAGTAGTAGCCCTGCTCGTCCATGTAGCCGATGTCGCCCGAGTGCGCCCAGCCGTTGGCGTCGATACATTTGGCGGTCATCTCCGGCTCTTTGTAGTAGCCGGCCATCACGTTGAAGCCGCGGCAGCAGATCTCGCCCGGCTCGTTGATGGCGCAGAGTTCGCCGGTCTCGGGATTGATGATCGCGACCTCGATGCCGGGCAGCGCCTGACCGATGGTCGTACACTTGCGCTCGAGACTCGGCTCGAAATAACGGGTCTGCGTCATCACCGGGCCGGTCTCGGTCAGCCCGTACGGAATCGAGACTTCGCGCATGTACATCTGATCCACACACTGCTGCATGCGCTTGACCGGACAGGGCGAGCCGGACATCAAGCCGGTACGCAAGGTGGAAAAATCAAACTTATCGAAGAGCGGGTGGTCGAGTATGGCAATGTACATGGTCGGCACCCCGTACACAGCGGTACAGCGCTCTTTTTCGACCGACATCATGACGTTGACGGGATCGTATTTTTCCACCAGCACCATGGTCGCGCCATGGTTGACGCAAGCCATCACACCCAACACGCAGCCGAAACAGTGGAAGAGCGGCACAGGAATACACACGCGATCCACCGCCGAGAGATTCTGGCACGCACCGATCCAGAAACCGTCGTTCGCAATGTTGTAGTGCGTGAGCTGCACCCCCTTGGGAAAACCGGTGGTGCCGGAAGTATACTGCATGTTCACGACATCATGGCAGCTTACTTCACGTTGGCGGGCCTCATATTCGGCCTGCGGCGTCTGCACGGCCAGCGCGAAAACTTCATTGACCGAGTACATGCCGCGGTGCTTTTCTGGACCCAAGAAAAAGACGCGCTTCAGACACGGGTAGTTCTTGGACACAAGTTGGCCGCGCGGCTGCTCCCGCAGTTCAGGAATCAAGTCATAAAGCGTCTGTACGTAGTCCGTGTCGCGAAACCCGTTGATCAGAAAGAGGTTTTCGGTGTCCGACTGCTTGAGCGCGAAGTCAATCTCCGCCGACTTGTAGTTCGTATTGAGCGGCAGCAGAATGGCGCCGATCTTGGCGGTCGCAAACATCAGCGGGATCCAGTGCGGGACGTTGGTGGCCCACAGCGCGACCTTCTCGCCGCGCTTGACGCCCAGCGTCATCAGGCCGCGGGCCAGCCGGTCGACCTCTTCGCCGAACTCGTACCACGTCAAGCGGAAGTCGCGGTCGGCATAGACCAAGGCATCCTGCGGACCGCAGCGCGCAATCGTCTGATCGAGCAACTGCCCCAGCGTGTAGTCCCGCGTGATCGGCAGGTTATTCCACGGCACTCCAGTTGAGACCGACTGCTTGAAGGGCGGTCGGCTCGGCGCACTGCCAAAGGGATCGGTCAACTTAAACAAATCTTTCTCCATTATACGGCTCCGCGCATTAGAACGGCATAAAGATCACCGCGTAGATCGTGGCCGGCTGGCCATTCGCGGCAGAGACCCGGTGTTGCACGACTGAGTTGTAGTAAGCCGAATCGCCGGACTTGAGCAGATGCGTCTCTTC
>DUPH01000301.1 GCA_012838435.1 Lentisphaerota bacterium | reverse complement strand
TACTCGCCACTCACTTCTTCGATGCGTGCAACTCGTCTGTAGCGTCGACCACGGAAAAGTCTCCCGGATCCAGCACAAACACGCGGAAGCGTGCGCCGCCTTCGCTCACGCGGATGACGACATGCCCTTGAGGCCGGATCAGCGCTGCCGCTTCACCGAGACGAGCCTTGGCCTTTTCGTGTAGCCCTGTCGCAAAGATCATCCGGTCGTCGGGATAAATCGTCTTGTCTGTCATCCGGGTGAAGGCATTCGTTTGCGGATGCCACATGTCCCAGACCGGAATCACCATGATTTGCGGACGCAACGCCGCAAGAATAGCGGCATTCGTACCGTCATCACACCCGTGATGGTTCAAGCTCATGGCATTCACGCGACCGACCGCTTCCCCTATGGGTGTCTCCACATCGCGTCTGGCAGGCGAACCACTGCAGTCGCCGCCCGTATAATAGGTGAACGCGCCGTAGGACAGTGTCACCACGGAACAACACATGTTCTCGTCCGGACGCTGCTCATGCGTGAAAACTGTCTTCTCGCCCACCTTGCCGTTCGCGGCAATGTTGCGCACGATAAAGCTGGGGAAGCGGTCCGGCGCGCGCTTCAGCGCGAACTGTTTGCGGCTGCCCACGTCGAACGCCTCCATGACCGTTCCGCGCTTGGTCCGCTGGTGCTCGACGAACGCGAGATAGTCCTTGAAGAATTTCGGATTGCTCGCCGCAACCGCCTCGCGGGTAGGAAACGCGTAATCAGGGTAAGCGCGGTCAACGAGCGTCCCGATGGCCACATGCTCCGCGACCTCCGTGATGCCGGAAAGCGCATAACCGTTTTTCTCCCGGACCTCGTTCTGGCGACAACCGATATGGTCCGAATGGAAGTGAGTCAATGTCACGTAATCCAAACGGGGCGTTTTGTGGTTCAACGGACGGGAAAAACGTTCCACATAGGCGGCGATCCATTCGCCCGGCGTCCGGCTCGCGTTCGGGAGGCGCGGCAACACCGTCTCGTCCGGGCGTCCGTCGCTCATGTCGCCCGCATCAATCAGCATGGTGGTTCCGTCTGGACAGATGACAAACGTCGATTCGCCCCGCCCCGTGCTGATGTGATGGATGTCGAGCAGGCCCTCGCGCCAATCCGAGAATGCCGTAGGCGTTGCCCCTTCGGCCACCCGGCCCATCCCTGCGGCCAGCCCGAACGCCGCCGCCCCTTCCATAAATTGCCGTCTGTTCACTCTCATCATTTTCTCCCATTACATCTCCAGCCAACATCACTTCAGTAACATGAACGTTCCGCTCGCATAGGTGAGACGTACGGCGGTCGGTTCCATGATCAAGCCCCAAGGCTTGGGAACCGACGTCTGCTCGAAAGTGCCCTGAATCCCGCCCTCTGCTGAGATCAGCGTGTACGACCCGACGGTCGGCGGCTCAGCCGGCAGGTTCAGGGTCAGCGTCAGACCTGAGAGGTCCAGCGCACCTGCCACCGCCAGACTGTCGCAAGTGCCGTCCGTCCTGACATTCAGCTCCAAAGTCCCGGTAAACTGCACTGCAGCCGTGAC
>DUPH01000300.1 GCA_012838435.1 Lentisphaerota bacterium | reverse complement strand
GGTCCGCCCCGCTCTCCAAGACCAGCGACCCGCGGAGGCAGAGCCCGATCTCAAGGCACCCGGCGTGGGCGTGCTCGTCCACTGTCCAACCATAACGCACGCTCCGGGTGTATCCCACGAGCGGCACGCCGGGCACGCCGAGTTTTTCCAGATTCAGCATGCGCCGCCGAATCGGGCCTGTGCTGTTGAGTGCAAGAGGCATAACGCGAATCAGTGTAGCGGGCCCACCCGCGAACTACAATCAAAAGGTCCAGTAGCGGTCGGGGTGCAAGAAGAGATAGGGCGGAATGCCTAGTGCATCGACGTGGAAGTCCTCAAGCACACCGCGCGTCGGACGTTCGAACGTGATCCGCCAGAGCCCGCCTGTCGCGCCTTCGCCGTCGGTCGCGGTGTAGCGCTCGGGCTGCGCGATCGCATCGCGGCTCCAGACCGCGCGACCGGACGGATCGTAGACCGTGGCCTTGACGCATTCACTGTCGCCTTCGCCGCTCACACCGAACGCGAAGAGACCGGTGCCTTTGGGCACTGCGGCGTAGAGGCTGCCCGTGCTGCCGATCAGGCCCACCGCCTTTTTGGCGGTCTCGAACGCGACCGGCACGTTGGCTTCGAGCAGCACGAAGGCATTTGCACCAACACTGACCTCCAGCGTGTAGAAGCCAGTGGTCGGCGGCGTGAAACGTAGCTCCACGCGCTCACGGAAAGTCGGCACCGGAACGGATTTGATCACACGACCATCGGCGGCACGCACGATCAGCGGCTTAGCGGCGGATGAATAATGACCGACCTGTGTCTGCTGACCCGCAAGCACCGCCTCCACGCCTGCCTGCGCGTGGAACAGATAAGAGCCGCCGTTCCGCAAGCGCAAGGGTGCGAGACGTTGCAGGCCCTCGACTTTGTTGACCACGCGCGCCGATGCCAGCGCGGGGGCGATGCGCGGTACACGCACCGTGAAGCGCGGCGGGAAGGTCTGCGCGATCCACGCCGGGGTGAGCGTGATCCGCTGCTCCGCCGCTCCGGGCTGCCGCAGCGTGACCGTTCCGCTCAGGTCGGTGACCGTCTCATACTCCGCGCCGCTCTGACAGACGATCCACGGTCGCACGACCGACTGCTCGATGACCACATCATTGAGGCGGATGTTGCCCACCGGGATCTGATCCTCCGTGCGTGCGTTGAGCAGCAGATCGGCAAAGGCATTCGTACCGGCGGCGCAGCCGGTGATCACACAACGGTCGAGCGTCAGCGCCATGCCGTGCGGCGGCTTGCGGCCGATCACAACCCCATTGCGCTTCGCCTGCTCAAAGCGGCACCCCTCCACGACCATCGTACCGCGCACGGCATCGGCCTCTGCATTGCCGGTAATTACGCGCAGCGCAACCCGATCGCCAACCGAGCGGCAGTTCTCAAGTCGGATGGAGGCCGGCTCGGAAGAGGCGGTCAGGTTCGGCAGATAGAACTCGTAGCCGTCGCCATAATTGTTTTCGGTCAGGCAGTTGCGCATGACGCAGTTCTTGAGCCGCTCACCGGCGTGGTTCGGCTCGAAATCGATGCCGGCTGCTGGCGGCGTGCCGGCCGTGTCGCGCATGATCGTATTTTCGATCAGCAGGTTTTCGGCTGAGATCACGCTGATGCCTTGGCGGTAGTTACGGTCGCAGACCACATCGCGGATCACGATATCGCGATTGGGCCAGGCAGCCCTGAGGCTACCGAGATAGATACCGTCACCGCCGCTTTCGGCGAACGTGAGGCCGATGATCTGGATGTTGGCGCTACTCTTGATCGAGAGCGTATGCCGCCACTCGGCGCGCACATAGGGCGGCGCGTCATAATCGGCGCGTCGCATGCGCAGCGTCGCGCCCGGTCCGCGCAGCGTGACATTAGTAACGCCCGCGAGGGTGAGTAGCGCGTCGGCCTTACCGGTGAAAGCGCCCTTCTTGGCCAGCACCTCGGTGCCGGGCTCGAAGAAGATCTCCTGATCGCTCACGCCGGTCAGCCGGTCGGTGATCCACGGCGCGCCCATGTTGTCGACGATCAGGCGCGGCACGCGCGAATGGATCGCGGCTTGCAGGGCGGCGGTCGACTCTTGCGGGTCAAACCCCCACCACGAAGCGCGCGCTTCCTTGAGCGTGCCGTCCATAACCCGTGCGACCTGCTCTGGATTCGCGGCGAACGCTCCCGCCGCACAGAGCACCAACCCGATGATGTGTGTTGTTTTCATAAGATGGTAAGACAAGTGCCGCCGAGGGCTGTGAGATGCAACTCGGTGCCCCGAACGATCACCTTCCAGCGGGACGGGAAGCCCGACAATACGGGCCGGGTACCGGTGAACGAGGGTGCCGTGGCGATGATGTAGTCGCGGCCGCCGGCAACGAGGGAAAATGCGTCAGAAGGCAAGAGGGTGAGCGCGGAAAGGTCGGTCGGCTGCGTGAAGGCGAGGATGTCAGCACCTGCGTCGCGAAGGGTCACGCGGTAGACCGCAGCACCGAGGGCCACACCGCTCAGCGTCAGCGTGCCGACGGCATCGTCGCCGCCGGGCGAGAGCGCGCTGCCGGACGCGAGGGCGCCGTTGGTGACGGTGCCGCCGCCGGTGATGAGCTGCACCCGTTGGGCGAGGCCGTTCAGATCGAGCGCCGCGCCCGGCGCGATCTCGACGGGCACGTCCTGGAACGGGTCGCCCTCGACGGGGCCCGTTGTCAGGAACGAGCCGTCGCCGGGGTCGATCAGCGGTTCATAACAGGCCGTATCTTTCAGCCCGCGCCCGAGGCGGTCGACGCCGAAGCCCCAGTCGGTGGCGGTCCAGCCGTCCTGGGCCACAGGTCCGGCGCCGCCGGTGTTGTTGTAGACGCGCAGCTCGATGGCGTGGGGGCCGGGGGTGATGACGTTGGTAGAGACCGTGGTCACGTTCCATGCCGTGTTGTTGATGACGACCACACCGTCGAGCGACAGCCAGGCGTTGTCGTCGATCGACTCGGCGAAATTCCACGTCTCGTTGGTGGGCGAGCGGTTCCAGATGACACCGGTATAGATGCCCAGATGCTTGGCGGTCCACTGGCTCTTAGGGGAGTTGGCGAGCGTGGCACCGAGTTCAACCGCGTTGCGGGGGTTGACGGGCGAGGTGGTGCTCCATTCGACGTTAGTGAACTGAGCGGCATACAGGCCGGGGCGGGCGCCGGTGGTGAGCCGCAGCGTGCCCTGGCGGACCTCGGCGCGGATGGCCGCGGCGTTGGTATTGACGGTGAGCAGTGAGCCGTCCCCGGGGTCGAGGAGCCGTTCGTAGCAGGCGGTGTCTTTCAGACCGCGCCCGAGGCGGTCGACGCCGAAGCCCCAGTCAGCGGTGGTCCAGCCGTCCTTAGCCACGGGGCCGCCTGTGCCGCCGTGGTTGTAGACGCGCAGCGCGATGGCGTGCGGGCCGGGGGCCACCGTGCGCGTGGCGACCGTCGTGCCGTCCCACCGCCCGTCGTTGATGAGGGTTTCGCCGTCCAAGACAAGCATGACGTTGTCGTCGATCGATTCGGCGAATGACCAGACCTCGTTGGTGGGCGAGCGGTTCCAGATGAAGCCGGTGTAAAGCCCCGCATGGTTGGGGTTCCAACGGCTGCTCGGTGTGTTGGCGAGCGTGGCACCAAGTTCGATATTGGTCTGCGGCAGGGGAAGCTGCTGCACGGCCTGCCAAGTCAGTCCGGTGTCCACGATCTGCGCTGCATAGAGGCCCGGTGTGAGAGCCGGCGCGGTACACAGGACTTCGAGATCGGTGATGCCGGGAGAATCTTTAACAATTAACGGCGTGGCGATGGTTCCGCCGATAATGCGTCCGCCATCATCCAGAGCGAGCGAAGGCACGTTGACCGTGCGATTGTTCAGAAACAGCTTGGCAGGGACGTCGCTGCCGCCGACCGTCAGCGGCGTGGCGGGCAACGCGCCGTCGGCTGCGATGCTGAGGGCTCCACCGCGCACGACCGTGGGACCGGTGTAGGAGGAAGGATGGGAGAGCGTAAGCGTTCCGGCACCGACCTTGGTGAAGCCGCCGCCGGCCTGCGGCGCGATGCGGGTGACGGTGGCCGAGGCTCCGCTGCCGCCGCCGCCCGAGAACGTGACCGACGGGCACGAGGTGTAACCCGCGCCCGGATTCAGGATGCGGACAGCAGTCACCGTGCTGGCGTCCGGATCGACCTCCGCGAACGCGACCGCACCGGTTCCGCCGCCACCTGAGAGTGTGACCAGCGGCGGCGCGAGGTAACCGGTGCCGGGGGCGTCGAGAGTGATGGCGTCCACGCCCATGCCAGAAGCCCCGACCAGCGCGGTGGCGGGCGTGCCGTTCCGACCGGCGGTGTCGATCGTACCGCCGCCGGGGTAGATGATGCAGGCCGTTCCGCCTTGGAAGAGATTGGGCGGATTGTTGTACGCTACCTGGAAAGTGCCGCCGTTGAAGTTGACGGTGGCGCTGCTGCCAGTCTGGGCGCTGCGCCAAATATAGCGCAGCGAGAGGGTGCCGCCCAGCAAATTGATCAGAACGCGCGAGTTGGGATTGCCGTTGCAGCAATCGATCCGGTTAGCGGAAACACTGGCCGTGCCGTCGACCGTCAATACTGACAACCCGCCGCTGGTGGCGGCGTAGTGAGCCCCCATGTGAATCTGGTTACCGCCGTGCTGCACGAAAGAGCCGCCGCTGATATAGGCGTGCCCGGTACCGTTGCGGCCGATATAGGTGAGCCCCCCGTAGAATCCACCCTGCGTCCCGGCAGGTGCGATCGTGCCGCCGGCCATGGCGAACTCACCGGCTGTCTGACGGTAGATGCCGCAGGAACCTGTATAAAGGCCGAGGGCGAGTTCACCGTTGTTGGTGAACGTACCGCCGTCGTTCTGGATATAGCCGTACGAGCCGTTGTCGACACCGGCAAACGCCGTGTTGCCGGAACCCGAGCGGCTGTGCAGCACCGTGCCTTCAGCGAGCCGGATGACGCCGACAGAACCGTTTTCGCGACCGACATCGAGACGTCCGACCGAGGCCGAAGCGGTGTTTGTGAAGGCGACGACGCCGCTTCCAGTGCTCCCCGCATAAAGGGCGGGTTGGTTGATCCCCTGCCCCAGATCCGCAGTGGCTAGCGAAGCACTGCCGGAGAGGTTCAAGTACCCCGTTTTTCCGCGAACGGGATCAACGGTGACCGCCGCAGGTGCGGGCAGTGTGAGCGCGCTCTCCGGTCCGATGTTCAGCGTTCCCTCGCGGACGCTGATCGCTCCCGATTCGAGCGGTCCGGGTACGAGATAGTCGAGTGTTCCGGTACCATATTTAGCGAGGCCATGTATAAAGTCGGCCAGCGGCGCATTCAGCGTCACATCGCGCAGCGTCGTGTCGATGCCGAGATTGGCCGTCGGGTCGAGAAAAACAGAGGACTTGAGCACATCCTTGATATCTGTGTCGGTCCAGCCTTCCGCCGAAGTCGGTGCCGAGAGCAGACGGAGCGTGCCGCCGTTTTTCACGGTGAGGGCCGACGTAGGCGAGAGCGCGGCAGGCGTAAGCGGGCGCAGGACGCCGTTGGAAACCACTGTCGGTCCACTGTAATCGTTGGCGGTATTTGCCAACAACAGTTCGCTACTGGCGACAGTCACGCCGCCTGGACCGCTCACAGGGCCGCGCAGCGACTGCTGGGAATGAGTCGAACCCACAACGCTGATGTCGCCGTTGAGTTGGACCGGCCCTGT
>DUPH01000299.1 GCA_012838435.1 Lentisphaerota bacterium | reverse complement strand
GAAGGCGGCTCGTGGGGACACTCGCCCTCCATTGCTTGCTCCGGCGGCTCGTGGGGACACTCGCCCTCCATTGCTTGCTCCGGCGGCTCGTGGGGACACTCGCCCTCCAAATCATGTCAATCATGTCAATCATGTCAAAAATAAATCTGACTCATTCCGGCTAAAAAACCAAGGCTGCACGTCCCTGTCAAAAGAGCATGAGCTGCCCCGGCGCATCGGTGCTCTTACGACTGCTGCGCCGTGCGAGTTTCGGCATGCCTGCCTCCAGATCGTTCTCTTCGAGATTGGCGAGGATCTCACGCGAACGCTCCACCACTTCATCCGGCATACCGGCCAAGCGCGCCACGTGAATACCGTAGCTTTTGTCCGCCGTGCCAGGCGCGATACGCCGCAAGAAGATGATCGACTCCCCGTGTTCGCGCACCTGCACCGTGTAGTTTTTGACACCGTTCAGCGTGATGGCCAAGTCGGTGAGTTCGTGGTAATGGGTGGCGAAAAGGGTCTTGGCCTTGACAGAGGGCGTGTTGTGCAGATATTCGGCGACCGCCCACGCGATGCTGATGCCGTCGAAGGTGCTGGTGCCGCGTCCGATCTCATCCAGTACGATCAAACTTTTGGCGGTGGCGTTGTTGAGGATGTTGGCGGTCTCCTGCATCTCGACCATGAAAGTACTGCGGCCGCGCGCGAGATCGTCGCCCGCGCCGACACGCGTGAAAACGCGGTCCAGCAGACTGATACGCGCGGCGCTCGCCGGCACGAATGAGCCGATATGCGCCATGATCGCGATCAGCGCGACCTGCCGGATGAAGGTGGACTTGCCCGCCATGTTCGGCCCTGTGATCAGCATGATCTGGTTGCGTTGGCAGTCGAGCAGGACATCGTTGGGCACGAACTGCTCGGCGTCGGGCAGTTGCTCGATCACCGGGTGGCGGCCGTCGCGGATTTCCAGTGTGTTGTCCTCGGTGATTTCCGGACGCACATAACCAAGGGCGAGGGCGCGGTCGGCCAGCGAGCCTAACACATCCGCTTGCGCCAGTGCGTCGGCGGTCTCCTGCACGGCTGCGGTGTGCGCCACGACCTCTTCGCGTAGCGCGCAGAACAGCTCGAACTCCATCGCGGTGGAGCGCTCCTGCGCACCAAAAATCTTCTGCTCGTAGGTCTTTAGTTCCGGCGTAATGAAGCGCTCGGCATTGACCAGCGTTTGGCGTCGCTCGTACTCCGGCGGCACGGCACCGGCCTGGCCTTTGGAGACCTCAATGAAGAAGCCGAAAACTTTGTTGTGGCGCACCTTGAGAGTCTTGATGCCGGTACGCTCTTGCTCGCTGGCTTGATATTTGGCGAGCCAGTCGTGGCCTTCCGAAGCCAGCGCGCGCAACTCGTCCAATTCCGCGTTGTAGCCGGCGCGGATGATACCGCCGTCCTTGAGACTGACCGGCGGCTCGTCGGCAATAGCACGCTCAATCAGCGTGACCAGATCGGGCAGGGGGTGGAGCTGCGCGGCGGTCTCGCGCAACAGGGCGTCGGTCGTTTGCTCCAAGCGCTCGCGCAGTACGGGTACTGGCAACAGCGATGCCGCCAGTGCTCTTACGTCGCGCGCGTTGCCGCGTCCCGAGTCGATACGCGCGATGAGCCGTTCGAGATCGCGTATCTGCGCGAGCTTTTCGCGCAGGTCGTTCAAGACCAGACGCTGGCAGGTCAGGCATTCGACCGCATCAAGCCGCGCCTTGATGGCGGGTGCCTGACGAAGCGGTCGGATCATCCACGTGCGCAGCAGACGCGCGCCCATTGGCGTTTGCGTGTTGTTGAGTACACCGAGCAGCGTTGTCTCCTGTGGCTTACCACGCTGGGGGATCAGGTCGAGGTTGACGCAGGTGTTTTCATCGAGCGTCAGGAAAGCATCGGCGTGACGCACATGCAGGGCGCGGACGTGACTGACCGCGTGCCGTAACTCTTCGTTGACGTAACGGAGCAGCGCACCGGCCGGACCGACCAGTTCGGCCACGCCCTCGCAACCGTAGCCTTCGAGCGAGTGCACTTGAAAGTGACGTAGCAGGCGGTCGCAGGCGCAGTCATACTCGAACGTCCAGTCGTCGATATCGGTGACAGTGCTGAGTGCGCCTGCAGCACGGACACGCTGTATACGCGGGTCGGCGAGCGCCTCGCGTCCGATCAGGCACTCGCTGGGCGCGTAGCGCTTGAGCAGATCGGCCAGCGCGTCGTCATCGGGCACGGCTTCCACCGTGAAGGCACCGGTCGAGAGATCCAGCAAGGCCAGTCCCAGCTTTTTGCCGACATAGATCGCGGCAATGTAATTGTTGCGAGCCGCGTCGAGTATCTCATCCTCGGTGACGGTTCCGGGGGTGACCACGCGGGTGACTTCGCGGCGCACGAGCCCTTTGGCCTTGGAAGGGTCTTCCATCTGGTCGCAGATTGCGGCCTTCTTGCCAGCGCGGATCAACTTAGCGAGGTAGGCATCGATGGCGTGGTAGGGCACGCCGCACATCGGGGTTCCAGAGCGTTGAGTCAGGGCCACGCCCAAGATCGGCGCTGCCGTACACGCATCCTCAAAAAACATCTCATAGAAATCCCCGAGGCGGAACAGCAAGATCACGCCGTCCGGCAACTCCGCTTTGATGCGTCGATACTGACGCATCATCGGGGTCAACTCTTCACCAGCCATCGAACAAACTCCTCCGGGTCGGCGATCTCCGACCCCATTGATAGTCAGTTTCGCATGTTCACGCGCCTTCCGTCAATCCGGTAACGCGCGGATGCGGTAACAGAGTGCTGGTTGACACCCTCTAGCGGAAGCGATAAGCTCAAATACAAATCGCTACGAAAGGAAAAAACCATGAACGGGGCTTTGCTGCTTGTCGGTTCTTGTGTGCTGTTTTATCTCGCGTATCATTTTTACGGGCGCATCGTTGAACGGGTGCTCGGAGTTGATCCCGCGCGACCGACGCCCGCGCATACGCTGCGCGATGGTGTGGACTATGTGCCGACACATCCCGCGATCTTGTTCGGCCACCATTTCGCCAGTATCGCCGGTGCCGGGCCGATCGTCGGGCCGGTGCTGGCGGCGCAGTTCGGCTGGGTGGCGGTGGCGCTCTGGGTTGTGTTTGGTTGTATCCTCATCGGGTCGGTGCATGATCTGGCCGCGATGTTCCTGTCGATCCGCCATCAGGGGCGTTCGATCGGCACGGTGATCGAGTCGCTGATGGGCTATTGGGGGCGGATGCTCTTCCTCTTTTTCTGTTGGTTCACGCTGGTGCTTGTTGTGGCGGAGTTTCTGCGCATCGCGGCCGAAACCTTTGTCGAGATTCCGGCGGTCGGCACGGCCTCGATGTTGTTCATTGTGCTGGCGATCGGCTTTGGCCGTATGGTCTGTCGAGGCGGCATGAGTGTGCTGGTCGGATCGCTGATCTTTGTGCCGCTGACCTTTGCCTGCGTCTATTTCGGCACGTTGATTCCGATCGACTTTGTGAAATTGCTGGGGTGCGATGCGGCGACCGCCCGGCAGATCTGGGTGATCGTGCTACTGGCCTACTGCTTCGCGGCCTCGGTGCTGCCGGTGTGGCTGCTGCTACAGCCGCGCGACTACCTCAACTCCTATCTGCTCTACGCCATGATGGCGCTCGGCTTTGTCGGTATCTTGGTGGCGCGGCCGATGATGAATCTGGACGCCTTCACCGGCTGGCATGCGGTGAATCCGTTGAGCGGTGGCACCGAGCCCTTGATTCCGTTGCTGTTTGTGACGGTGGCGTGCGGCGCTTGTTCCGGCTTCCACGCGCTGGTGGCCTCGGGCACGACCGCCAAGCAGATAGACAGCGAACGCCACCTCCGGCCGGTGGCTTACGGTAGCATGTTGATCGAAGGGGTGCTGGCGATCATTGCGCTGGTCGCGGTTGGTGTGATGACGCAGGGCGAGTACGCGGCAGCGCTGAAAGAGCAGGGCGCGGTCAAGCTGTTCGCAGGCGGCGTCGCGAGTTTCACCGACAAACTGGGACTGCCACACGAGGCGGGCATCGTCTTCATCTCGCTGGTGCTGGCGGCTTTTCTGATGACGACGCTCGATACGGCCACGCGTCTGGCGCGCTTCACCTGGCAGGAGCTTTTCCTGCCGCGCGGGCAATCGGATGAAAACGCATCTCCGGCCGCTGCCGCGCCGGCGTTGCCTGCGGTTCAGGCGTTCTTCTCTAACCGTTATATCGCCACACTGATTGCGGTGGTCGCCGCCGGTTGGTTGTTGCTCGGCGGCGGGGCGAAGAGCATCTGGCCGGTCTTTGCCTCGTCCAATCAATTGCTCGCCGCGCTGACGCTGCTCGGGTGCAGTCTGTGGCTGCTGCGCCACAAGCGCCCGCTCGCTCTCACGCTGCTGCCGATGCTCTTTATGATGATCACCAGCGGCTCGGCGGTCATCACCCTCTTCTTGCGCAACGCGCGGGCTTGGCAGGCGGACGGCTTTAAGGCCGGGGGCGTCATGACGCTGACGACCGGCATCCTGATCGTGATGTCGATCGCGTTGATCGTCATGGGAACGATCAGCATCCTGCAGACCATGAAACAGAGTGAAAGGAAAGCGTAGCCATGGCGAAGGAACTGGCGTTTGTCCTCATCAACCCGTATCCGATCCGCAAATCGCGTACCGGCGGTATTATCGCGCGCTATCTCGTGCGTACCGATCTCAAGCTGGTCGGCGCGCGTGTTGTTGGGGCGTCGGCTGAACTGGTCAACGAGTTCGCCACCTATCTGGAGACCTACGATCCGGACGACCCGGAAAAGTGCGCGCTTCTTTCGAACTATGTGCGGCGTTTCTACACGCCGGACGCCGCGACCGGCCGTCCGCACCGCTCGATGCTGCTGCTCTTCGAGGGCGACGATGCGATTCGCAAGATTTTCGATGTCACCGGCTCCATCCATCAGCAGTGGGGTAGCGGGCAGAGCGTGCGTGACACCTACGGTGACTTGGTGCGTAATCCGACGACCGGCGAGGTCGAATATTTTGAGCCGGCGGTGATGGTCGGTCCTTCCCAGAAGGTCGTGGGCGACATCCTGCGTATGTGGCTACCGCATCTCGCGTCGCAAGCCGGCATCGTACGCGGTGCGCTGGACGTGCCGGGCGGCGCTGACGTGCAGGAGACGCTGGTGATGCTCAAGCCGGACAACTGGCGTCAGCCGTCGTTGCGCGCCGGCAACATCATGGATTTGCTCTCGAACTCAGGTCTGCGCATCGTGGGCGTGAAAAAGTTCTCTATGTCGGTGGCGCAAGCCGAAGAGTTTTACGGGCCGGTGCGTGAGGGGCTGAAGAAGGTCTTCAAGAAATTCGCGGCGGACCGCGCCGCGCAGGCGTTGTCGCGTGAGTTCGGTTTCCCGGTGGATGCCGCGCCGCTCGATGACCTGTGCGACATGCTGGCGCCCTCCTTTGCCGAGCGCGAGTTCGAGAGTATCGTGGAGTTCATGACCGGGCGCCGTCCTTCGAACTGTCTGCCCGAGGAGCGCACCCTGCCCGGCACCGAAGAGTGCCTGGCGATCGTGTACGAGGGCCCCGATGCGGTGGCCAAGATTCGCGACATTCTGGGCGCTACGGATCCGACCAAGGCGCGTCCCGGCTCGATCCGCCGCGAGTTCGGTACCAACATCATGGTCAACGCCGCGCATGCCTCCGACTCAGTGGAGAACGCACGGCGCGAAATGCGCATCCTCGACGTGGCAAACGATCCGCACTTTGAGACGCTGATCAAGAAGTACTATGTAGACTGACCCCATCGAATTTTGTATAAAGGGGCGCAACACATTACGGGCGCGTGGTGAAATTGGCATACACGCAGGATTTAGGTTCCTGTGCCGCGAGGCGTGAGGGTTCGACTCCCTCCGCGCCCACCATTCTTTCGCGCACAGCGCGAAAGAATGGTGATTTAGGAGTTAGCATTTAGGATTTAGGAGTTAGCGCTGCTCGGGTTTTTCATCCACAGATGGCACAGATTAGCACAGATTTTTTGGGGGCAGCCGGAACTGCCGTTCCTGCGGGGACTGCGGGCGAGGGCGGCGTGGAACGCCGCCAAATGACAGCCTGGTGCGGAGCAGCACCCGCAGCACCCGCAGTGCCGGAAGCCCGGCGGCGTTCGCGCCGCCCACAAAACTCCTAACTCCTAAATCCTAAATCCTCC
This sequence comes from Lentisphaerota bacterium, assembly GCA_012838435.1. Lineage (GTDB taxonomy): Bacteria > Verrucomicrobiota > Kiritimatiellia > RFP12 > UBA1067 > DUPH01. Next base: position 1,042 of record DUPH01000299.1, on the reverse strand, counting down.
TTCCAGAGGGCGTTACTTTCCTGTCGCCACGGGTCGGGGGCGTGTGATAAGCTAGCGTTTGTTTCTTGAGGTCAGGGGTTTTCAATTTGACAATTTTCCGAAATATGTCAAACTGCGCGACCTCAAACGACGCCGGAGGGTGGCTTTGGTTGATTGGATGGCGTCAAGAGGAGCAGTAGCATGAGTAAAAAAGCGTGCATATTTGCAGGTCAGGGGGCGCAGGTTCCCGGCATGGGCAGCGACTTCGCGGCGGATGCCGGGATCGCAGAACTCTTCACCCGCGCCAACGCGGTGCTGGGGTTTGATCTCACCAAGATCTGTTTCGAAGGCCCCGCAGAAGAGTTGACGAAATCGAATGTCTGCCAGCCTGCGATCTTTACGGTCAGCGTGGCCGCCTTCAAGGCGTTTCGCGCGCGTTATCCGCAAGTGGAGTTCGCGATGGCCGCTGGTCTCAGCCTCGGCGAGTGGACCGCACTGCATATCGCGGGGGTGCTGGATTTTGAGTCGACGCTGACGGTGCTTGAGGCGCGCGGGCGTTTTATGCAGCAGGCGTGCGAAGAGCAGGCCACCGGCATGATCAGCATCATGGGTGCCTCGGATGAGCAGTTGCAAACGATTTGTGATAGGGCTGGCCTTACGGTGGCCAACATCAACTCCGACTCGCAGATCGTGCTCTCCGGTCTCAAGACCGGTGTCGCCACGGCCGCCACGGTCGCCGCCGAGCTAGGCGTCAAGGCGATCCCGCTGAATGTCGCGGGTGCCTTCCACTCCCCGTTCATGGCCTCAGCCCGCACCAAACTCGCGGATGTCATTGCGGACATCACGTTCAGTGCGCCGACGCTGCCGGTGCTCGCCAATGTCAGTGGTGCGCCGCACAGCAATGATCCGGCCGCCATCAAAGAGGCGATGCTGCGGCAGGTGACCGAGTCCGTGCGCTGGTACGACTGCGTGCGCCACGCCATCGCGGACGGCGTCACGACATTCGTTGAGTTCGGCCCCGGCAAAGTGCTCTCTGGACTCATCCGGCGCATCGACAAGAGCG
>DUPH01000298.1 GCA_012838435.1 Lentisphaerota bacterium | reverse complement strand
CGATCTGGCCGACGCCACCATGCTGCGCGTACGCGCCACCACCAACGCCGCCATCGGCACCCTGAGCGGCACGCCCTCGTCCGTCGTGGCGCTGACCGGCACCGCGCCCGCGCTGACGATCAATCAGACCGACAACGCGACCTTCGCCGGTTCGTTCACGGGCGGCACCGACGCCCGTGTGACCAAGACCGGTAGCGGCACGTTGGGCTTGAGCGGACCGCTTTCGTCGCTTGCCGGGCGCGTCGCGCTCCAGAGCGGTACAATCGAGACACATTCGGCCGCGCTCGCCGCCGCCGCTGACCTCGCCGCCGCCGGCACGCTGCGTGTCGCGGCACCGGTCGCGAACGGCCTCTCCGGCTTCTTCTACGATGTCACGCCCGTCACCAACGCCTTCCGGACGCTGGCCGAGATGGAGAGCCATTTCGCCAGTCTGACGCCCGCTTACGCAGCCCTGAGCGGCGCGAACAACGAGACCTTCGATTTCGGCATGGGCACACCGTACGCCATCGCCGGGCCGTATGCGTCAGACGGCAGCCGCGCCTTCAACTTCGAAACGGTATGGCGTGGTACGATCACCGTGCCTGACAGTGGCACGTATGTCTTCGGCGTGCAGTGCGACGACGGCGTCCTGCTCGCCATCGACGGCCAGCAGGTTCTGGCCCGCAATTACTATGTGAACACTTGGATCGATGGGGCGATCACGCTTGATGCGGGCCGTCACGACATTGTGATCGGTTATTTCCAAATGAGCGGCGGCGGCGGTATCCGCATGCGCGTGCGCCGACCCAACCAAACCACCCCCATCGCCCTGCCAAACGCCTGGCTGACGCCCTACTCGCAGGTCGGTGCCCTTGCGGGCGGCGGCACGGTTACGTTGCCGACAGCCAACGCCCCGCTGTGCGCGCACGTCAAAGCCGGCGGCGCACAGTTCGGCGGCACCCTTTCCGGTGTCTCTGGCACATGGTTCGCCAAGAGCGGCAACGGCTTGCAGGGCCTTGCGGGCGGCGGGGTCAACGGCTTCGCCGGCGACGTGGATGTGCAGGCAGGCATCTTGGCTTTCGACACGGACGAGCTGGTCGATAATGTAGCGCGACTCTCGGTGCGGGCGGGTGCGACCCTCGCACTGGCCGGCACGGAAACGATCGGCGCGCTCGCCGGCGAGGGTACCCTCGCCATCGGCGGCCACGTCTACGTGGTGCCCTTTGAAGGCGACGCAGATTGCGGCATTTCCACCGACAAAACCTACACGCACCTGCTGGACTTCCCGGCCAACGGCAATCCCGCCACGGTCAACGGGGTGACCTTCATCGCCGCCGGCATGAGCGACAGCGCGGGGAACTACGCCTGGTCGACCGTCAATCCGCCTACCGGAACGTGGAACGACCCCCCCAACGACAGCACACGCACGGGCATTGATCGGCTACTCTGGGACTTCATCTACGGGGTTGACGAATTCACGACCACGCTCGCGGGGCTTACACCGGGCAAGGCTTACGAGTGCCGCCTCTACTTCCGTAACTTCGATAACAACCCGCGCCGTACGACCTTTACCTTCACGGCCGGTGCGCATCAAGTGGGCGAGCTTTTCTACAATCCCGACAGCGGCGTGAAAGGCAGCCGGAGTTGGATGGGTTGCCGCTACACGGCGGATGCATCCGGCTCCCTCGCGATCCGCGTCGTGT
>DUPH01000297.1 GCA_012838435.1 Lentisphaerota bacterium | reverse complement strand
TTGATGCCACCCGCAGCGGAACCGGGCGAGCCGCCGATCAACATGAGCAGGGCAGTGATGAAGCGGGTGGCCTCTTGGATGTCACCCATCGGCACGACGTTGAAGCCGGCAGTTCGTGCGGAGATACCGTGCGAGAATGCACAGACCAATTTGTCGGCGAAGGGGAGGTCTTTCAGCGTATGGGGCGTTTCCAACAGCAGTGTAAACACGAAGCCGAGCAGGATCAGCACTGAGGTGGCGATCAGAACGACTTTGGTGTGCAGGGTGATGCGCCCGCGCGTCATGCGGTTACGCCGCCAAAACTTGATGGTCACCAGATTGTAGTGGACGAGGAAGCCGAGCCCACCCGCGACAACCAGAATACTGATGGTGAATAAATAAACGGGGTCGTGCTGGAAGGCGATTAGGCTGTCGCGGTGTAGCGAAAAACCGGCGTTGCAGAAGGCGCTGACCGCGTGGAAGACGGCGTAATACAAGGCAGTCCACGGGTCGTAGGGGAGGGGAAGGGAGGGGTGAGGTGCCATGTAGCGCGCCCAGAGCAACAGGGTGCCGATGCCTTCGAAGAGCAGGGTGAAACCTATGGTCCAGAGCAGCAGGGCACGGATGCCTTTCACCGCTTCCACGCCGTAGGCGTCCATCAGCACAAACTCGTTCTGCACGCTGAGGCGGCGGCCGATGAGCACCAGCAGGAAGGTGCCGAAAGTTGTGACACCGAGGCCGCCCAATTGGATCAGCGTGATGAGCACAATCTGGCCGAAGCGCGTGAGTTCACTGCCGACGTCGATCACCGAAAGCCCAGTGACGCAGGTGGCACTGGTGGCGGTGAAGAGCGCCGAGACAGCATCGCGCCATTGACCGTTGGTGTTGGCTGCCGGCAGCGCAAGCAGGAAGGCTCCGATGAGGATCGCCAATAAAAAGGCGAGGGCCATGGGCACCTGCGGGCTCAGGGGATGCGAAACTTTTTCGTGCTTAGCCGTTTTTCGCATGGCGACGGGTTGTCACTGATCCTCGGGGAGGTCGACAGAGGGATAGGGGTCGGGCTCAAGGCCGGCAGTTTCACTGGTGCCGGGGTCGGCGCGGTCACCGAAACGCGTGAGGGCGTCGTCGAAATCAAGCCGGACCTCACCGGTGGGACCGTTACGGTGTTTGGCAACATCGACGATGGCCAAACGCGTGTCTTCAAATTCAGGATCGCCGGGGGCTTTGCAGGGACGGCGCAACAGCAGTACGACGTCGGCGTCCTGCTCGATGGCGCCGGAGTCGCGCAGGTCGGAGAGTTTGGGTTTGTTGGTTTTATCGCCGCGCTGTTCTGGGGCACGGCTAAGCTGGCTGAGCACGACGACCGGTAGGTTCAGCTCTTTGGCCATGGCCTTGATCTGGCCGGATATCTGCGAGGTTTCAATCTGACGGCCCTGTCTGGCGAATTCGCGACAATTGCAGAGTTGGAGGTAATCGATTACGATCAGCTCGATCTTGTAACGCTTCTTCATGCGACGGGCGCGGGCGCGCATATCCATGACATCAAGGCCGCCGGTGTCATCCACATAGATCGGCGCTTTGCCGAGTTCAGAGGCGGCGCGGGTGAGTTGCTGATTGATGTTTTTGATGTTGCCGAGCCCTTGAGAGATCCTAAAGCTGGGCACACCCGCAAAGCCGCAGAGCATGCGCATGGCGAGGGACTCGGTGGACATTTCAAGCGAGAAGACGCCGACAGCGTGGGGACGGTCATGGTCACCTTTCATCGGACGCCCGTAGATGTCCTTGCCAAGCGCGACGCACTCGGCGATGTTCATGGCGAGCGAGGTTTTTCCCATTGAGGGACGGGCGGCCAGTACGATCATTTCGCCGTTGCGCAGCCCTTTGAGTTGCCTGTCGAGGTTTTTGAGTCCGGTGGGCAGACCGGCCACACTGCCGGGGCCGAGAGAAAAGAGCCGGTCGATGTGCCCCATCGTATTGGTGATGGCCTGGGGCCAGGAGAGACCAGTGCCCTCGCGCCGATGGTCGGCAATACTAAGGAACTGCTGTTCGACCTCACCGAGGATCAGGTCGGCGCTGACCGCTTCATCGAAGCAGCGGCGTTCGGCGTCGCGGGCACAAGAGATGACGGCGCGCAGCAGGTGCTTCTGGCGCACGATGTTGATGTAGTACTCCGCATGGGCGGCAGTGGGGGTCTCATCAATCAACGCCTGAATGGTGGCGGCACCGCCAATTTCATCAAGGCGGTTCAGCGCACGCAGCCGTTCGGTGAGAGTAAGGGGGTCGATGGCGAGCGCGGCGCGCGACATCTCGGACAGGGTTTCGAAAAGCAGGCTGTGCGCGGGGGTATAGAACGATTCGGGGACGATGCCGTTTTCGGTACACAGATCCAACACGCGGCTGTCACCGGCCGCGTCCAGCAGGATCGAGCCGAGGACACCGCGTTCAGCTTCGACGCTGTGCGGAATGGTGCGCAGGGGCGCGGCGGGGGCTGATGGGGTTGTCTGCATAATCGACAGTAACGCTCAACGCTTAACTTTCAACGTTCAACTTTCAAATACACAGGGACGAGCATCTGCTTGTCCTTGGCTCCATCCTTTTCCGGCACTCGCAAGCCTGAAGAAAGGATTTGGAGTGCGGCGGCAAGCAGTATTCTGCGCGACGCCGCGTTGACGCGGATGAACCGGAAAGCGGTGCCGCGATTCGCGCGTGGCGCGGTTCTTGTCACCGCACTCCAAAATGCGTCCTGTTCGGTGGGCGGCGTTTACGCCGCCGGGCAAGCAGACGCTTGCCCGACGCTTGCCCTGCTTCTTTTACTCCTCGACAACCCACACCTTGATGGTGCAGGTCAGTTCGGGATGCAGCTTCACGTCAATGTCGAACGTGCCGGTCTCTTTGATCGGCTCGGCGAGTACGATCTGAGACCTGTCGACGGTGATCTTCTGACCCACCTCAAGCGCGTCCACGATGTCCGCTGCTTGGATCGAGCCATAGAGACGGGTGCCGTCGACCGTCTTGGCGCGCAAGGTGACCGACGCATTGTCCAGTTTCGAGGCCTTTTCTTTGGCTTCGGCGAGCTGGATGCGCGCGACCTCCTCGCGTTCTTTGCGCAGTTTCTCGAGACGGCGCAACGCCTGCTTCGAGACTGGTGCCGCGAGGTCTTTTGGCAGCAGGTAGTTACGGGCGTAGCCATCCGCCACTTTCACGACATCGCCGGCCTTGCCGAGATGCTCGACGTCCGACAGTAAAAGGAGTTCAGTTGACATAACGGTTCAATCCTTTCCGGTCTTAGGCCATCAGGCCCATGTTACGGGCGCGGCGCACACCCTGTTTGATCTGGCGCTGCTGGGCAGCGGTGACGCCGGTGAGGCGTGCCGGAATAATTTTGCCGTATTCGGTGACGAACCGGCGGAGAAACTCGACATCGTTGATATCCACGATGTCATTCGGATCCAGAACACGCGTACGTTTACGGGTGGGCGTGAAGTCGCGGCTGCGGCTGTCCCGACCCGGTCGGTTGCTTCGTTTTTGCTTAGCCATTAGCTTGATTCCTCTTGTTCAATTCAAACGTTGTCTTAAAACGGTAAATCCTCGTCATCCTGTGCGAGGTTCCCAGAGTCGTCGTCGAAAGCGGGCGGCTCATCCTTCGCGGCGGGTGCGCTAGGCGCGCTGGACGCGGCGGGTGCGCGCTGCGGTGTAGCGGGGGCATCGTCCTGTCGCGGCGGTGCGCCCCAGAACATGATGCGGTCGGCCCGCACACGCAGCTTGCTGCGCTTTTCGTTGGTCTGCTTGTCAGTCCATTCATCCAACTGCAGGCGGCCCTCTACGAGCATGCCTTTGCCTTTGAAGAAGTACTGCTGGCAGAACTCCGCCAGTCTCTCCCATGCGACCACGTCAACAAAACAGGTCACCTCCCTGCGTTGCCCCGAGGCCTTGTCGCGCCACGCCTCGGAGATCGCGAGGCGGATATCCGCCACTTTGGCGCTCCCCGCGGTACGGATGTCCGGATCACGCGTGAGATTGCCGGCGATGATTACTTTGTTGTAGGAAGCCATGGTTTACCGTCCTTTTATTCCAGTATCCAGTCGGACTTACTCGTCGTCCCCGAACTCGTCCTGGTTTTCGTTGTCCTCATCTTCGGTAGTCGCCTCTTCGGCTGCGGCACGCGCGGCCTCACGGACTTTGCGCTCTTCAGCCTGCCGGGCCAAGACCGCCTCGCGGCGATCGTCCACGGCAAGGATCTGTACGCGGAAGACGTCCTCGGCAAGCCGATAACGGCCGAGGAGCACGCTGACTTGGCTGGGATCCAGCTCGAAGCGGATCTTTACATAGATGCCGTTGTCACGCTTCTGCATCGGGCGTGCAAAGGTACGCTTGCCGAGCACCTCGGTGGTCAACACGTTGCCGTCCAGGCGTGTGATTTCGCCGCACACCTTGTCGATCTGTTGGTCCAAAACGTCATCTTTCGCCGTGCCGACGAAGATGTACAAACCATCGTATTTTTTCATACTGCTCTCACTTGGGGTCATTCGCTGGCGCCTCTTCGGCACGCCAGCCGTTGTACCGGTTCATTGCTTCGTTCAATCCGTTTTCGGTCAGGCACTGCACCGCGTCGGCAGCCGTCTCGATCGTCGCCTGTATCAGGCGCATGCGTTCGTCGTCCAAGCGGCCGAGCACATGCCCGACCAAGTCGCCGCATGCGTTGCGTCCCACGCCCAGCCGGACCCGCGGGAACCCTTCGGTTCCCAACGCCTCGATGATCGAGGCCAGTCCGCGATGTCCGCCGCTACCTCCTGATGCTCGGATGCGCAGTGTGCCAAGTGGCAGGTCCGCATCATCCAGAATCACCGTCAGGTCGGTCGGCAGGCCGCCGTAGTAGCGCAGCAACGGTGCCACGCTGGTCCCGCTCAGATTCATGAAGGTCTGAGGCTTGACCAGCAGCAGCGGGCCGCCTGCGCCGGCGACGCGCGCAACGCGTGCACGAAATCCGGAACTGTTCTTCCAGCCAGCCTCGGCGCGTTCCGCCAACAGGTCGACAACATCGAAGCCGACGTTGTGCGGCGTGTTCACGTAGGCCTTGCCGGGGTTTCCCAGTCCCGCAATCATTTTCACGCGGTGGTGTCCTCCGGGTTACTTTTTGGCGGCGTGAGCGGCGTCTTCGGCGCCCTCTTCCTTCTTGCCCTTGGTGATTACCTCGGGGGAGCCTTCAGTCTCCTCGCCGGCCTTATCTGCTTCCTCTTCCGCACCAGCAGGCGCGGCGACCGTTGCGATGACGTCGTCCTCGCCGGTGAAGAGCGTGTAGGCATCGCCCAGCGTGAGGTCGCGCACGAAAATCGACTGCCCCACTTTGAGTTTCGAGACATCGACATTGAAGGCGTCGATGATCTCGTTCGGCAGGCACTCGACTTCCACCGAACGCAGCATCTGTTGCAGGATACCGCCACCGGTCTTGACGCCCTCGGGCTCGCCCTTCAGATGCAGCGGGATTGAGACGCGGACGACCTCGCTCAGCGAGATCTCGCCGAAATCCACATGGATCGGGGCACCCGTCATCACGTCGTACTGCACCTCGCGCATCAGCGCGGACACCTCTTGGCCGTCGAGGTCGAGCGTCACGAGCATCTGCTCGGCCGCGTGGTGACGCAACATATTGGTGAACGCATGTGCGTCGAGTTTCACCAGCGTCGTGTCGCCCCCGATACGGTTCACCGCAGCGGGAATGCTCCCGGCGCGGCGCAGCCGGCCCGCAGCCACGGAACCCTGTTCCGTACGCGGTTCGGCCTTCATTCTGATTGTATCATTCGCCATTTTTTCCTCTGTCACTCATGCCGTTACAGCCTGCACCGACAGCACGGATCAACCCGCCCCGGAACCGAACACAACCCAAGTTCGGAAGGAGCCCGTTCACCGTGCCCGCTGCATGCCGCTTTGGCTTCTCATTCTCTTCCGTGCTGCCGCCCATCAATACCTGAACAGCGAACTCACGGACTGGTCTTGGTGGATTCTACGGATCGCTTCACCCAGCAGCTCGGCGACGGAAAGCACCGTCAGCTTCACCGGCAGCTTATCCGTGGGCAGATCGGCCCGTAAGGGGACCGTATCTGTCACGACCAGCTCGGTAAGCGAGGCGTCCGCCTGCAAGCGTTCAATGCCCTTCTCCGTCAGGGGAATGTGGGTGACCGCCGCCCGGATGGACGAGGCCCCCTTCTCCTTCAAGAGCTTGGCGGCTGCGCACAGCGTACCGCACGTCGTGGTCATGTCATCGACCATGATCACGTCGCATCCTTCTACGTCACCAACGACGCTGAAGGCGTCCACCTCCGCGTCTCCCATGCGCTGCTTCGCCACAATCGCCAGGCCCGTGCCCAGCATTTGTGAGTAAGCGTAGGCCGCTTTTGCCCCTCCGGTATCGGGCGACACGACGAGCGGCTTTTTTAGCTCCATCTCGCGCAGGTATTTCACCATTACCGGCGCGGCGTGCAGGTGGTCGACGGGAATATCAAAAAATCCTTGGATTTGCTGGGCGTGCAGGTCCATAGTCAGCACGCGATTGGCACCGGCGGCCACCAGCAGGTTGGCCACGAGTTTCGCGGTGATCGGCACACGCGGCTGGTCTTTGCGGTCTTGGCGCGCATAGCCGTAATAGGGGAGCACGGCCGTGATGCGCGTCGCCGAACCCCGGCGCGCGGCATCGATCATAATCAGCAGCTCCATCAGCATCTCGTTGGGCTGCGTACAGATCGGCTGAACGATGAAAACGTCCCTGCCGCGCACATTGTCGACAATCTTGACATGAATTTCACCGTCCGGAAAACGACGGATGTTGATGTCGCCCAGTCGGCCCTCGAGGTACGCCATTATCCGCTCGGCCAGCGGTAGGTTCGCAGTTCCTGAAAAAACAATCATGCTCGCACACACTTTCCCAAACACAAAACTGGTTGCCCGGGGTGGATTCGAACCACCTCCGAGAGAGTCAAAGTCTCTTGTGCTGCCATTACACCACCGGGCAGGTTTGTGCCACAACGTGCCACATGCCGGCGCCCAGCCGCCGGCTGATCTCCCGCCCGTGCGCCTCGTCCCTTGCCAGCCCGAACACCGACGCCCCGCTACCGGAAAGCAAAACACCCAAGCAGCCCGCCTCCTGAAGCCGGGCGGCCGTCTGGGCAACACCGGGGTAACTTTCGTAGACCGCCGGTTGCAAACCGTTATGAAGCGCCAGCGCCGCAGCCGAGACGTCGCTGGTACGGATAGAAGAGGTCATATTATGGAGAAGGAGGGGGCTTGCAGTCAAGCCTCCTCTCCATTTTCTGAAAACCTCGGGCGTGGAACACATGATCCCGGGGTTGGCGATGACCAGCCAGAAGCCTTGGCAGGACGGCGTCGGCGTGCCCTCGAAGAGCCCCCGCACGCGCTCGCCGCGCCCCTCCATCAGTACGGCGCCACCGTGGATCAGCGCAGGAATGTCGCTGCCCAGCTCCGCGCCCAGCGCCATCAGCTCCGTGCGCGGGCGTCCCAGTTCCCAGAGGCGGTCCAGCCCCACGATCACTCCGGCGGCATCCGCGCTGCCGCCTCCCAGTCCGCCGCCGATCGGGATGCGTTTGTGAATGTGGATGCGCGCGCCAGCATTGACCTGATAGCGAAGCTGCATCAGACGCGCGGCGCGCACCGCCAGATTGTGCTCCATCGAACCGATCTTGCTGAGGTCCACTCCCGGCCCGGCGGTGATCGTCATCGCGGTCTGCGCGTAGGTGGAGGTGAGCGCGATGGTATCGGACAACGTGACGGGCATCACGATGCTGCGCAGCTCGTGGTAACCGTCCGGCCGCTTGCCCAAGATCTCCAGCGTCAGGTTGATCTTGGCATACGCTTCCAATTTGATGACAGACCCTGCTCTGACCATTTGGGCGCGTATTCTGCCATAACGTGCCGTGCGCTTCAACGCCCAAGTTACTACGGCAAAGTGACGCGGTAGAAGCGCGCGGGATAGGTACCGAAATCGGTGTCGGTGAAGGTGACGGTGCCGCCGGCGGGGATGGTGATGCGATCAAGGATGACCCAGTCCGGGGACGTGAGGCTTTCGCTGGCTTCGATGTAGACGGTAAGGGAAGCGTTGGCGTTGCCGCTGAGGGTTAAGCTGAACGCGCCGGAGGCGGGCGTCGCCGAACTGAAGACGGGGTTCCAGCAGACGGCGGGGCGGCCGGCGAAGGTGGAAGATGTCCAGCCGTTTTTGCCGGGCAGGTAGTAGACCGTGGCGGGCGTGTCGTAGAAGACGGAGTAGCCGGGGGTCGGGGCGTCGCCGGTGAAGAGGACGGCGGTGAGGATGGGACACCGTTGGAAAGCGTCGCCGCCGATGGATGTGACGCTGGCGGGGACGGTGACGGAGGAGAGGAACTCACAGGATTCGAAGGCGTCTTCGCCGATATGGGTGGTGCCGTCGGGGATGGTGTAGGAGCCGATGCGCCCTCCGGGGCATGTGATCAGCGTCTCAAGAGCCTTGTCGAACAGGACGCCGTCGATACTGGCATAGTGCTGGTTCGCGGCGTGGACGTTGATGCTTGTGAGGGATGGGTTGCCACCGAAGGCGTTTTCGTCGATGCCGGTGACGCTGCGGCCGATGGTGACGGCGGTCAGTGCCTTGCAGTAGGTGAAGGCGAATTCGCCGATGTTGGCGGTGCTGTCGGGGAGGGTGAAGGAGCCGGAAAACCCGCCGGGGCATACGATCAGCGTCTCAAGGGGCTTGTCGAACAGGACGCCGTCGAT
>DUPH01000296.1 GCA_012838435.1 Lentisphaerota bacterium | reverse complement strand
ACTTGCTTTTCACCAATTCAAGGTAACGCGCACAGGCCTCATAATGACGCGCGACGACCTCACGGTCACCGTAATACCGGTAAAGGTCGCGCATCATCACCGGCACGCCGACCGTCCAGCCGATCGGCCCCGACCGACCGCCGAACCCGCGATCCGCAATGCCGACATACGGCGCGGTCTCAGTGAACCAACCGTCTTGCGCCGCTTCATCCGCAAAGTCCTGAATCGTCTTCGCATAGAAAGTCCGCATGTCGAATTGAAAAATGAACGCCTCTGTCGTAGCAGCGATATCCGCGCCGTAACCGAAACGTTCGCGCGCCGGACAATCCGACTGCACACCCATTAGATTTCCCAAAAACGTATCGCGACACACACGATGCAACCTGTTCAGCATGGGATCCGAACACTCGAAACGCGAAGCGTCTTTGACAGCCGAGGCCAACGCGTATGCCGTCACATCCTCCGGTCGCGGGCGTGACGCCAAGCCCTCGATCTGGACATATCTGAAGCCGTGCCAAGTGAACCGCGGTCGATAGCGCTCAGGTTCGCCGCCGCGCCTGATGTACTCATCCCGCTGCTCCGCCACAGCCGGGGCTCCCGCGCCGCCCATCCCTGCGCGTTTGATCTGACCGCACACGCCCGTCATCCCATTGACCGTGCCGTCTTTATTCAGTAACTCGCCGTAACGGAAAACAATCCGTTCGCCACGCGCACCGACACCCAGATCAATCTGCGCTACCCCGGCGAAATTCCGTCCCATATCCACCACGTACACACCGGGCGTCGGTTCGGCCACCTGCTTCGCCCGCCAAGTCTCATATGCGCAGACCGGCGGTGCCAGACGCGGCTGCAACGCACCGGCAGGCCCGGCAACGGCCACCGCCGGCCGCCACGTCAACTCACCCTCGCGCCGCGCATCGTACGTTTCCCCCAGATACAAACTGTTGCGCACCACCGCACCCGTTGCGACTTGCCACGTTGTGTCGCTCACCACCTCTTCACGCGATCCGTCCGCGTAACGCACGTCCAGTTTGGCGATCAGACAGGGCCGCCCGACCGTCAGCACCGCACGCAGGTTGAAACGCCCCCACATGCGCAGCGGCAAAGGGTTGTACCAACCGTTGCCCAGTTCTATTCGGATCTCGTTGTCGCCGCGTCTAACTGCCTTCGATACGTCATAGGTGTCGTACAAAACACGCGCGCCGAACGGCGTCCACAGCGGCGCCAACCCGTCATGCAACGGCACACCGTTTAGCGACGCTGCATACAGGCCCAGACCGACCACATGCAGGCGTACCGCATCCACCTTTTTCGTAACAGGGAAGCGACAGCGGAAGATTGGCGCGGGATCATCTTTATAATAATCTTCATCGCGCTCCAGCAACGGCCGGCCATCACCGATCCAACGCGCACCTTGCCAGTCGCAAGGCGCGCTAACCGCCTCTGCCCGATGCTCCGGTCTCGTCGATTCACAGCCTGCACATATCGCTAGGCAACAGATGATTCCCGTCAATCCTCGTTTCACCGTCCATCCTCCTTGTTCCCCTTCCCGGCCTTCTCTTGAATCACCTGCGCTTCGAACACCAAGAACTCCGCACCTTCGCGCCATGCTTCCGGGGAAAGTCCGGCCTTCATGGCGAGATGCGTAAGCGTCTCTTCGAGGCCCCACCCCTGCTCCGGCGCGACCTGCGGCAGGAATACCGCGCTACGCCCGCCCTTGGTCAATACCATCCCATGCTTGCCGATCACAATGTCACGCCACGATGCCACCGGGCGCGGCGGAGTCAGCATCGAAATCTCAATATCAATCTCATTGAGTTCCTTTTCGGTAAGTGACGGAAAACGCGGATCGT
>DUPH01000295.1 GCA_012838435.1 Lentisphaerota bacterium | reverse complement strand
GCGCTTGACGGCGTGGGCGCGCGTTACGCGCAGCCTGCCGACTGGCGTATGCTGGATGGCGCGTGGCTGACTGCGGACGGACGGCCGTTCGCGACGCTGTCGGCGGCCGGGGGCAAGCTGCTCGCGCAGACTGCCGGGGTCACCTTCTCACTGACGAAGCAGAGCGGGATATTCGCCGGGCGTTTCACAGACGAAACCAACACAGCGCGGACATTCAAAGGGGTGTATATGCCTGCCCTGCTGTACGGCGCCGGTTTTTATCTCTGCCCCGACAGCGGGGATGGAGCAACCCCCTGCTCGCTGCCGGTTGAACTGGAGCAGTGATGGGTGATGGCTGGGTGGTGCTGGGCAGTGCTGGGTGCGGCTGGGCGCAGGCCCCCAGAGACACCCAGCGCCACCCAGAGGCACGCAGGCAGAGCAGGGCGGGTGGTGCTGGGTGGTGCTGGGCAGACCCCAGAAACACCCAGTTCCACCCAGAAACACCCAGCTCCCCAAAAAAAGAAGGCACGATATGAGCGAGCGTTTTCTGAAAAGTCCCGGTGATCCCCGGAAACTGCTGGCCTACAAAAAGGCAGAGATCATCTATCTGCTCACATATCGGTTTTGCGAGCGCTTCCTGAGAAAAGGTGATCGCACGATCGATCAGATGGTGCAGGCGGCGCGGTCGGGCAAACAAAACATTATCGAGGGCGTCGAGGCTGCGGTGACCTCGAAAGAGACGGAGATCAAGCTCATCAACGTTGCACGGGCCAGCCTAGGGGAACTGCTGGAGGATTACCGCGACTATCTGGCAACCCGAAGTCTGGCGGTTTGGGAGAAGGAATCCGAGAAGGCGGTTTTTGTCCGCAAGAAGAGCCGTAACCCGGAGGCCGACTACGAGACCTTCAGGGAGTTTGTGGAAACCCGCTCGGACGAAGTCGTGGCCAACATCGCCGTCTGCCTCATTTACCAGTGCCGCTACCTGCTGGAACGGCTTCTGAAGCAGCGCGAAGAGGCGTTCCGGTCGGAAGGGGGGCTCCGGGAGCGCATGACGCATGTGCGGCTTGAAGCCCGGCGGCAGAAGCGGCCGGGCGGCACCGGGTAGTGCTGGTGCTGGGACTGGCTGGGGCTGGGTCATGCTGGGTAGCGCTGGGTATGGCTGGGTGGGTCCCCAGAAACACCCAGCGCCACCCAGAAATACCCAGCAGCGCGCGCGGTGCGCAAAACTGCAAAACTGCAAAACTTGGCCGTTGACAGTCCGCATGCGATCGGCTAACCTAATAAACCATTTTTCGCGAAGAAGGAAGAGAGACAGGTTATAACCATGACGAAGACGTTTGTACCGAAGGATCCGGGCACGGCCCGCAAGTGGCAATTGGTGGATGCGACCGATAAGCCGCTGGGGCGGCTTGCCGTCAACATCGCGAATGCTCTGCGCGGTAAAGACCGCCCCACGTTTGATCCGAGCGTGGACACGGGCGATTTTGTGATCGTGATCAATGCGGAGAAGGTTCGCTTGACCGGTCGCAAGCTCGATCAAAAAGAGTATCAGCGCTATTCTGGCTACCGCGGCGGGCTGAAACGTTTCTCCGCGCGGACCATGCTGGAAAAACACCCAGACCGTGTGATTATGGAGGCGGTGTGGGGCATGCTGCCGAAGAACACGTTGAGCCGTAAGCTGATGACCCGGGTGCGGGTCTACCGCGGCGCGGAGCATCCGCACGCGGCGCAGCAGCCTGTGGCGGCAGCGTTCTAAACATTCCAATCATTCCAACGAGAAGGTTGACGAAGATGTCGAAAGAAATTGCAGCGGGCACCGGGCGCCGGAAAACAGCGGTCGCGCGTGTGCGCCTCTATCCGGGGACGGGCAAGTGGTCCGTGAATGACGTGGCGATCGAGGAGTACATTCCGAGTGATGCGTTGCGCCAGTATTTGAGCCAGCCGCTGGCTCTGACGGGGATGGAAGGCAAATATGACGTGTCTATCACCGCGAAGGGTGGCGGGATCAGCGGCCAGTCCGGCGCGATCCGGCACGGTCTCTCCCGCGCGCTGGTGGCATCCGACGCGAGCTTGCGCGAGGTGCTCAAGAAGGCGGGATGCCTGACGCGTGATTCCCGCATGAAGGAGCGCAAAAAGCCGGGCCAGCCCGGCGCCCGCAAGCGCTTCCAGTTCTCGAAGCGTTAATCGTTTGATTTTTCACATCACTCTATCGAATGTGCGGGCGCCTGCCTCTCGCGGGCGTCCGCATTTTGCATTTTTAGGTTACCACGTTTATGTCATTAGGTTTATTTAAGAAACTCGCGGGGAAACTTCTGGGCGGATCCGACGCTCCCGCAAAATCAGCGCCGGCAAAAGGTAAGGACAAAAAAGCCAACGCTACGTCGGGACGCGCGAGCGACACGCAGCGGAAAAAAGGCCGCCGGAATGGCACCAACGCCAAAGATAGCGGCAGTACCAAAAAAAGCGGTGCCAAAAGCGGTGCCAAAAGCGACGGTGCTAAGGCCGGAAACGGTCGTGCCAACCGGTCGTCTCGTGGATCGCGTGGCGATGCCCCGCAGCGTACCCGGCGCGAAGAACCTCGCGATGAACGCAGCGAACGCAAGCAGCCCGCATCGGTTGCGCCGACCGCAGCGGCCCGCGCGGTCGCACGGCCGAGCGCCAAAAGGCGGCGTGGCCGTGATGCTGAGCGTGAAGAACGCGTGAACACCGATCCCAAGGCGCACCGCCCCGGCGGGGCGTTGGCCGATACCGAGGTCGCTCGGCGTTTGGAAGAGCACGCCGCTTGGTCGCTCGACCAGTATG
>DUPH01000294.1 GCA_012838435.1 Lentisphaerota bacterium | reverse complement strand
TTGGAAACGTCGCCGAAACCCAACGGATTGGTGCCGGTCAGCGTCAGGCGTCCGCCGTTCATGACCATGTCGAAGGTGCCGGCGGGTGCCGTGGTGTTGAACTGCACGCCCAATCCACCGAACGTGACCTCGGCGTCCGGCTCGATGATCAGTCCCAGAGCGCTACCCTCATACGAACTGGTGGCGTCGAATTGGTTGCGCAGGTTTAGGCCGGGCGTGTCCATCGTGAATCGGCTGCCGGGCGCAAAGCGCACAGTACCATCACGCAGATAGAAGCGATAGCTGGCATGTGAGCCGAACAGGGTGCCGCCGATCGACCAGACGTTGGTTCCGCGCTTCGTCAGCGCGCGCGGGTCGGGCATGGCGAGCGTGCCGCCGGTGGTGAGCGGCGCGGTGGTGTCCACGGTAGTGTTGTTATCGAAGCCGATTGCCGTGTCGAACGCGACAGGCGCGCTGCCAAGCGTGGCGAGCAGCCCGCCGGCCATCGTCAGATCGCCACGGCCCGGAGTGCCGTTTCCGCGCAGAGCGAGCGTGCCGTTTGAGACGCGG
The DNA here is from genome assembly GCA_012838435.1 of Lentisphaerota bacterium. Taxonomy (GTDB): domain Bacteria; phylum Verrucomicrobiota; class Kiritimatiellia; order RFP12; family UBA1067; genus DUPH01. The sequence goes on along the minus strand of DUPH01000294.1, from coordinate 4,039 downwards.
GTTCCTCCCGCGTGGGTGTTGGCCGCCGTGAGTTCCAGCGTGCCGCCACCGCCGTCCTTGACGAGGGTGCCAACGCCGACTACCGTGCCGTTGACCGTCAGGGTCGCACCGCTGTTGGCGCGCAGGCTGCGATTGCCGGGCGGAAGTTCGACGGCACCGTCGAGCGTGGCATTACCGGTTGCGAGGACTTCGCCGTCATTGACGCGTACGATGCCGTTGATGTCGGCGTTTTCCTCCAGCCGCATTGTACCGGCATTGACCAGCAGAGCGGTATCGATCACGCAGTTTGTGACCCGCAAGGTGCCTGCCGTATCGAGCGAGAGGGCGGCTGAATCGCCCGTCACCGATCCGGCAATGGTGAGTGTGTTACCGTTGGGTGCCAGCGAGACGGCGGCGGCACCGGCGACCGCGAGCGGCGCGGACACCTCATGATCACCGCGCATCAGGGTCATCTGGGGAGCACTGCCGGAGAGCGTCAGAGTCTCGCCACCGGAAACGGTGTAGCGGTTGGTGGCGTCGAAAACCAGGCCGCCCAGCGTGGCCGGCGTATCGACCGTGACGGTACGCGCTTCCGACAGCACGTTGGCAAAGAACGCCGCCGTATCGATAGCGATTGGTGCGGTGCCATTCTGCCAGTTCGGGCCCTGCGACCAGAGACCGTCGTTGTCAGCCGTCCAGATCGCCTCGCCGAGGCCCGGCTGCGTAATGACGGTGAGGAGCACGCGCTTGTTGACGGTGTCGAGCGAGAAGGCATAGGTGCGCGAGGCGATCGGGTTGGCGACCGAAAGCCCTGTCAGGTCCGGGTCCGTGCCCGCATAAGAGAGAATCGGGTAGGTGCCGGCGTAAAGCGCGGGATCCAGCGAGCCGCGCTGATAGAGCAAGACGGCGACCTGGCCGAGTGTGAGGTTGCCGGTGACGGCGAGTTGATCGCAGGTGTTGTTTGCGCCGCACCAAACCGCAAGGGTGGCGTCAACTGCCGGCTCGGCCGCACCGAGCGTGGCGTTGGCGACTGTCATGACGCGGTCGTTCCTGATGTCTTCGGACGTCAGATAGAGGCTTGCACCAGGGGACACGGTCAGTGTCGTGCCCGCTGGCAGAGGCGCCCCTGCCTCATTGCGGAAGGCGAGGATGCCTTCCTCTACCGTGACCGGACCTGTGAAGGTGTGGTCCTCAGAACTGTCGAGCGCCAGCATGCCGGCTCCGATCTTGACGAGGCCGCCGTCGTTGGCCTCGCCGGCCAACAGGGGACGAGCGATGGTGAAGCGGCCCGAACGAACCTCAATGCGCGCGCCGCCTGCCATGATCTGTACATCTTGCGGAGCGTTCATCGGTCCCATCCAAAGGTGCAGCGTGCCGCCATCGAGCAGGATGCGGCCGCATCCTTCGCCAACGACGATGTTGCGCGCGGAGACCAGTCCGCCGGCCACATGCAGCGTGCCGGTAGCCGACGGAGTTATGCCGAGGTTGATCTCGTTGGACGCCACGAGTTCGCCGCCGTTTACGGTGATGAGCGCTGTGCCGCCACCGCCAAATGACGTCTGGTGACCAACCTGAATGTTTTCTGCCAGCGTGATCGTGCCGTCATTCAGCGTCAGTGTGCAGTCGCTGCCGAGATGCTCCGCGATGTTGATGCGGGTGAGTGAGATGTCGCCGCCATTGACGATGACAGCGGGACGTGCGTTAAACCCGACCGTGTTGCCGCCGTTGTGTCCGATGGCAAAGCCGACGGCGGCGACCGTACCGCCATCGATGGTCAAGGTGGAAACGAGCGGGGTAGGGGCCGTGACGGTGTTGCCGTTGCCCCGGCCCACGGCAATATGACCGGCGACGGTCGTGGTGCCGCCTTCGATTCTCAAGTGCGCGGCGGTTTCGGCACCCGCATCAGCCGTCGAAAAGTGACCGACGCTGATGCTGCCGCTAAAGGTGTTGACCTGACCTTCAGCCCCCAACACGACGGTACCTTCCGAAACGGTGAACGGATTGAATCCGGCTGTTGGACCGTCACCGTTCGGGCCGATATTGAGTAGCGTATCTTGCAGGGCGGTTTGCGTTGCGACGCATAACGTCTGTTCGCCGGGATAGGTGAAGGCTAGCGTACCTGTGCCCTGTTTGACGAACCCACCGGCAACGGCTTGGACTCGGCCGGTCACGGTCACGTCGGCCGTATTGGCAAAGACAGCCGCCGTGCCGTTTGATTCTGTATTGAGCAGATAGCCGGGCAGTGACGCCGCCGCGCCGGAATGGATAAAGGTACCCGCACCGAGGCGCAAATCGGCGGGCGGCGGCGTGGCGAGGGCGAGCGTGCCGCCGCTGGAGACGGTTGTGCCCTGATAGGTGAGCGGCCCGGTCAGGGCCAGCGTGCTGGAACCGGTCTTGACCAATCCGCCTGTACCGCTGACGGGGCCGGACAGGGTCAGCGTGGTGCTGTCAAGCGGTGTAACGGTCGCGCCATACGTGCCGCTCGTGATGGCGGCAGCGCTGGTGTGATCGGCTGAGGTGGTGAGCGTGGCGTTGTCGAGCGTCAGCGGAGCTTCCAACGAAGCGTCGGGACCGAGTTGCAGCGTAGCATCCGCGACGCGGGTACTGGCTATCGTGTTCGTCGCCATCAGCATCAGCGCACCGCCGCCTTGGACACTGAGCGCACCTGTGCCGCTCAGGTTTTTGGCCAAAGTCAGCGAGGTGTCGGGCGCGATCCACGCCGTCGTTTCGGCCGGTACGGCGACCGGCACGGCAAGCGTCGGGTGGCCCGACGCCACTTCGATTGACGAAGGCATGGCGCTATGATTGAGGCTGAGCGACGCCGTGCCGGTCACCTGCGGGGCGATCGGCGCATCAAACAGCAGGGCGCTCAGCGTGACCGGCAGGTCAAGCGTGACCGTGCGCGGTTGCGCGAAGCTGAGGTCAAAGCGGGCCGAGTGTCCCACGCCATTGGGCACGGTTTGCGGTGTCCAGTTTGCGTTTGCGCTCCAGACGCCGTCAGCATCGTTCGCCCATGCCACACTATTGGGATTGGCCGCGACGGTCAACGTGATGGCGCTGCCGGTGTCGGTGAACTGATAGGTGAAGTCGCCATCCGGATTGCCGATACGCAGAGCATTGGCACTGCCGGTGAGTGTGCCGTAAGTAAAGAGCGTAAAGGTGCCCGGTAGCGTGTCGCCGTTCACCCAGATTGTAAGGCGCGAGCCCAGTACGAGGGTACCGGCAACCGCGAGGTGGTCGCTGCTGTTGGCTTCAGCGAGATCGACCGCCAAGACGGCGTTGTCCGCAAACGTTGCGGTTGTGACAGCGTCAGTCCGCACGCTGTTGAAACTGGGGTTAAGCGTGGCACCGCTGACGACCTGCACCGCGTTGTTGGGTAGCGAAGTGAGCGCAAGCGTGCCGGACAGCACGTTGACCGGCGCATCGAAGGAGTGGGCTCCTGCAAGTGTCAGGCTGCCGACGCCGGCCTTGGTGAACCCTGCCGCCGTGGCGCTGCCGCTCTCCATGACGAGCGGTTGGGTGATGGTCACATCGTGGAGACGAGTGTCGATTGTGACGCCGTCCGCGCCGAGCAGCAGTTCATCGACGCCGAAAAGATAGTCGTCCAGCGAGGGCGTGGTCTGCGCATTGACAGAGGTCGATGTCGGCAGGCCGGCGCAGTCGAAGACGCCGCCGTCCAAGATGACGCGCGCGGTGCCGATGCTGCCCAAGGCGCGCGCGGTGACCGGCAGGATCAACCGGCCGCCGTCGAGCCGCAGGCTCGCGAGATTGTTCTGATTGTCGTTGATCCAGTTAACGTAATCGCGGACTTCAAAAACGCCGTCCGGGCCGACCGTCACTTCGGCGCTGCCTTTTCGGTTGCCGCCACCGATAAAATCGGCGTATCCGGCCATCGTCAGGAAACTGAGCGAGACGGTGCCGTTGGAGACAGTCAGGGTGCCGGGTCCGTTGACGCCGAGACTGAACCAGTTCTTGGCCGCATAGAGCGAGCCGCCGTTGTCAATCAAGAGGTCGGCGCTCCCGCCGACCGCGTTGACGATGGTGGATTCTGCGTCGAGCA
>DUPH01000293.1 GCA_012838435.1 Lentisphaerota bacterium | reverse complement strand
GTCCCCGTGCATCCCGCTTCTTGGTAAAACTGCCGGTCTTTCTAGCGAAGCGTCATGCGCGAAAGCGCAAAAATCAAAGTGTTGAGGGGTCTTTTCTATCTCATGCGTTCATTGCTCAGGCTGAACGTTCACTGCGAACGATCTGCCTCGGATCGTACCCTTTTCAGGCAATGACCGCAACCGGTTTTTGCCAGATTTTTGACCACGCGCCGCCGAGTTTTGAGTTCAAGGACCTTGCAGATGAAACAAGGTAGCGGTATGGTATTGGCACAAGAGGAGGATTGTATGGACGGCAGGATAGCGAGACGGATTGCAACGGGCGGTCTGGTGGCACTGGTCGCGCTCAAGCTTGGTGCGAGCACGGTCGATGTCGCGGCGTATGGCGTGCGGCCCGATACTGGCGAGAACATGACGCCCGCCATCAGCCGCATGCTGGCCGCTTGCACCAACGGCGGCGAGCGGATTGTGCTGCCGGCAGGACGCTACCTATTCCGGCCCGACCGCCCCGGCGAACGTACCACGGCCTTCTTGATCCGGGGTGCGCGCGGGCTGACGCTCGACGGCAACGGCGCGACGCTGATCTTTCACGGTTTGATGAATCCTTTCCGGCTGGTCGACTCACGGCAGATTGAAGTGCGTAATCTATCGATCGATTGGGAGCGTCCGTTCATTACGCAGGGTACGATCCGCTCGGTGACCGACGAGTACGTTGACTTGGCCATTGACCGGCAGCACTACCCGTATGTGATTGAGGACGGACGGGCCTGGTTCACGGGCGAAGATTGGAAACGCGGTGTGGACGGCTACAACCTGCTCTACGATGCCGCCACCCGCGAGATCCTCTATAAGACCCGCGACAACGCATTGGGAATCGATTTCAACAAACGGGCGGAGGAGATCGCGCCCGGCGTGATCCGCTTCTTCGGCAAGCCCAAGATCAAGCCTCCCCTCGGTACGATCATCGGGCTCAACCATGGCCGCTACATCGTCAACGGGTTCGATGTGAACCGCTGTGCGGATGTGACGCTGCGCGACATCAGGGCCTACCATGTGTTGAGCCACGGCGTGGTCGCTTTGCGGACCGAGAACTTAACGCTCAACGCTTTCAACATTGTCGCGAATGAAGCGAAGGACCGCGTCTTCAGCGCGGTGGCGGACGGCTTTCACCTTGTCCACTGCAAGGGCGTGGTGACGATCGAGAATTGTGCTCACACTGGACTGGGCGATGACTTTCTCAATGTCCACGGGCGCAACTGCGTGGTGCACAAACGGATCGACGATCAGACAGTGCTGGTTGATCGCGCGGAGTGTACGGATGCGGGTGACGAGGTATGGCTGCTACGTAAAAACGAATCGCAACGCCGCGAGGTGTGCCGGGTGGCCGCGATCAAGCCGGTTCAACTTGAGAACAAGCGGTGGGGCTATGAGGTCGCCTTCACCGAGGCGTTGCCGACGGATTTCCGCGAGGGTGACTTTTTTGAAAACAAGACGTGGAATGCGCGTCTGATCTTTCGTCACAACAAGGTGCTCCGGCGTCACCGCGCGCGCGGCATTCTGGTGTCGACACCCGAAAGCGCTGTGATCGAAAAGAACCTGTTCAGCACGGCGGGCACAGCGATTTTGATTGAGGGCGATACCGATTTCTGGTTCGAGTCAGGGGCTATCCGCGACCTGGTAATCCGCGACAACGTGTTCGAGAACTGCCTCTCCTCCGGCTCGGAGACCGGCGGCAAATGGGAGTGGGGCGAGGCGATCATCACGATCACCCCGTCGCACCGGCCGAACAGCGTGACGTGCGAGCCTTATCACCGCAACATCCGCATCGAAGGCAACACGTTCAAGACATTCGACATTCCGCTTGTACGCGCCCGTTCGGTGCGCGGGCTCGTTTTCCGCGACAACACGATCGAGCACACAACGGCCTTTACGCCCTTCGCTTGGCAGAAGGCGGCCTTTTGGTTCGACGGTTGCCGCGAGGTGACGGTGGAGCGTAACGTCTATGCCGACACCTATGCCGGGCGGACGCTCTGGACGCAGCACATGGCCGAAAGCGATCTGAAGGTCACGGACTCCCGCGCATTCACGGTGCTTCCCTGTCCCGTCGAGAAATGAGTGCGAAGAGGATGCTTGACGAGACTGGCTTTGGATTCTCAACAGCAACGGTTAGCCGGCCTCCCGACGCTTACAGGAAAACCTCCTGCCTGTGCAACTCGGATCGAAGATCGGAATAGGCGAGTGAGCGTGGCGACGTCCCCTTGCGTGCGGACAGGGCAGCCGCGACACCGGCCGCCTGCCCTGTGACGAAACACGGACAAATAAGACGGAATGTGTCAATCGTATCGCCCGCGCCCAGGCAACGTCCCGCGCACAGGAGATTCTCCACCTTCTTGGGAACGATCGCCCGATAAGGAACCGCCCAGGCGGCATGGGCGCCGTCATGCCCGAACCAGCCGATCGTCTCGTCGCCGAGCTTGCCTTCCGCGATCATCTTCCGGTCGACGACGACCTCGGTGTCGACGAGGCGCGTGGCCCGCGGGCCGATCTGGGACGCTGTCGCCGCGATGTAGACTTCCTCCCAGCCTGGTGTCTTGCGCATCTCGCGCACCTCCTCCCACCAGTATTTACGGAACTCCACTTCCGCCCGGCTCAACTCGCGAATGTCCAAGCCGTTTGCGGGACGATCCACCGGCGGAATACGGACACTCCCCCACCACATCGACTTGTTCGCGGTGTTCGACCGTGTCGGCCACTTGCGCAGTCGCCCTTCCGGCGTCTTCGTGCCCTTCACGCGGTCCATATTCGCCAACAGCACGTCATGGCCGATGCCGTGTGTGATCTGCCGGTAGTCGCCGCCGGCCCTGAACAGCATGTCCGCGTCACCGCTGCAATCGACGATCTGTTTCGCGAGAATGGCCTGCCGTCCCTGCTTCGACTCGAAGACGATGCCCATCACGGTGTTTCCGTCCTGAATGACGTCAACGCCCCAGGAATGGAAGAACATCTCAACGCCGGCTTCCTGAATCATCGTGTCCATCAGGTACTTGGCCCCTTCGGGATCGACCGTCGGCTGCATATGCTTCTTGTTACCGGTTTTCGCCGGTTCAAACGTCGACACGTCCGCCCCCAGCGCATACGCGCGGTGCATGAACTCGCCGCAGATGCCGCGCGTGACGAGCGTCCAGTCGCCCCCCGCTTCCCTCCGGCAGGCGGAAAGCATGATCAGGACCATGCCGTTCGTGAAGAGTCCTCCGAGGGAGCCGTACCGCTCGACAAGCGCGACCTTCGCGCCCGCCCTCTTGGCCGCAATCGCCGCCGCAAAACCGGCCGTTCCGCCGCCTACAACAACGACATCTGTCTCATGGAAGACAGGAAGCCGATGGGCCGGTTCGAAAACCTCACCGTCTACGATCCGGCAGCTCGGCCCGTCCGTCATTGTGGGTTCGAGCGGGAAAATATTGCGTCCGAAGCTGGGATTCTTCGGATCGCCGATCGACCCGGCGGGCAACCCGGATTTCGAGGCGACAGGCTCATCCCCCACAACCTTTCCAGTCGCAAGCCCGGCGACTCCGATCCCCATGCTTCTCAGAAAATCACGTTTTGAAATCATAGCAATCTCCTTTGCCTTTGTTTTCTACCCTTTGGAATTATCATAACTGCGTTGGATGTGCAACTCCCAGATGCGATACAATCGCGTTGATTACTCTTGCAAGCGGGGCAGGGGTAACGGTATGGTGTCGGTAACAATGGCGTCAAAAGGAAGAGGGTGTTTGGCGAGAATGGTTTTGGAGCAGGATTGGTATGACTAAACGGAAGGCGAAAGAGGATCATGCAAGGCTGCAGAGACGCGAAGAAAAGACCATGAAGGACGGTCATGCCGATCCATCGCAGAGGCTTTATGACAAGGTGGCCGACGAAGATTCCGTGCGCCAGGGCTTCTATCGTGAAGTTGCCGAGATTTTGAAGACGGCCCGGGTTCATGCACATCGCGCTGCGAATTTTATGATGGTCGAAGCGTATTGGAATGTGGGGAAGAAGATTGTCGAGGAGGAGCAATCGGGCAAAATGCGCGCCGCCTACGGTGAATTCCTCATTGATCGGCTTTCGGCCAAGCTCAGGGAAGAGCTGGGACGGGGGTTCGATGTGACGAATCTGAAACGGATGCGGCAATTTTATGTTCTGTTTCCAAAAGGTGCCGCAGCGTGGCACCTTTTATCTTGGTCCCATTTCAAGGCGGTATTACGGCTAGAAACGGCGGAAGCCCGTACTTGGTATCTGCAGGAGGCCATGGAACAAAACTGGTCGGTTCGTGCTCTGGAGCGACAGGTCAGATCGCTCTACTACGAACGGCTATTGATGAGCCGGGGCAAAGGAGATGAGGTCATGTCCGAGGCCCGGCAAAAAGCCGCAGAGGTCGCAACAGCGCCAGAAGACCTCATCAAAGACCCATACGTGCTCGAATTTCTGGGCATTCCTGATGCTCATGCGTTCCGTGAGTCCGAGTTGGAGCAGGCGATCATCGACAAGCTTCAGGCATTCCTGCTGGAGTTGGGCAAAGGGTTTGCCTTTGTAGCGCGACAACAGCGTATCCCCACGGAGACCAAGGATTTTTTCATCGATCTCGTGTTCTACAATTATCTGCTCAAGTGTTTCGTGCTGATCGACCTCAAGGCCGGTGAACTCACGCATCAAGATATCGGCCAGATGGACATGTATGTTCGCCTATACGAAGACCGGCATAAGAATCCGGGGGACAATCCAACCGTCGGCCTCATTCTCTGTACCGACAAAGACGCAACCGTGGTCAAATACTCTGTGCTGAGCGAGAGCAAACAGCTTTTCGCCTCCCAGTACCGGCTGGTGTTGCCGACCGAAGAGGAGCTACGCCGTGAGATTGAACGTGAACGTGATCTCGCAGTCCGAGAACAAGAGGAACGGTATGGGGGGATCGGGAGAGAGAATAGAGCTTCGCTCGAAGCCGCGAAGTAAGCGCATCACCACGTCCGAAAGACGCCGAACCAGCGGCGGCTGTTTGATTCGCTACCGACGACTCTCAACAGCAACGGCTCGCCCGGTGTCACCATCGTGGAGGATAGCGTCAGGGTGAACGTTCCGTATTCGGCGGTCGCGGTGTCGCGCACGTATGCGAGCGCCGCGGATTTGTCGGCGCTGGTCCACTCGGCGTCGTGTTGGCTGATCGCCGGAATGTCGATGAGCTTGCTGTCGCCGACGTAGAGGGTGAAACGTCCCTGCGGTTCCGCGAAGTAGCCCATGCCGCCTTGCCACGTCACAACGGCTTGCGGTTTTGAGCGCACGTCGGCGGGCATCTTCCGCGTTTTCCAGATCAACTCGTTCTTGCCCGTTATGGCTCTGGCCACATCAAGCTGATACGTGCCTAGCGGCAGATTGTCATACCCGCTGTCGCCCGCCTTGACAGTCTCTTGCCAGCCGTTTTGAACCCCGGTCGATATCTTCACGGTGCCTTTGGGATTGAATGCGTCAGAACGCGCGTAACGGATCATTCCGTCCAGCAGACAGGTGCCCTCCGGTGTGCCGGACAGCACGTCCAGCCCGAATGTCATCAACACACGTCCCGCCTCTATGCGCGTTTCGGCGGCGTACAGGAAGTAACCTTTGCCGCCTTCGCCGACCACGATCATCTCATCCGGCAGCAGACCCGCAAACGGCAACGGCCAGCCTTGCTTCAAGATGCGGAACGACAACGGTGAGAGCGTCCCATCATGCGGGAAATCGCCGAGCGCCGGATGCCGCGCGAAGGCCGTCCCCACCTGATTCCCCATCCACCACCATCCCAGACTCACGTTCGGCGGACCTTTTGTGCCGTTGATCAGAATCACACGCCGACCTGCCGCCAGCGCCGCGCCGACATCCGGCGCCCCGAAGCGCGATATCAGAAGTCCGGCTTTCTCCGCTTCAGGCGTCCCGGACACGGCAAGTCCCGCATACATCTTTTCCAACGCGGGCAGCAGTTCCGGCGAAACGGCGATGCCCGCGCCATCCTGCTTTTCCCGTTTGGGGAACACCCAAAAGTCCCAGGTGTTGCGCACAGGATCCGGGGCGTTGGCTACGGCGACCTCAAGGACGGCATGCGACGGCTTAGCGACATTGGGCATGGTTATGGACGTTTCGGCAAACAGCCGCGTGCTGCCGAGTTCGACGTCGCCGCCGTCGCACTCGCCTTGCGCAAGCACGGCGTCTCCCGAGCGCAAGGCCCACTTGACGCGCGCCCCGGCCAGCGGCGCTTCGCCGTAATGCGTGATCCAGAACGTTGCCTTCACCGCATCGCCGGACACAGCGATGCGGGTTTCGGGATCAGTCTTGAGCAGCAGCGCGGTCGCACTATTGAACTGGCGGAAATCCTCCGGTGTCGAGCCGTTGCGCTTCACGCCCCAGAACGGATCGAACAAGCCCTGTGCGCTGTAGGTGTCTCCTTGCTGGACGACCACATCGACGATGGTCCAGAAACTATAGCCGTCACACGCCGGGTCCAGCCGCGCGGCTTCGACGCCGCGCTTCTGATAATACCGCTGTAGGGCGTGCTGCGCGTCCTGACAGGCGTCGCCCCAGCGCCGATCCAGACCGGCAGTGTTGAGCCATTCGTCCCGCTTCGCCATCGGCACGGGCGGCAACCACGATCCTGAAAAACGTTCTTCCAAGCGCGGGTCCTGTTTGACACTCAGGTTCAGGTATTCGTGCGCGACAAAAGGCGCGTCGCAAGTGACGCTCCCCGGCTTCCAGACGTTGATGGGGCCGTTGCGGAAATCGGAGTTCTCGGCCGTGTTGAAGGTTCCGTCCTGATGGAGCATGAGGCGGTCTGGGTCTAACCGCTTGGCCAGTTTGTAGAGTTCCTTGTCCAGCGGACTGCCGAGAAGCCCTTCGTTCCCCGTGCAGTATGTGGTGAACGATACGTAACGGCGGTAATGCGTGTAGAGTTCTTTCAAATCGCGCATCGGATCGAAGGTAAATGCCTCGGTCGGGTAGTCGCCGTAGTAGGGCAGTTCGGGCTGGACCATGATCCCTGCCTCGTCCGCGGCCTCGAAGTACTCGGGCAACTCGCAATGCGTGTGCAGGCGCACATAGTTGAACCCGGCGGCCCGCGCGATCTTGAGGTGTTTGAGATGCGTCTCTTTTGAAGCCGGCGAGACCAGTGTGAGCGGATACACGCAATCGTCGCCGTAGCCGCGCACGAAAAACGGCTTGTTGTTCAAGAAGAAACGGTCGCCGCGCACCTCGATCTTGCGCACGCCGAAGCGCTCCGTCCAGCCGTGCACCGGCGTCTCACCTTCGCACAGTGTGATCTCCGCCACATAGAGATTCGGTGATTCAGGCGACCACGGCATAAAGGGGTCGAGCTTCACGCGGCAAACGACATCCGCGCTCTTTTTGCCGTCAGTAAATGTGACCACTTCCTTGCCAACTGCCGACTGCTGATTGCCGGTTGCCGATTGAATCGTCACGCGCAACACGGGGTTCTTCAATCTGCCCGCTTCCGTGGCAGTTGCAATCGTCGCATGCACCTCAGCCGTCTGCTTGTCAAAATCCCCGCGCACCCAGGCGTCGTCGATACGCGTATCGGGCGTGGCCTCGATCTCGACATCGCGGTAGAGCCCGCCGAACCGGTGGACTGAACTGGCCAATCCTTTGCGGCTCGGCAGCACGTTGTTGGCCGAAGCCACCACGACGGCTTGTGTGCCGGCCTGGACGAGATCGGTGATGTCATACTTGTAGGTGCCGCAGTAGTTGTCCACCCAAGCGACAGGCGTGTGGTTGACCCAGAACCAGCCCTGCGAGCGTACGCCGCCGACCTTGAGCCAGATCCGCTTGCCTTGCCAGGCGGCGGGAATCTCGACCGTTTTGCGATACCATCCTTCGCCTTCGAAGATGTTGCGCAGCGGCTTGGCGCAGTGATCCCACTTGCAGTCCCACGAGTTGCCCATGCCGGGTTCGCCCACGCCCTGCGCCTCCCAACATCCGGGCACTTGAATGGTTCTGGCATCCGGCCACGGCCGGTTGAAAAAACGATCCCATCCCGGATGACGGCGCGGGCGGACATTGGTGGGTTGCGCGACGAACTCCCATTCGCCGCGCAGCGACACCACGCTCTGCAGCGACGACCGCACAGCAGGATTCACCACCGCCGGCAGCGCCTTGCGATAGCCCCACGTGTCCACGCCGGAGAGAGGGTTTTCTTCAGCGGACGCGCAAACCGCAACCCCCGTCAATGCGATCATTCCGGCCAGAACGGTTCTTTTTGTCATCACTTCTCCTCCGAAGGCGGCGGCTTGCCCATGCGTTCTTGATAGTCGGAACGGCTGGCGAGCGCTTCATCCACGGTAAGGTAAACCACCTTGCCGTCGCGCCAGCACGGCACGGGGAGGCCGGTCTGGCGGTATCCCTCGATCGCTTTCCAGGTAGCCTCGTCCATCGCTTGCACGACCAGCCGGGTTTCTTCTGACATCACGGGTGTCGCCATAGGGCAATCTCCAGTTTCATTTGGGCGAAGCGCACGGTATCGTACACGATGGCCTCATCGTTTTTCTCATAGACCAAGACGGGCTTCATTCCCGAATTATCGAAGATGCGGATTTTGTCCATGATGGCGGTATAGGTCTTTAGATTCTTCAGCGACCGATCATACCGCCGCCTCACATCCTGATCGGGAACCGCGTGTCCTCCCGTCGCAATGCGTTGTCGGATACGGGAGAGGAGCAACTCGCAACTGGGGGTCCAGAGATAGTACAGGTACAACCGGTAACCGGTTGAGCGCAGGTTTTTCAGCAATTCCAAATAGCCGAGGCCGGAGAGGGTGGTCTCAAATCCGAAATCCTTTTTCGCTGCCGACAGGGAGGCGATCCGTTCCAGAACAAGACGCCCAGCCCTGACAGCAGCCCGTGTCGCATCAAAAGGAGAGAGGCCCAGTGCGATCAGGTCGGGGTTGACAAACTCCAGACACGCCGCATAGCGTGGTAAAAAATGCAATGCGAACGTGGATTTTCCTGAGCCGTTCGCGCCGGCGACGATATGGCAGGCAGGGCTGTCAAATAGACGCGAGTCACCGAGAGACTCCCGCACTGCTCGTGTTGACGGATCAGTCGGCAGCAGGCATTCCGGCACGCCGATATCCGAGAGGATTGCATCAATCAACGCGCTCCGGTCCACCGGTTCGTTATCTGTCCCTCCAAGGGCAACAGTGTACGGATGGGGGTGCTTTATGTTCTCGCCCGTTTTCACAACACGCTTCCAAACTCAAAAACAGCACAAGGTTACACGTTTTCGGGCTCTCTTGCCAGATGTCTGATTCCTAACTTCCTGAGAGCACCTCGTCCAAGAATGCGCGGAGGTTCGCAGTCGACACGCCCGGCGGCAGGCCGCCGCCGCAGGAGAAGATCACGCGCGTATCATCCGCCGCTGCCGTCTTCATCGCTGCGACATGCTCGCGCACCATGTCGGGCGTTCCGGCTGCGAGGACATCGCGCGGCGGAATGTTGCCCAGCAGTGCCACTTCGGGCCCCGCCAGCGAGCGGATCTCTGCGAAGGCGTGTTCAAAGCTGAAGTTAAAGAGGTTCACGCCGATGGCGGCCAGTTGCGGCGCGCAACTCAAGCCATTGGCATCGTTGTGGAACAGGCGGACATCGCTGTCGATGGCGTCGAAGCCCCGCTTGAGGTACGGTGCCGCGAACGAAGCCACATCATCTGGGCCGATGAACCCCACGATGTCGTCAAGCAGCATGACCCCGCGGATCGTGGGGAACGTCGCGGCCTGTAGCTTGATCCAGTCTTCCAAGAACGCTGTGATCGTGTCCAGCATGGCGTGCGTCCCATCAGGGTCGAGTTGCATGGCCATCAGGAACTCGGTTGTGCCCATCAAGAACGAGGCGATGTTCAGCGGGCCGCGCGCCACCGCGAAACGGATCGCGTGGCCCTCGGCCTCAATCGCGGGCTGCGCCCGCACCAGACGGCGCAGCACGAACGGCAGCAATCCCGCAGCGTTCGGGTCCGGTTTTTCCAGTACCGGTGCCGATTCGCTACAGCGCGCGATCGGTTCCGCGAAGGGCAGTTCGTTCTCGTACCAGATCAGGCGAGTACCGAACGCGGACGGCTCGGTACACATCCCGTATTCCGACCAGAACCCCGGTATGAATATCGCCTCCGGAAACGTACGGATCGCCTTCAGGTTGGTTCCCAGCCAGACCTGCTCCGAGGCGAAATAGTCGAGGACCGTCGCTTGGCCGCTCCACCCCGGCAACCATGGACTGTCCGCGATGAATCCGCACAGCGGTTGCTCAAGCCGTGCTCCTTGCACCACCGCCAACAGCATCTCCCACTGAAGCTGAGTCATACGCCACTCCTCGAAAGCCGTTCGTACGCCCGGCGTGTGCCGTACGGCGCACGCTCCGCGCGGGCCAGCATGGCATTCGCCGCATCATCGTTCACGAAACGCTCGGCCTTGGGATCCCATGTCAACTTGCGTCCCAACTTCATGCCGATGTGCGCCAGCAGGCAAGCGCTGCACGAGCGGTGTGCCGTCTCGGCCGGCACCAGCGACTCGGCGCGCGATCGGATACAATCGATCCAGTTCTGGTGGTGCTGGCCACGGTGGCGGTAAAGCTTCACGTCGTTGTCACCGATCTCGCCTTCCAGCAGTTTCGGATCGCTCGCGTCGAGCGGTTTCAGGGTGCGGCCTGATGAACCAGGATCGGAAGCGGTGACCTTCTGCGAGCCGCGGCTCACGAAGATCCATCCCTTCTCGCCGATGAAGCGTATGCCGTTCGGGAACTTGTCCCAGACGCGCATCGACGTGCCGTCAGCGTAGGTCAGTGTCACATCATAATCGCCATGCACGTCCCACAGTCCGCCGGTATGAAAAACACCTTTGCCTTCGATCGCCACCGGTCCGGTCGCTTCCCAGCCCATTGCCCAGTGCGCGATGTCGAGGTGGTGCGAGCCCCAGCCCGTGATCATGCCCGCGCCGAACTGCTCGCAGCGCAGCCAGCCCGGACGCGAGGTAAGCTTCGGGTCGTCCTGCTTGTGGACGCGGTCTTCGGTGTAGGGCACCTGCGGCGTGGAGCCCAGCCACATGTCGTAGTCCAGATTCTTCGGCACCGGCATGGTTTCCGTCCGACCACCGCCCGGATCGCCGGGCAGACCGATCTCAATGGTTTTGATCGTGCCGAGACGCCCATTGCGCACCAACTCGCATGCGCGATGAAACTGCGACGAAGAGCGCTGCTGCGAGCCGAGCAAAAAGACGCGCCGGTTCAGGCGGATCGCGTCACTGAAGAGCCGTCCCTCGGTGATGGTCAGCGAAGCAGGCTTCTGCATGAACACGTCTTTACCTGCGAACGCCGCTTCCACGGCGGGCTGACTGTGCCAATGGTCAGGCGTCGAGATCGACACCGCATCGATGTCTTTGCGCGCGATCAACTCGCGATAGTCCCGGTGCAGTCCCACGTCAACAGAGGTGCCTTTGCTGGCGTAATGTTGGTCTAGATACGCCTTGCCCAGCGCCATCCGCTTCGTGTCCAGATCAGAGAGCGCGACAATCCGCACGCCACGACAAGTCAGAATCCCCGGCACATCCATGCCCTTGGCGATTCGCCCAAAACCGATCTGTCCCACTTGGATCGTCTTGCTCGGTGCCTCTTGTCCCAGCACTCGCGCCGGGATGATCGACGGAAACGCCGCCACCCAAACCCCCGCCACACCCGTCTTGATCGCCATTCTGCGTGTCATCCGTTGCATCGTGTCGCCCTCCTCGTTTGGACCAACGTTGCCTTAAACCGACGTAGGAGACTACTTTAGCAGACACGGACGATGTTTTCACCTTTAAGATTCCAGTTTTGCATGCGCGCGGTCGTCCGCACGAAATAGAGTTCCACCGCGTTGCCCATGCTGTTCGTGCTATCCATGCTGTCACGCCGCTTTGCGCACCCTTCTCCGCCGAACGGCGAGCCACGCCGCTACAGCGCACACCGCGAGCGCGACAAACCCTACAGCGACAGCGATGGCGACCTTCACGGGGCTTCTAGCGGGCGCGTCATCCGGCAATGGCGGAAGGTCGGGAAAACGCTTGCGCAAGTCGATGCGTTTTCTCGGAGGCACAGCCTCGATGCTTTGCTTGATTGGGAGGCATTTTTCCCGTTTCACTTCATTCTTCTTGTCTGCATCCAAGATATTTGTCCACAGGGTCAGCCTTTGCCAGCTTGTTGGATATCCCTCGCAATGCCGGAGAAGAAAATCATCCACGTGGCGAGCTTCCGAAGCAGAATACGCAAACTGCGTATACATCACAAGAGCATCCACTAGCCGAGCTAACGTTTCCTTTGACATTTCGTTTTGTGCTATAGCAGCTTCAACTTTGTTCAGGCACGCAGGGGTTACTGCATAACGCCAACTGATGATCGTTTTATCTTCATCGTCGATCTTCAAAATCTTCGGCAGGAACGTAGCGCACTCCTCCCCCGTCGCGAGGGAAGCGTAGATTTCTGCGGCACGTGCGCGGATAAAGCGGGAGGCGTTCGTCATGAGGCTTTTCTCCTCCAAAAACGGGAGGGCCGCCCGGTCGCCCAGCTTTTCAACCATGTTGAGCAACCCACAGAAATACGGCGCCCCCCCCCCCAGTTTTCAGACGGGGGGTGTCCCTGATCGAGGGCGAGCACCGCCTTTTCATCTTGGTTGTACCGTTCAATCAAAAGGTCAAGGGTCCAGCCGTTCGCGAGCACCTCTTCGCGTCCCCCGCAAAGCCCGCCCCACGGGAACATAAGGGAGAGCAGGAGAAGCCGGATAAGGCTGTAGATGCTGTGTATTCGTAGTGCCATGTTTAACCTCCTCTTTAATAGCTACCGGGATTCCGCTGGATAGCACTCTGGCCGACCCCGGCATTGCCCAACGTTCTGACGGTGCCGCCCCCGGCATGCCGCCACCCGTAGACGGTGCCGCGCGGCAGGCACACGCTTGCCGAAAGCGGGGGCTCGGGACCAAAACCACCCGAGCGCATGATGAGCCGCGTGATCAACTCCCGCTGCGTCAGCCCCGGCGGATAGTAGCCCCCGCCCCAGTCGGCGGGGACACGCTCTGCGGAGACTGGCCCGGAGACCGGGTTGGGATCCGGCCCGCCGGGATTCTTGACGGTATAGATGTCTTCCAGCCCGCAGTCGTGCAGCACCTCGTGCGCGATCACATTGGCATCACCGGCGGTCGCGATAACGATGCCCTCCGGCCAGCGTACCCCTCCAACCGCCCCACCCTCAAGCGTATCCACAAAGTATAGCTCCACCACATTGCCCATGCTGTCACGCCGCTTTGCGCACCTTTCTCCGCCGCAAGGCAAGCCACGCCGCTACCACTGCGACAATCCCCGTGCCGACAGCGATAGCGACCTTCACGGGGCTTCTAGCGGGCGCGTCACCCGGTAACGGCGACAGATCGGGAAAACGCTTGCGCAGGTCAGTGCGTTTTCGGGGGGGGGTGGCCTCAATTGCCTCTTTGATTGGAAGATAGTTTTTTCTCTTCAACTCATTTTCTTTATCCTCGTCCAGTATCCTGCTCCATAACGATAAGCGCTGTTCGCTAATTTTGTAGCCGTAACAGTGTTTGACCAGAAAATCATCCACCCATGAGGCTTCGCTTGCATACGATGTGATTTGCGTATATGCCATAAGAAGCGACAAAAGCCGTTCTTCGGTTTCATCAGAAACAGAGTGGTTTGCAATCGCGGACTCCATTTTTCCCAAGAACAGAGGGGTGACCCTGGATCGCCAAAATCCCTTATCAGCGTTGATGCCAAAGGCTTTTCTCATGAACTCAATGCACTCCTCTACACTCGCGATATTGACATAGACCTCCGCAGCGGCAGAACGGATGGATCTTCGAATTTCAGGATCAAGGCTCTTTTCCTCCAGATAAGGCAGAAGCGAGCGGTCACCGGAGTGCGCCACAAGTTGCAACAGCCTGACCGCGTTGTTGGCAATTGATATCCGTCCAGTGTTTTTCACGTAGGCGATATAGCCGTCAATCGCCTCCTTAGCAAGGTCGAGGATGCGCCGCTTGTCAACGCCTGCCTCCTCGCACCGCTTCTCCATCATCCGATAGTAGTCCGCCACGGTCGGCAGGTTCTGTTGGTGGGGGTCGCCCTCATTATCCGCCTCCATAAACACGATGCCTTCAAGCATGTCGCGTATGGCCTCGTCGTCGAAGGGCCTTGCGACCGGATTTTGAGCTGCGGACACCAGCGTGGCGACCGTGACGTAAAACAACAACACCTTTCTCATATCCTCCTCCTTACTCGCTGACCGGATTCTGATGACAGCCGGACAGGCCGACGTTCCTCAACTCCAACTCATCGGACGGATCACCCGTCGTGCTGAAATTGCGATAACCCCACACACTCCCTGACGGAATGTCGGCCCGGGGGAGCGGCACGTTCGTGTAGCCCCCCGGACTCATGATCAGGCGGGCGACCACGAACTTCTGCATCAGCCCCGGCTCGTAATAGCCGCCGCACCAGTCGGACGGCAGCATTTCCGGCGCGCTCACGTCGGGGATGGAGACCTTGGTGCCCTGCGGAAGGATCGTTATTTGGGGATAGATGTCAGCGAGGCCACAGGCGTGCAGCACCTCGTGCGCGATTGTGGTCGCATCGCCGTCTTGGGCTATGGCGATGCCTTTGATGCGCCTGACACCCTTGAGATTCACATTGTTATCCCCCGTGATCGTCTGTACGAAATACAGTTCCACGCCGCCGGTGCCCGACGAGCTATCCATGAGCGCGTCGAATTCGTACACGGCCGCCGGCGTGGTGTTGCTCGGGTTCAGCCACGCGGCATTGTCAGCGTAATGCACCGTCCCGCTCTGGACCAGCGTCAGCCCGCGTTGCCACAGGATCTTGTTGGCATCCGCCAAGAGGCCGGGGATCTCGGCGGCATCGCGGGCGGCAATCATGCCCAAGTCGTCTCTCACGATCCAGACGGTGACGGGCACGTTGACGGCGGGGCACGACATTGTCCATGCTGTCACGCAGCTTTGCGCACCTTTCTCCGCCGAACGGCGAGCCACGCCGCTACCACTGCAACAATCCCCGCGATGATGGCGAACGCGACTTTCACAGGGCTTCTAGCGGGCGCATCATCCGGCAACGGCGGCAGATCGGGAAAACGCTTGCGCAAGTCGATGCGCTGTCTTGGGGGAATTTTGTCGAAGTGCGCCTTGATGGGATGAAACGTATTCGTCACCCATTCGTTGCCCTCCGTGGCGAACCGTGTGAGGCAAGCGCGTTGAACACTGTTCGTGTACTGGGGCACCGCTTGTAGCATATAAAGGTTGATACGGTTTGCGGCGTCTCGCACATCGGTTTTTTGCATGAT
>DUPH01000032.1 GCA_012838435.1 Lentisphaerota bacterium | reverse complement strand
TGTTTTTGACCGTGCTCGCTTTCTGGAATACCTCAAGTTGCCGCGCCAGGTGTCAACCTTGCGCCCCGAGTTTCTTGAGCGCGTTCCGCACGCCAACCAGATCGCCCGGCTCGATCAAGATTTCAAGTTGATTGCCCTGCCGCCGGTGCCGCAGGAAGAACCGCTGGTGCGCCGTTTCTTACTGGAGTTTTTCAAAGAGGACAAGGACTACCGTGCCTTTGAAACCTATCTGCGTGATGAAGTCCTCAAGCCGCTCTTCGCGGAGGCGAAGATTGTCAACGGCATCGGCGAGCCGCAGCAGTGGGTACCGCTGCTGACGCCTGCCGCCTACGCGCGTCTCAAGGAGCGGGTGGACATCGATTTCGCCGAGACCAATCCGCTCGAGTTCAGCACCGATGCCCCCGTGCGCTTGACCGCCGCGCTCAAAAACGTGCCGACCCTGCTGGTGAAGATTTACGAGATCAACACGTTCAACTACTACCGTGAGACCGGACGACCGCTCAATCTGGCCATCAACCTTGACGGACTTGTGGCCTCGGTGTCACGCCGCATCGAGTATGCCGAACCCGCCGAGCGGCGTCACACGCAGACCTTTGAGTTCCCTGAGATCCAAAAGCGCGGCGTCTACGTGGTGGAACTGATCGGCAACGGCAAGAGCAGCCGTGCGCTGGTGCAGAAGGGACGGCTCGACGTGTTACAGGAGGTGACCGCGGCCGGACACGCCTTTACGGTGTTCGACGAGACCGGAAAGCGCGTGACTGATGCTTCGGGCTGGTTGGGCGGACGCGCCTTCGCGGCCGCCAAAGACGGCCGCATCATCGTGCCGTTCTCGACGGCACCGGGCACGGAACACCTGATCGTCCGGCACGGCGATTTTGCCACGCGCGTCGCGTTCGACCATCTGGCCGAGCGGTACGAGCTTTCGGCGGGCATCTACGTGGAGCGCGAAGCGCTGATCCGCCGCGAACGGGCGCAGATCGCCGTTCGTCCGAACCTGCGTCTCAACGGCCAGCCGGTCAGCGTGAAACTTTTGAAAGAGGTGCGACTGACGGTACAGGCGATCGATCTGCAGGGGCTCGTGACCACCAAAGAGTTTCCCGCCCTGACTCTGCGCGAGGATGCTGAAACCGTGCAGGAGATTCTGGTGCCGGAGCAAACGGTCGCGCTCGACGTGACCCTGCACGCCGAGATTCAAAATATCAGCGTGAACCAGAAACAGAAGCTGAGCCATACGGCGCATTTTGCTCTTAACGAGATGGAACGGACACCGCTGACACGCGCGCTCTATTTCGGGCGCGACGTCGATGGCCACTACGCCGACTTGCGCGGCAAGAATGGCGAACCGCTGGCTGGCGAGCCGATCCATCTGCAGCTCCGGCACCGCTACTTCCAGTCCGACACCATCAGTGCCCATCTGAAGACCGATAAGAACGGTCGCGTGCGGCTGGGCGCACTTGATGGCGTACGTTCGCTTTCCATCACTTCCAGCGATGGGGTGTCCGGCTCTTGGCAACCGTTGCACGATGTTTGCACCCTGCCGGAGGCGCTACACGGCAGGGCGGGCGACACGCTGCGCGTGGCATTGCCGCCGGGTGCCGATCCGGCGGCCACGTTGCTGGAAACCCGGCGCGGTCGATTCGTGAAGGAGTGGAACGCCGCATTGGCGGTGAAGGATGGCTTTTTGGAACTGCGCGGGTTGCCGGCCGGTGACTATTCGCTCTGGCTCGCCGAACCCGCGCGGGAGATCGCGGTGCGTATGACGCAGGGCGAGTCGCGTGACGGCTTTGTGGTGGGATCGCGCCGTGCGTTGGAACTGCCGCGCCTCAAACCGCTTGCGGTGACTGCCGTCACGCCCGGCAAGCAGACGATTGAAATCCGGCTGGCGAATGTCACGCCGTTCGTCCGCGTGCATGTGGTGGCGACGCGCTATCAACCAGCCTACGACCTGTTTGCCCGGCTTGGTGCGACTGCAGCCGCGCGCCCGCTGTGCCAGCCTTGGCAGTCGGCGCGCGCGTTTTACGAATCAGGGCGCGACATCGGCGACGAGTACCGCTATATCCTCGACCGCCAGCAGGCGCGCACGTTCCCCGGCAACATGCTGGAACGCCCCGGCCTGTTGCTAAATCCCTGGGCGTTGCGCACGACCGACTCCGACAAAGAACGGCTCAAGGCAGGCGGCGCGTATGCGGGCCGCGCAGCGCGGGAGGCCAAAGCCGACGGGCGTGGCGCGGCGGTGCCTGCGGAACGGGGGGGGGCAGGGACGACCGAGGGCTTTGCCTCGCTTGACTTCCTGCGCCAGCCCGCCGTGACGCTGTTGAATCTGGTGCCGGACAAGTCGGGGACGCTCTCGATTCCGCGTGAGGCGCTCAAGGGGCTGCCCTGCTTGCGTGTGCTGGCGGTGGACCCGACAGCCACCGTGCTCGCGTGCGCCTATCTTGAAGACACGCCGGTCGAGACGCGCGATCTGCGGCTGGCCGACGGACTAGAGCCGGCCAAGCCGTTTGCCGAGCAGAAGCTGATCACGCCGCTGCAAGCCGGCGAGACGGTGGCGGTGGCCGACTTGGCGGCCGCGCGGTTCAAAGTGTTCGGCACAGTCGCAGACCTCTATCGGCTCCTTGCTACGCTCAATCCCGATCCGACCTTCGCCGAGTTCGACTTCGTGGCGAAGTGGGACAAACTGGATGAAGCGGAACAGCGTCGCCTCTACTCCAAGTATGCCTGTCATGAGTTGCACCTCTTCCTTTATCACAAAGACCCGCGCTTCTACGAGGCGGTGGTCGCGCCCGCGCTCGCCAATAAAAAAGACAAAACCTTTATCGACCACTGGTTGCTGGGCGACGATCTGAGCGGCTTTCTGGAGCCGTGGCGTTTCGGGCGTCTGAACGCGGCCGAGCGCGCGCTGCTGGGCAAGCGCTTGCGCGCCAAGGCACTTTCGCTGGCGCGGGACGCGCGCGAACGTGCCGACCTGACGCCGCCGGACATGGAGGCGTTCAACCGGCGTTTCGACACTGCCATCCAGGCCGGTGCGTTGGAAGACGAGGCAACTGCCACTGAAATCTTGGCTCGGGAGAACGCACAGGATCCGTTCGATACCGCACCGTCGAAACCGAAATCGGCTGGGGCACCCCAAGCTCTCCGCGCGGCGAGACAGGAAGCCGCCCCCGCTCCGAGTGCCGCATTTGATCAGGTCATGACCGTCAAAAGCCCAGTGATTTTGAAGAACATGTATGCATCGGCGAGAGACACGGGGACGCGTCAGGCCAAAAAGCGTGACGAGTCGGTCAGCGGGTTAGAGGACAAGGATGACATCCCGGTTTTCCTTGAAGAGTTGTCCGCTGAACGCGACCAAGGACGGCGCTTCTTCCAGAAGCTGGACAAGACGCAGGAGTGGGCGGAGAACAATTACTGGCACCAGCCGATTGAGCGGCAGATTGCTACGCTGGTCGCGGATAACGGCTTCTGGGCCGACTACGCGATGCACGACGGCCGGACGCCCTTCCTCTCGAAAGCGCTGCTGGAAACGACCTCGTCGTTTACTGAAATGATGTTGGCACTGGCGGTGCTGCAGGTGCCGTTCGAGGCTGGCGCGCACACGGAGCAGGTCGAGGGTGCGTCCTACACGTTGAAAGCGGCCTCGCCCTTGCTGCTTTTCCACCGCGAGATTCGCGAGAGTGCACGCGCCAAAGAGGCCGACTCGGTGCTGGTTGCGCAGCGCTTCTTCCGCGCGGACGACCGTGCCCGCTTTGAAAACGAGAAGAAGTTTGACAAGTGGGTGACCGATGAGTTTTTACCGCAGGTGGTCTACGGCACGCATGTGGTGCTGACGAATCCCACCGGCGAGCCCCAGGCGCTGAACGCCTTGCTGCAGATCCCGGTCGGTTCGATTCCCGTGAATGCCGGGTTCACGTCGAAAGGCGTTTATCTGGTGCTGGAGCCTTATGCCACCCAGACCTTGGAGTATTTCTTTACCTTCCCGGCGACCGGGCGTTTCGCGCACTATCCGGTGACCCTTGCGAAAGAAGGGCGCGTGATCGGCGCGGCCGAGCCATTCACATTCAACGTCGTGGAGCGGCTGAGCCGCGCCGACACCGAGTCGTGGGCGTGGCTCTCGCAGAACGGCACGGCGGAGCAGGTATACGCGTTTCTCGACAAGGCCAATATCCATCGGCTCGATCTGAATGAGATCGCGTGGCGCATGAAAGACAAAGCCTTTTTCAAAACGGTGATCAGCCTGCTGGAGGCGCGCCACATCTATCACGACACGCTCTGGTCGTACGGTATTCTGCACAACGAGCCTACGGTGATCCGTCCGTTCCTGCAGCATTCGTCCTTTGCGACACGGTGCGGCCTGTGGCTGGAGTCGCCGCTGCTGTCGCTGAATCCGGTCGAGCGTTTCGTTTATCAGCACCTTGAATACGCGCCGCTCGTCAATCCACGCGCGCATCAGGTCGGCGCACAGCGTACCATCCTGAATCCGGCCTTCCTGCGCCAGTACCAGCATTTCATGACGGTGCTCCGCTACAAGCCCCGTCTGTCGGCCGCCGACACGTTGGCGGTGGCCTACTACATGGCGTTGCAAGACCGCGTGGCCGAAGCGTTGGAGACCTTCGGACGGGTGAAGCGCGACGAGATTACAGAGAAGCTACAGTACGACTATCTGGCGGCGTATCTGGCCTTTTACACCGGCGACCTTGAGCGGGCGCGCGCGTTGGCCAAGGCGCATGCGAACGAAGGCGTGGCGCGTTGGCGCGACCGCTTTGCGCAAGTGTTGGCGCAGCTCGATGAGATCGCCGGGAGCGGAAGCGGTGCCACGCCGGTCAATGCGGAGAGTCGCGACCAAGCGCAAGGCGCGCTGGCCGCGACCGAGCCGACACTGGAGTTACTGGTGGAGGCGGGACGCATCCAGCTCGACACACGCAATGTGGCGGAAGTCACGCTCAACTTCTATCCGATGGACATCGAGTTACTCTTCTCACGCAACCCCTTTCTGCAGGAGGGGGCCGCGCAATTCGCCTTCATCCGGCCGGTGGCGAGCCGGACGGTTGCGGTCGCCGCCGGGCAGAAACGTACCACGGCGGAGTTGCCGCCCGAGTTCGCCACCAAGAACGTGATGGTGGAAGCGCTGGCGGGCGGCGTGCGCAAGACGCAGGCCTATTACGCCAACACGCTCAGGGTGCAGATGATCGAGAGCTACGGACAACTGGTGGTCACGCAGGCCGAGACCGGCAAGCCGGTGCCGGGCGCGTATGTCAAAGTGTACGCCCGCGTAAGCGGCGGTGCGGTTAATTTCATTAAGGACGGCTACACCGATCTGCGCGGCCGCTTTGACTACGTATCGCTCAACACCGACGAGGCCAACCAAGCCGAGCGTCTGGCGGTGCTGGTCATGAGCGATGCCTTTGGTGCGGTCGTTCGCGAAACCCAACCGCCGAAACGGTGAGCGAAAAGTGCATCGATTTGTCTCTCACAGAGGCACAGAGAGCACAGAGTTTTTTGGAGCAGTGCTGGCCGCAAGTCGCAAGTCGCTGGCCGCAAGTCAACCTCTCTTATTGCGACCACCCAGTGGTCGCAATGATGAGTGTAAAAGCGCTGCTCTGTTGTTTCACGCGAATATGCTAAGTTGTCCTCAGGACATCTGAATTGTTCGTTCTAGGTGAGATGGTGAATTGTTCTGAATGGAGGCCAACAGTGAAATCAAATAACTGGAACATGCAGAAAGCTGTTGTGCTGTGGAGTCTGTTGGTTTTGTTCTCACTCGGGTTGCAGGGCGAGGAACCCGAGCAAGCAAACGTGCGTTTTGTTCCGGGGAACAGGAAAGCATATATTGCTCAGTCGTATTTTAGATGCAGAGGTGAAATTCATAGCGGACGTCCTTTGTTCGCGGCGCAAAAAATTGAAGAACTAAAACGGGAGGGATTTAGCGAAAAAATCATCGGTCAACTGGAAGCTGAATATCTTAAAGAATATGATCCGGTTGCTTGGTTCCAGAAAAAACCTGAAGATGAGGCTGCTTTTTATAGGGCGTTCACGTATTCGCTTTTTGAGGATAGAGATTATCACACGGCAAGAGCGGTGATTTCCAAAATGCCGAAAAGTTATAAGGAACAATATCCGTTGGTCACAACAAACGTGCTGTTGGAAGGTGTGGATGCTAATGAAAGAAATACGCCGGGATTTGTGGTGATTTCCAATAGCTCGGTCAGGATTTTTCGACACTTCCCGAACATCGTTAACACACTGACGAACTGTACGGCAAGTCATTACGTCAAATGGGAAGAGTATGTAACGGCCACCTATGAGAACAGGCTCCATTTGTTTAATATGACATCCCGAAACCCCTTGGCTTCAATCGATCAACTTTTTGATGCCGACGTTCTTTGGTCGCCAACAGGGCGCTATCTTGCCGTGCGGGGGTACCGTCTAATCAATGATCCGCCATCTGATACGGTGTCTCCAGCAATGACAGAAAACAGCAGACTCAAAAGTTACTTATGGGTCGTCGATACGCAGCAGCCTGAGAAGCTTTATGCCATAGATCAATTTTATGATTTTGCCGTGTCAATGGAAAATCAAGGCATGAAAATGCGGTATGACCTACGCAAGTGGATTGATTGCGATAGTTTGAAGTGCGGTGTCGGGTGGAATGATGAGGGCAAAACGATAATAATTCGTTTTGATGCAATGACTGGGAAGCCAACGGTTGTGCCCGAATAGGGCTAACCGATTACGCGGTGCGTTCCTAAAACCAGTTGCTG
>DUPH01000292.1 GCA_012838435.1 Lentisphaerota bacterium | reverse complement strand
GCGCGCGAGGGGCTGTACGGCACCGGCGCGTTCATCGTCGAAGATCAGGACAGTCTGCTGACGGAGTACACGGACGGCGGCCCCAACAACCTAACGATTGGCAAGGAGGGCAGGATCATCGTGCCGAGGATCAAACTGGAGCCCATCACGTGCGGCACGGTCGGCGCGGGCGTCATCGTCAACCCCTCCGGCGTGGCGGCGGGCGGGCTGGCGGTGTACCGCGTCGAGGTCGAGCCGGAGGATGCGGTCGCGGACGAGGATATCCACTGGAGTGTCGCCCACGGCGGCGTGACCTTCTACAGCGGCCACAACACCGGGCGCGAGGCGATCATCAGGGGCGGGGCCGTGGAATCGGACTTCAAACTGGAGGTGCGGATCGGCGACGTGCCCGAGACCGGCTGCCCCTACATCCACGGGCGGGTGCTGCAGCCGACAGTCACGCCGATCCACGTCTACATCATCTGCTCCAACGGTGTTCCGGCCGTAAGTGTCGATACAGTCAACGCTTGGGTTACCGAGGCCAACCGCATCTACACGCAGGCGGCCATGAGCTTCTACATGGCCGGGGTTGAGTACGTGGCAAGCAATGATTGGTTCTCGATCAATAGTTCCGCTGAATTCCACCAAATGTGTTCGTATGCCAGCGGCACCGGCGGGCTGGAGTTGTATTGCGTTGATTATATGAGTTCGCCAGGGAGACATGTGGGGGCACCATTCTGCGGTATGGCGGTACGGGGCGATGCGAATCTGAACACGCTGGCGCATGAAATCGGCCATGCATGCGGCTTGGGCGACATCGTTGACTCGCCAGCCGGCACAGCAGTCTCGGAAGCCCTTTCCGGTGCCCTGAACTGGAGTGGCGGCGAAGGTGCCGGATACTATGATCCCACGCTGATGCACGATGCGCTTGTGCGGCGCCTGCTGATGTTTTACACAGCCAATCCGCAAAAAGCGGACATTTCTCGCGCGGATGTGAAGGGGAGAGTGCCAGACCCTTATGTGCCGTACGAGATCTTCATCAGAACAGGGCTGTTGAACATGAACCGCAACCCCCGCCATTGATCGGATGACAGTATGAAAGCCATATTCAAAACCGCTGTTTTACTGCTTTTGACAAATGTCGCCTTCCTATTGGAGGCAGAGCATTCCGAGGCTTCGCCTTCGCTTGCCGCCGAACAAACACTCCTTCTGGACGACGATGCGCTGATGGCCCGCCTGCAGAAACGCATCTGGGGGGATAACGACAACATATACCCAGGGTGGACGCCCTGGGACCTAGCGATTTGGTTCCGGAAGGAAGCCGGAAACCCGTCGGACGAACGCATGCACGCGGCACTGACAGCGATCTACCGCGAGGCGGAGACGCGGGAAGGAAAGGAGGCGCGCGATCTTAGGGTCCGTGCCGTACTTTGGCTCGGCGTCTGTTCCGACGATGCCACGAAAGCGTTTCTGCTGGAGGTGGCCGCCGGCACGTCCAAGGATGGCTTCCTCCGCACGACCGCGATTTCGTCATATCTCCGCAATGCCGACGCGGAAGAGGCAAAAGGGGCGCTATTGCGTTTCCTTGTCGGCCCAGATCGAATAGCAAGCGATATGGACCGTTCTGGAGTCTACCCTGTTGCGAACACAGCTTGGGAAGAGTCGTCCCCCGAGAAAAAACTGGCCATCTGTGAAGCCCTGCAGGTCGGCTTGGCTCACGAATCAACCCATTGGGTTTTTTGCAGCGGGGATCGGTGGCTCTGCGGCATGAGCGCCAAATACGCCAGATCCGAAGAGCGTCTAGCCATGTTTGAGCGCATGTACGCCACCCCTGTTCCCGATGGAGATTTGTTTGACAGGCAGTCATTGGTTCCGCAGATCGAAATGCTTCGCAAGCTCAAAAAACATACCTCGGTCAACTCCAACCTCGTGACGGCGATTGCGCATGATTTCAGCCAGCCGTTGCCGGAAGAAGAGCGGATCGCCCTTGAGACACCGCCAAATGCTCCAGACGCTACCGACGCCGCGCAAGAAAAACCGGCTAAGACGCGGTGTAAGGGGGGTTACCCGCTCGCCGCCGTCGCGGGGCTTCTCGCCGTGACTGCCCTTTGGTTCGTCTTCCGCAGAAAGCGCGGTTCTGCATGAGTTCGTATTCGGCGCACGACTCAGCCCCCAAAAATGACGCCACCGACGGCGACGGCCTTTCAGACGGCGACGAGGTCAACGTCCACAACACCAATCCGCTG
>DUPH01000031.1 GCA_012838435.1 Lentisphaerota bacterium | reverse complement strand
GACGGTAGCGGAGCCTCAACTTCGACCCAGTTCTGCTTGGCGGGGTGACGGAAGCGGAGCCACGCCGCGTGCAGTGCTTGCCGCTTGATGCGAAGCCGCATGTGGTCAACCTCTGTGAGGGCGTCTGTGCAAAAACGCAGGAAGGCCGTCTCGTCTACACCGTACACCTTGTCGCCGGTCACCGGAAAGCCCAACGAGAACAACGTCGCCCGGATTTGATGCAGGCGGCCTGTGCGCGGTTCGGCCGTCACACGGCTGATTCCGTTACCGCACGAAAGGCGCGTGAACGCGGTCTCGCACCACTCGGCATCTGGAACTGGCGCTGCGGCAGGTGAGACAGCCGGAATCCAGCGTCGCTTCTTCCGGATCACCGAAGCTGTGTCGGGCAGCAACCAGCCTGCGGCGTCGATGCGTTCCGGAAAGCGCCCCTCAACATAAACGGTGTAGCGCTTGTCCACCCGATGCGCGGCAAACTGCCGCCAGAGATGTGCCGCCGCCCGCCGATTTTTGGCGATCAGCACCACGCCCGAGGTTTCGCGGTCCAGACGATTGATAAAAACGGGAGGCGCGTATCCGCAGCGTGTTTGCAGCAAGGCCCAGAGCGTGTGGTTGAAGTAGCGTCCGCCCGGATGGCAGGGCAGATTGCCCGACTTGTTCACGGCCAGCAGATCAGCGTCCTCCCATACCACGGCAAACGTGTCATCCACCGGCGGCTCAGGAATGCCGGATGCGTCGTACTGGATGCGATCCCCGACCGCAAGCGGATGTTGCACCGCAGCGGGGTTTCCGTTCAGTGTGACACGCCCTTCGTCGATCAGCCGACACCACGCCGCATGGTCATGATACGTAAAGCGCGACGCCAGATAAGCGGCCAGCGGTTGCCCCGCCTCCGCCTCTTTGACGTTGAGCCGCATGTCGCGCGTCAACAATGTCTCCGGCTGAAGGATGTCTCTATCGTCCATGCACTCAATTAAAGAAGGCCGTTGCGTCAGCGGGACGGATCTCGGTCAGGGTGCCTTTGTAGTGGCGGAGCGAGATCGGTTGATAGGGATGTTTCGCAATGGCCGCCTCGTTGATGTCCACGCCGATCCCCGGCCGGTCCGCCGGGATGTGCATCTCGCCATCATGCAACGTGACCGCTTCGTCGCACACGTCGCGCCGCCACGGCACATCGTTGGCCATAGTCTCCAGCAGATAGAAGCCGGGTTGCGACGCGGCCAGTTGGAGCGTGGCGGCGTTGGCCACCGGCCCGCTGGGGTTGTGCGGACAGAAGGGGATGTGATGCGATTCGGCAATCGCCGCGATCTTGCGTAACTCGGTGATGCCACCGGCGTGCGAGACGTCCGGCTGCACGAAATCCGCGCCACGCGCCTCCAGCAGCGTATGGAACTGCCAGGTACTGTAGAGCCGCTCGCCGAACGAAAGCGGCACCTTGACGCGGCTGCGCAGATCGGCGATCGCTTCGATTGTATCGGGGATGATCGGCTCTTCAAACCAGAGGATATTGAACGCCTCCAGCGCATTGGCGATGCGCAGCGCGGTCGGCAGATCGAAGCGCCCATGTCCCTCAATTAAAATTTCCGCGCGGCCGTCGACCGCCTCATAGACCATTTCGATGCAGCGCATCGCCTTGCGGAACGCCTGTGGTTCAAGCTGCCGGTAGGCGGTGCCGAAGGGATCCCACTTCAGCCCTTTCCAACCAGCGGTCTCGATCGCTTCAGCAGCTTTTGCCGCAAACTCTTCCGGCTCTTTCGCGCCTGCGAACCAGGCGTTGGCGTAGCACGGCACCTTGTCGCGCACACGCCCGCCCAGCAACCGCCAGACCGGCACGCCCAGGCTCTTGCCAAGAATGTCCCACAGCGCGATGTCGATCGCCGAGATCGCGCTCATCAGCACTGGTCCGCCACGCCAATAGGCGTCGCGGTAGTTGCTGTGCCAGATCGCCTCAATGTCGCGCGGATCTTTGCCGAGCATGTCACGCTCCAGATCCTGGCACGCGGAGACGATGGTAGCCTCCTTGTACTCCAGCGTGGCCTCACCGACCCCGTAGAGACCGGCCTCGTCGGTCAGCACTTTGACGAACACCCAGTTCGTTCGATAGGCGTGACAGACAAACGTTTTAATCCCGGTGATTTTCATAAAGCACTCTCCTACGAAGCTCTTGCTAAACCCTTCGTGGCATGGGCGTCCCGCCCATGAAACACGGGCAAGATGCCCGTGCCACACCTGCAATCAAGGGGTTTTGCAAGAGCCTCCTACTCTACTACGCGGTCACGGTTGAACGTGAACAACATCGAACAGAATATCGCGATTGCACCCAGAACGTAAGCGAACGCCAGCACCGTGAAGCCCTGCTGGATGCCGGCCACCTTGCCGTGCAGGTCACAGAACTTGCCGATCATTTTGGGCGGTACTGTGCCCAAAAAGAACGCCGTCATCGTCATCAGCCCGACTGCGCTTGAACGGAATCTCGCCGGCACCACGTCGAACAGTGACGCATGGGTATTGACCTCGAAGAGACCGCGGAAAATCCCGTATCCCGCCATCGCGATCCACGTGGCCGTGACGCCGTTCGCCACGCCGATCCAGTAGATCATCGGTGCCCCCAGCAACAACGCCGTGCCCTGCAACAACAAGCGAAAACGCGGATAACGTGACACGGCCCAGTCAGTCAGAACCCCGCCCGCCATGATCGCCGCGAACGCCGCCAAGTGATGATAGAGCATCGTCCCACCCGCTGCCTGCGTGAGCGTCATCGGCGTCGCGGAACTCTTGAACTTTTCCATCACAAAGGTCGGCGCCCAGAAAACGTAGGCGTTGTTCACGAAAACCACAGCGCAGAATCCGGCAGTCGCCAGCAGCGCGCTAGGCGTCTTCACCAGCACGCGGATCGACTCCCAGACCGACGGCTTGCTGACCGCGACGGGTTTATCCGGCTGCGACTCCGCAGGCGCGTCCTTCAACCGAAAGATGAAAACAAGGCCGAGAAGAACACCGGCACCGCCGAACAGATAGAAGACCATACGCCAACCGAAGGCCGCTTCGATCATACCTGCCAAATAGCCGCTACACATCAGTCCGACATACAACGCAGCCTGATGGACAGAAAACGCCAAAGAGCGCGTTTTTTTATGGTACGACGCGATTAGCGCATAGGCGGAAGGCGCGTAAAAAGACTCGCCACCGCCCGTCGCCACGCTACGGAAGAGGATCAGACCGACAACCCCCGTAGCCATTCCCGTAAGAGCCGTCGCGCAGCTCCAAAAAATCAGGCTGCACGTGATGATCCACTTGCGGCTCAGCCGGTCGCCCATAAATCCGGCTATCGGAACCATCACCGCCAGCGTCGCGAACATCCACGAGCCAATCGCGCCCATCTGGCCGTCGGTCAGACCCAACTCATTTTGAATCGGGATCAACATAACGCTGAACAACGCACGGTCTGCCTGATGGAAAAAGAAGGCAACCGACAGCAGCGCCAGCAACTCCCACTTGTAGCTTTTTGAAACTTTCATGGTTTTTTGTTATCGGGATTATCGGACAGATTGGACGAATTAGACGAATCGGACAGATCAGATATCCACATCTATCGGCATGTGTTGCGCGCTGCAACCGGCATCCACCACCAAGCGCTCGCCGCAAATGTTGCGCGATGCATCGGACGCCATAAAGGCCACCGCCTGCGCGATGTCATCGGCTGTCGCTTCGACGCCGAGCGGACAGTTCAAGCGGCGGCGCTTGATCTTATCGTCATCCAGCTTTTCCCAACGGTCGGTGAAGATGTAGCCCGGTGCCACCATGTTGACGCGGATGCCTTTGGGCCCCAAGTCCAAGGCCATCGAGCGCGTCAACGCATCCACACCACCCTTGCTGGCCACGTAGGCGGTGCGGTTGCGAATCGCGCGCATCGACACATTGGAGCCTAGGTTGACGATCACACCGCGGCTTTCCTGACGCAGCATCATCTTGACCGCCTCCTGCGACACCTGAAAGGTGCCTAGCAGATTGGTCTTGATGACCGACAGGAAATACGCCGGATCCATCTCTTCAAACGCCGGCCCGATACCTTGGTTGCAGGCGTTGTTCACCAGGATGTCAATGCGGCCGAACTTCTCCTGGATCACGCGGAACATGGCGCGGACCTGTTCGGTGTCCGAGATGTCGGCCGGCGTCTCATTAAACTCAGTCAACCCCATTGCACGCAACTCTGCCGCGCCCTTGGCCGTGCTCTCCGGCGTGGAACTGCACACGCAGACGCGGGCTCCCTCGCGGATGAACAACGCAGCGATTCCGACACCGGTGTTGCGGCTCGTTCCGGTCACCAGTACAACTTTGTCTTTAAAACGCATCGTGATTCTCCTCGATCCATTCCGATTTTGTGTGGACGCGAAGCGGTCTGGATCGACGCTGACCGCTTCGCATCTCCCTCTCAACTCGAGGCTCTTGCAAAACCCCTTGCTTGCAGGTGTGGCACGGGCATCTTGCCCGTGTTCCATGGGCGGGACGCCCATGCCACGAGGGGTTTAGCAAGCGTCTCAACTCATTTTCCGCCGCGGATTTCGTACATACGGTAACCAACCTCGCGGATGCCTTTGATCGTTTCCGGATAGGGCGTGTTACAGCAGTCAACAAACCCGACCTGGAAATTCTCACCGTCAAACCTTCCGGTCGTAGCCTGATCTCCGAATTGATGCCAGTGTACGCCCACCACATGCGCATGCTTCAATGCTGACGTGACATACTGCACGTAGACCCGGCCGCGCTCTTCTTGGTTTTCCAGCTTAATCAGACCGGGGTGGAAAAGGCCACGATCCAGCGCACCGAAATGGAACTCGCCGATGATCACCGGTTTATCGATGCCCTCCGGCAACTTGAAGTCATTGAGGTGGCGCGCGTAGATGTTGTAGCTGAGCAAGTCGCAGTGCTTAGCCGCCACACGCACTGCAAACTCCGGCCCGCGTCCGGCAAAGCGGCACCCCATGTAGAGCTTGTTCGGTGCCGCAGCTTTGAACTCTTCGCGGATGTTCTTGAAGTAGGCATCGGCAATCTCCAGCGTGAACGCCTTGAGATCGGCAGTGGCTCCCGCTCCCGGCCGTCGGCAGACAGTGAGGAACGCATCCCAGTCCGCATACGCTGTGCCCCATGCCGCGTTGAGCTTGTCGATCGTGCCGTATGCCTTCTGCATGCGCTCGCGGAAGACGCGCTTGGCCGCCTGATCCGCAGGCGACTCCAGC
Source organism: Lentisphaerota bacterium (assembly GCA_012838435.1). Lineage (GTDB taxonomy): Bacteria > Verrucomicrobiota > Kiritimatiellia > RFP12 > UBA1067 > DUPH01. The sequence continues at coordinate 3,540 of DUPH01000031.1, read as the reverse complement.
GTCCATGCCGCCAGATCGGTCTCGCCGCCCCAGCTTAGCTCGTTGTCAACAAAGAAGCCGAAGCACCACGGATCTTGCATCTCGGCCTTGTGTTCGTTCATCAGCCGCCGCACATCGGCGCGGAACGAGGGATCGAACGGATCACGGAAAGGCCACCAGCCGTCATGGCTGCCGGCGAGCGGCTTCGACTTCAGTTCAAAACGGTCGGTATACGGCGTGCGATCCATCAGGCAGATTTTCTTGTCCGAACTGTTGGCGATGGTGTTCATTCCCCAGCTCCGCAACCGGCGGTGCGCCAAGTCGGCGAAGATTTCGTAATAGCCCGCACCATATTTGCGGTAACAGTTCGCCGACGAAAAATCGTACGTTCGCTGAATGTTGCGTTTGACGTAATATGGATAGAGTAGCTCATCGCGCGTGGTATAGAACTTGGCGAACGGCGAATCCGGTGCAGGTAGGTCCGTGAAGTAAAACTCGCGGTTATCGAGCGGCGTGATCGCCGTAGAGGGCGTCACGCGCACCGGCCCGTGCGACCAGTACAGATACCCTTCGGGATCCACCATCCACCACTTGCCCTCGATCTTCTCCACGCGGAAATGTCCGGTCGCCTCGCGCCGCGGCCCGCCCGCCCAGCCGCCGAAGCGACTCCAGCCCGTCGGCCCCGGATGCGCCGCCAAGTCCGCCTCTTCACGCCGCGCCGCCGCCTTCAACTCCTCGTCGGAGTGGATCTTTCCCGGCCACGTCTTGTGCTTAAACTGACCGTACACGTCAATGAAGGGGAAAAACTCTTTCTCCGTCAGCTTCATCCAAGCCGGAGCATCCGCGACCGGCCCCGTATGTGCCACGATGCGCCGGACGCCCCACTTCCAATCCAGCTTGTTCAACCGCATATAGACGGCCACGCCGACCACGTGCGCAGCGTCCAGATCCGCAACCACGCCGGTCGTCTGAAACGGCGTGGCGCGCATACCGGCCAGCTTGCTGCTGATCGCACGTCCCGATGGCAGCGTTGGCGGCAGTGCGACCGTACAGGCGTGCACACCTTTACGCGGCATTTTGATGCGATCAACAAACACGCCGGTGTGTTTACCGGGATCAGCCCCCGGATTGTCAAAGCGCACCGTGAGCGGCAACTCCCCCTTCCCGTCGCAGTGCTCCAACTCGAAGGTGACGCGGTTGCAGCCCGACAAATCCCATTCGCCGGCGATACGCACACCCGGATAACCCAAGTTGCCTTTCGTCTCGATCGCGAGCAGCCCGTCCGTGAGCGCGAACGTCCCGCCCGACTGTGCTGCGACCGCCGACAGCGGCGTCTTCGTCGCATCAAACAGTACGATGTCCCCCGCGTTCGCGATCAAGGTCCCGAACGCCAACGTGATACCCAGCAGATTTCTCATCCTGTTTCCTCCTTGCGTGTTGAGACAAACTATAAACGCCCGTTCCGCAACGGGCAACCTCGATCATGCGAACTCAACCCTCGATTTTGCGAACACGCGCAGCCAACTCCGTCAGATCAACGCACTCTCCCGGCGCGGGATACCGCCACGGTAGCAACGACCACTCCTCGCTAAAGCTGAACGACACCCCCGGCGCCAAGCGCTCAAGCGGACCAATCGGCTCCAACTCGCACATCTCGTCCTTAAAGTACCAGATCGATATCGTGAGCCCGGCCATCTCACCGTAGACCCGTTCGGACTCCACTGCATACCGTTTGGTGAACAGCAGACCGGCCCGCGTCAAATAGCTGAACCACCCCACCGTACTGTCCATGCCGAGCTTAGGCCGCTGCGGCGTCCCGAGTATCTCTAGGAACCCCTCACGGATGCGAATCTGCGGATCATCGGGACGGAAGTTCATGACCGGTCCAGGACCGTACTGAATGTAGTGTTTCGGGAAGCGGCTCTCGGGCGACAAAGGGATCAGGACGATACCGCCGCCGGTCGCGAGCGTACGGCTCCAATGGCAACAGGAGATCGGTCGCGCAGAGTCGTTGGTTACGCGCTGCTCGACGCACAGGCACGCGCTGTCCGCTGCCAGCGTGAAATCGCGTGCCACCCTCAACCCCGTCATGCGGTCGCGCGGACTCGTCAGCCGCGCCCGACCCTCTCCCGTGATCTCGCCGGTCCAGTCCCCCAACCACAGATCAGGGTGCGGCGGAATCGTCCACTCCGGTCCGACATCAAGCCGTCCGCCGCACGGATCGACCGACGGAACGCCGGGTTGGTGACGCCATCCCTTCTGCGCCGGATCAAGGTACAGGGCATTTACGCCATTCAACGCGTATTCCAGCACGCGCCCACCGGCCAGCGGCGTAAGCACCACACGCACGCCGACATCATTTTCCAGCACCAGACATCCATCGTAACCGAAAAACTCCATGACGCTTGACTTCATGCCCCCATCATACACGCAATCAACAGCTCCGGCAATCACAGATGCGAAAAGCGATTCAGCCTAAAAAGAGCAAGTTAAACTTTCACCGTTCTTTGGTTTCAGTTGCGCCTCTATCCCCACGGGGCAATTGGAATTGGGCAGGAGAAACTATTTTGTCGCTTGGGTGACAAAGGTTTCACAGACTAGGTTTCACAGGAAAATCAATACGTCAGCAGAAGGCGATCATGAACCACATCGTCTTCCAGTGTCTCACCTTCTCGCTGGAAGCGGCGGAGCATACTGCGTCCACAATCGACTAGCACTTCCCGCTCAAACAGACCACTGGGAATGTCGAGATTGCACTTCACCGTACCCGACTTCTTCTGCCCGTCAATGCTCAGGGCAACGCGAACTCCACGTTCCTTACAGGACATGATTTCGCGCATCAGTCGGTCCAGTTCAAAGCCCTGCCCCTGATAAAGAATGGTCTGACTATGGGTATAAGGCGGATCGCAATACACAAGGTCCCCACTCTCCGCTCTCTGCATCGCCTCACTAAAATCAAGCCGAGCGAACGATGCGCCGGCGGTGCGTCGACGCCAAACCTGTACTCGCTGCGCAAAAGATCCAGGAGTGATCGGCGTATGCACACCGCAAGGGGTGGACATATACCCGTCCGTTTTTCTGAAACGCACAACACCGCCGTAGCAGCTCCGGCAGAGAAAAAGAAGATCAGCCCCGTTCGGTGCCGCATTGTACCGAGCTTTGATCCTCTCGTACCCTTCGGGCTTACCCATCTCGAAATATTCTTTGTATCGCTCGGTGTACCACCGTACTAGTTCGTCCGGGTTGTCGCGCAACGTCTCCCATATCTCAATCAGCGGGCCGAACGCATCGGACCCGAGGGCAGACAGGGGTTGCATTGTGGCTAATACCGCCCCACTTCCCAAAAACGGCTCGTAGTATGTCTTAACGTCCGTCGGAAAGTACGAGGCGATCTCATGGGCGAACCTTTGCTTGTTGCCAATCCACTTGAGCAGTTGCGTTCTGAAAGGCGGAACATACTGAAACTCAGTCCCGTAGAACATATCAAGCGTGTCTTCCTTTACCCTCATTGTGCCGACCACAATATCCTAATTTGAGATGTAAATCAATAATATTCTATAT
>DUPH01000291.1 GCA_012838435.1 Lentisphaerota bacterium | reverse complement strand
CGCGTGTGGCCCGACAGGCCGGCATGCCGATGTCCGCAAAAATCCAGACCTGCAACTCGCACGAGGTGGCCACCGCGCCGCAGATCCCGGTTCCGGGCCTGCTCTACCGGAAATTCAAGGCCATGCGGGAGCTGGGCGTTTCCCGCGCCATGCTTTGCTGGTACTTCGGCAACTTTCCGGGGATCATGAACAAGGCGGCGGGCGCACTTTCGTTCGAGCCCTTCCCTGAATCGGAAGAGACATTCCTGAAGGAGCTGGCGCGCCCCGACTGGGGCAAGCAGGCGGACAAGGTTGCCCAGGCCTGGAAGCGGATGGCCGACGGGTATGAGCACATGCCGCTGATCACGGAGTTCCAGTGGTGGGGCCCCATGCACGATGGCGTGGTCTGGCCTCTGCTGCTGCGTCCGCAGGACGCTCCGCTCGTTCCGACGTGGATGAATCCGGCACCCTTCCCGCCCTGCGGAGACCGGATCGGTGAGTGTCTGGCGCAGGCCTATGCCCTTTCCGAGGCCGTCGAGTCGTGCCGTACCCTGAGCGCCGGATGGAACTGGGGCGTGGATTTGCTCCGGACGCTGGAGTCCGTCCCGGGGCTTCTGCCGGAACGCCGTCTGGACATCGGCGTGGCCAAGGCGTTGGGCATCCAGTTCCGTAGCGGGCTGAACATTCTTCAGTTCTACGATCTGCGCGAGCGTATGGTTCATGAAACTCCCGCCCAGCAGCTTGAGACGATCAAGGAACTGCGCCGGATCGCCGAAGAGGAGTTGAAAAACGGCGGCGAACTGGTCGCCCTGTGCGAGGCCGACTCGCGTCTGGGCTTCCATTCGGAGGCCGGCGGCTACAAGTATTATCCCGCGAAAATCCGCTGGCGCATGAAGCAGATCCAAGGCCTGCTCGACAAGGAATTCCCCGCGCTCGAGCGCGAGATCGCGAGCGGCACGGATGTCTTTGCCGCCTACTCCGGACGCAAGCCAGACGGCCCCGCCGTGCGCAGCCTCTTCTGCGCGGACATCGGCACGCGTCTGTCCGGCAATCCCGCCAACCACCGTCCGCCCGACGGACTGGAGTGGCAGACCTGTTCCGGCACCAACGCCGCCGTGCCCGAGATCCGCTGGGCCTGCTGCCACGACCGCGACGCCTTCTACGTGCTGACCGAGTGCGTTGGCGAACACCTGAAAAAGGCGGGCTCCGTAACGCTCACGGTCGAGCCGCGCAGACTGTGGCCGACGCTCAATTACAGCATTACCTGGTTCCGCATGAAAGACAACCGCGGCTGGTACGGCTGGCGGCGCATCCCGTTCGTCTCGCTCCAAGCTGATCCGGTCGTCCCCAAACCGCTACGTGTCAATGTCAGGAACGAGATTGCCGGAGTGGGAGAAACGTCTTGGATCGCTCGGAAGCCCTGGGGGCCGCGTCTTCTGATCAACACCGACAATCCGGCCAACCTCGGCTGGCTGTTTTTCGAGCGCGGCCTGTAAACCGAAAAGAGCGGATTTTTCAACGCTCAAGTGGGCGGCGCATGCGCCGCCGGGCAAGTGACACTTGCCCCTCCCGGTGCTCCGCACTGAAACCTGCGAAACCATCCTTCCGCACGGAGGAAGGCGGCTCGTGGGGACACTCGCCCTCCAGTCCATGATCCGGCTCGCGCAGTGCCGGGAGGGACGAGCGTCGCTCGTCCGGGCGGCGTTTCACGCCGCTTCTGAACGCCGAACGCCGAACGTCGAACACTGAACGCCGAACGCAGAAAAAGCGGCGTTGCGCGGAATACCGCTTGCCGCCGCACTGGTATAAACGACTAAGGGTGCCGCGGCAGGGTGACGTAAAAGGCGGTACCTTGGCCGGAGGTGCTGTCGGCCCATACCTTGCCGCCGTGGGCGGCGACGATGGCCTGGACGATGTTGAGACCCAACCCTAGGCCCTTCTCCGCCTCCCGAGCCTGTTGACCGCGGAAGAGCCGTTGCCAGATCAGCGCGAGTTCTTCCTGCGGGATGCCGATGCCGGTGTCGCGGACACAGGTGGTAATGCCGGTGTCATCTGCGGTAAAAGAGACGATGACCGATCCGCGCTGTGGGGTGTATTTGATGGCGTTGTCGATGAGATTGGCGAAGACACGCACCAGACGCGGCCGATCGCCCCGAACGAGCATGTCCGCAGTTGGCAGATCGGTTTTAAGGGAAATCTCCTTCTCTTCCGCGACGAGTGTGTAGAGGTCGACGATCTCGTCGATCAGCTTGGTCAGGTTAAAGGGGCGGATGTTGAGCCTGACGAAGCCGCTCTCCATTTCGCGTGCGTCCATCAGATTCTGCAACTGGAGTTTGGCGGAGTCACAATCTTCAATGATGTCTGCCAGCGTGTCGGACACATCTTGCGGGAGATCGCGATGGTTTAGGGCGAGTTCAGCGGCACCGCGGATACGGGTGAGGGGCGTGCGAAAGTCGTGTGCGATATTGTCCATGGTCTGCCGCATGGCTTGGATCAGATTGGCGTACTTTTCGGTGACGATCGTAAAGAGGCGGCCGAGGGTGTCGAGTTCGGCGATCAGGCTTTTGACGGGAGGCGCACCGGTTTCAAAGGCACCGGTCTCAATGATGTGGCTCATGGAGTCGGTGATGTGATGGATGGGGCGCAGCGTGATCACCATCATGAAGATGCCGGAAAGAACTGAAAACAGGGTCGAGAGCAACGCAAAGACCAGTAGCATGCGGGCCAGCATGCTCTTTTGATCGACCTCCAGAAACGACCCCTTGCCTACCTGCAGGACGCGCCCGTCTTCGAGCAGGGTGGTCTGGATCTGGATGTGGCGGCCAAGGGGCTTGATGTAATACTCGCTCAGGCCGGCAGGCGGCAGGGACGAGGCCTCCTGCGGGGGCGTATAGACGCGCCAGTCGGGCAGGTCGATCTTTTTGGGCCAGGTCATGGTGTACTCCACCTGGCCGCGCCGGTTGATGACACGGACGATGAAGATGGTGGAGGGAGGGTAGCGTTCCATTGTGACCTGTTCTGCCAGCAGGTTGCTGCCGGCACTCTGCTGGATGAGTTCGACCAACTCTTCGCTTTCGGCGGTGACGTCCTGCCGGTCGTACCCACGCGCGGATTTCGTGATGACTTGGCTGGCGAGCACGTAGATGCTGACGGTGCAGAGCGCGTAGACCACGAGGTAGCCCAAGCACAGGTAGAAGGCGAAGGAGCGGAAGACCTTATTGATCCGTCCGAAAAACATAACCGACTCCGCGCAGGGTTTGGATCAGCTTCTTATCGAAGCCGGCATCGATCTTGTTGCGAAGCCGGCAAATCAGAACGTCGACGATGTTGGTTTGAGGGTCTATGTCAAGGTTCCAGATGCGCTCGAGGATCAGAGCTTTGGTGAGCGGGCGGTCGGGGTTGCGCATCAGCAGATCGAGGAGGGCGAATTCGCGCGGCTGGAGGTCGATCTTCTTGTCGCCGCGCACGACAGTGCGGCGTAACATATCCACATGCAGGTCGCCAATGCTGATGGAGGTCGCGGTCTTGCCTTTTTGCGGAGCCGCTGCCGTGCGGCGGGTAATGGCGTTCAAGCGTGCTGAGAGTTCGGAGAATGCGAAGGGCTTGATCAGATAGTCATCGGCACCCGACTGGAGGCCGGAGACCCGGTCGCCGACGGCGTTTTTGGCGCTGAGCACCAAGACAGGCGTGAGGTCTCCACTGTTGCGCAACTGCTTGAGTACGGTGAGGCCGTCGATTTCCGGGAGCATGATGTCAAGCACGACGGCGTCGTAGCGGTGGGCCTGCCAGAGCGCCTGACCCTCGGTACCGGTGGATGCGGTTTCTACGGTGTGGCCCTCTTGGCGCAATCCACGGCTAATGAACGCCTGGATTTTTTTATCATCTTCGATGACAAGTACGCGCATGGCGGCCTCCTCAAGCTATAGTTCTCTGAAACGGGCGAGCGGATCGTCGTCCGGACGGTCATTGTTGTAGATGAAGTGGGCTTGTAACACGGCGACGATGACAAACAGTGGCAGCAACAATTCTTGCCCTTCTTCAAGGGCGGTCATAAGCGCGTACATGGAGTCGGAGAGGCGGATGCCGAAATTCTTGCGAAAAACGGCCGGCAGACGGTCTGCGATCTGAATTAAGATGAGGGTGCCGCCCATAAAACCGATCGACCAAGAAACCGGGTGTAGCTTGAACAGGCCGGTCCACAGTCGGCGCAGGAAATAGAGCAGCGTGCCGCCGCAAACCAGAATCACAACCACGAAACAGGCGGCGACGATCAGGCGGTCGGACAGCGGGTTAACGGGATTGGTGAGGAATCTCATTTTAAACGGGGTGCCGCGCGTGGCGCCCGGCAGGTTGGAGGGGGCGATCAGCAACCTGTGCCAATCGAGTTGGCGGCAGATCGCAAAGAAAGAGATCAGAGAAAAGTTGGTGAGCCAGAACGGGCGCGACCGCGAGGCACGCATCGGCGGCACCAGCCAAAAGAAACCGATCTGGAAGAAAAGAAGCCCGACCGTGACGACTTCGATTGTCGAGTTGCCGTCATCGTCGAAGTGCGTCTGGATCCATTCCGGCGTCGCGATGGCCCAGATGAGGAACAGCACGGCCATGCCAACCAACCAGATCAGGGGAGCAACCGACCACGAGTACTTGCTTTTAAGAATGTCCATTGTCTGCTACGATTCCTCCTTTGGTACAGAACGGTGTAGTTTGTACCCTTATGTGCCGCCAGATGCAAGCGGTTTTTGTAATGTTCCTGTAATGTTTAACTTTCAACGTTCGGGTGCAATGTGGTACAATGCCCGCAACCAGATTGGAGGTTGGCTGTAATGATTCCGCAATGGGTGATAGAGAAAAAGCGCGACGGCGGCGTCCTCGAAGCGGATGACAT
>DUPH01000290.1 GCA_012838435.1 Lentisphaerota bacterium | reverse complement strand
TGGTGAAGGTCACGCCGTTGATGGTGGCGGGGGACTGGTTGCCGAAGTCGATGAGGTGCGAGTAGGTCTTGGAGGTCGAGAGCCCGGTGGCGGCATCCGAGGTGAGGGGCACGATACGGACGGTGCGCAGGTCGGGATATGTGATGTCCGCAGACGCGCCGGACGCGGTGAGGGTGCCGTTGACGACGGAGAGCGGAGCCTCGGATTGGAAGTAGTTGAGGGCAAGGATGCCGCCGCCCAGATCGAGCGTGGCGGGATTGGCTGCCGTGTAGCTGAACTGACCGAGCGTGGTCAGGGGGGCAGCGATGGTGAAGTCGCCTGCAGGTGCGGTGTCGGCTGTCGCGGCGTGACCGGCGGCGTCCGGGAGGGTGTCGTTCACGATGGCGGCGGCGGGCAGGACCCGCGGCATGAGGCCATCGGCGGTGCTGTAGGTGGCGGGACCGCCGTTGATGACGATACCGTCAACGGGGCCGGCAGCGAGGCCGCTGATGAAGATGCGGTTTGCGGCGGTGCCGACCGAGGGGGCGTTGATGGTGAGGACATTGCCGTTGAGGGTGATTACGGCGAATGTGACCGATGACGCCGTGGTTGCGGCCGGGACGGTAATCTGGGAGGCCTCGGTCAGGGTGATGGCCGGGAGGGCGACGTTGTAGTTGTCCGCAACGGCGGGGTTGAGGGCGAGCGTGCCTCCCGCGAGGGTGAACGTGCCGGAGCCGAGGGACGCGCCTGCGGGGAGTGCGAGCGTGCCGCTTTCGATGGATGTCGCGCCGGAATAGGTGTTGGCGGCTGTGAGGGTGAGGGTGCCTGCGCCGGTCTTGGCAAGACCGCCGGCACCGGAGCGGACGCCGGAAAACACGATGGGGCCGGACGCGTCAAAGACGAATGTACCCGCACCGGTCATGTTACCGGTGAGGGTGAGGGTGCCGGAGCCGGCGTTTTCAATGATGGCCCGGTCTTTGTCAACGGTGAAAATTTTGTCAGTGGAGGACGCGGTGGCGCCGGTGACGCGCAGCCGCGAGTAGATGCCACTGTCGAGCGGATTGACGAAGTTGACGGTCGTGCAGGAGCCGAGGGGGTTGGGGGTGCCATTGGGGGCGAGGAAGGCGACCTCCACGCTGTTGCCCCTGTCGAACGCGAGCGTACCTTGGATGTCGTTGTCCGGATGGTTCAGAGCCAGCGTGCCCCGCGTCCAGCCGCCTGTGGTTTCAAACCCATTGGGCGCGATGAGTTGGACGTTCATGTCGAGTCGTCGGCTCTGTATGGCGATACGGGCGCGCCTGGCGAGGTCTGAGGGAACGATACGCAGGGCCGCGCCCTCACCGTTCATCGAGCCGCCGATATTGACGGCGAAGTTCCAGTCGTTGCGGCAGAAGATGTTGGTGGTGTGCGAGGCGAAAATCAGGTTGAGAGGAAAATCATAACTCCAGAATGCGCCGATGGTCGTCCGTTCAGTGAAGGTCAACGGAGCATTGATGTGCGATTCGAGCCTGATGTAGTTAGTGTCGGTTTCTTCTTGGGCGGGATCTCGGCGGAGCGTGTTGAAGGTGATCGGACCGCTGCCGTACAGATAGATGTTGCGGCTGGCGGTGTTGGTGTAGCTGAGGGTGAGGGTCTTGGTCGGCTCGTAGTTGTAAGCGTAGAAGTTTCCGTTGACGCACAACGAGGCGTTCACGGTCTGATCATTGGCTGCGCCGGCGGGGAGTGTGAGCGTGCCGTTGGCGGCGAGTGTCAGCGTTTCTTCCGGCAGGCCGATCGTGTACGCGGCGGCGTCCGGGGCGAAGGTGATACCGGCGGCTGTGGCGCTGCTACCCAAGCCGATGGCTGTTTTGCCGTTGCCGTCACCGGTGAAAAACGCGGTTTCGGCGGAGGTGGGTACGGCACCGCCGCTCCAGTTGGCAGCGGTTGACCAGAGGGCGTCGGCACCCAGACCGGTCCACGCGCACGCGCCAGGCGTGTAGAAAGAGCCGACTACGCCGGACAGGGAGGTGGTGAAGGGACCGCCGTTTGAGGCGGGAATGAGGTCGGTGATGGTACCGTTGAAGGAGAGTGTGGAAACGGTCGCTGGCGTAAGTCCGCTAAGGGTGAGTGTGATGCTGCGCTGGTCGGCGGCAAGCGGGGATATCGCAGTGACGCTACCGGCGGGTGCCACCGTCCAGGCGGTCGGGGTGGCGACGGCGGGGGAGGCATTGAGGTCGATGGGCTTGGAGAAGGTGACGGTAGCCGTGTTGTCCGGGGCTAAGCGAACGGCGGTGACGACGGGCGGCGCAAAGTCGCCGTACGGCGTGACGATGTTGGTGATGGCAGGGAACCACGCGGCCGCCATCTTGCCGTAGCCGGTGTCGTTCGGATGGAGATTGTCGTACATGTCCGTTCGTTCGAGGTAGGCATGCATGTCCAAGAAATGGACACGGCGTCCGGCGTTTTGATGGGCCTGGACGACTCCTGCGACATACGGGTTGAAATGGTCTTTAATGAGGACATATCTCGAATCCGAGTCATTGGCGCCGCGCTTCAGCAGGGTGGTCACGATGATGTGCGCGTAGGGGCGGGCGGAGGCGATACGGGCGATGAGCGCGTCGAGTTCATCGATGGTGCCGGGGAAATTCGGCGCGTCGCCGGTGTCGTTCGTGCCGATGTGAACCAACACGACGTCAGGGTCCGCAACCTGCGCGAGCCATCCGAGGATGTTTTCGTAGAGACCGTTACTGGCGGCGGAAACATGCCAGCCGCTGTGTCCCTCGTGGTTGATTTCGTCACCGAGGCCGGGATGCGTATTCGAGGTCTGCGTGCCGATGTAGTCGACGTTGTACCCCGCATTGGTGAGTGTCACGTAGAGCGGGTAGCGGTAACCGCCACCGGTTTCCGCTGTTGTTCGATCCGTATGTGATGGAGTCGCCGAGCGGCATGATACGCAACGGCGGCGGCTGCGCCAGCACGGGCGTGACAGCGAGTAACGCACCCACACCGACCAACAACCAACGGCAGGCAACGGAACACAGACGGTTAGAACCGGACAGACGGATTGACATAAGGCACTCCTTTTCACTCACTGACGTTAAAAACCGCACACAACGTTAATGCGTATTTTAAATAGTTTTCCCTTTTAGTCAATAGCCCGCACAAATTTTTTTTAGGCGCGCTGAATCCTTTCAATGGACAGTCGAGAGGGGATGGTCTAACATCTCTGGCAATGTAAGGAGAGGCTCTTGCAAAACCCCTCGTGGCATGGGCGTCCCGCCCATGAGACACGGGCAAGATGCCCGTGCCACACCTGCAAGCAAGGGGTTTTGCAAGACCCTCAGGAGGTTGTTTATGAGACGGTTGAACGTGTTGGGATGTCTGGTGGTTGCAGGGATGCTGATGGGGGCGCGGGCGCAGGAACTGCCCCGGCCGCCGGAGGGCGGGCGGGTGTTCCCGGAGTGGCAGGCGTTGCGCGATGATGCCGGAGTGCGGAAAACGCTGTTGCCGATGGCGGGCACGCCGCAGGCGACGTGGGACGCGGCGGGCTATGTGCGGCTGCCGGTCAACTTTAAGGGCACGCGCCATGCGCGGGTCAATTGGGACGTCAGGACCAAAGTCGATTTGCGCGGCAGCCGCGGCATTCAGTTCGATTTCTATTGCCGTGAGTTGGAGCCGTTCACCTCGTTCAGTGTCTATTTCCGTAGCGGCGACGGCTGGTATCACGCCTCGTTCTGTCCGGATCGCGCCGGCGTGTGGCAGCGGATTGAGATCGACAAGGCCGACACGCGCGTCGAAGGAAAGCCTGCGGGGTGGGGGCAGGTTGATGCGATCCGCGTATCAGGCTGGCGCGGGCGCGATCTGGATACGCTGTGCGCGATGGCGAATCTGGGCTTTGCCGGCGGAACGCCGCAAGTGCTGGTGGTGCGGGCCGATTCGAACGTTGCCGGTAGCGGCGGGGAAGGCAAGTCGTTCAGCCGTTACGCCTGGACGGTATCCTCAACCTTTGACCGATTGGGCATCGATTCGGTGCAGGTAGCCGATACTGATTTGGCACCGGATCTGTTCGAGGGGATCAAGCTGGTGGTGCTGCCCTACAACCCGCGCATACCCGCAACGGCGGTGGAGCATCTTCGCGCTTATGTGGCGGGCGGCGGTAAGCTGCTGGTTTGCTATTCTCTGCCTGCGGAGATCGGCAAATTGCTGGGGTTGCGTGCGACGGGTAGCGTGGTGGCGGAGCCGACGTATTTTATGGGTTTCGCGCGCACCGTGCAGGGACTGCCGGCGCAACCTGACTTCGTTAAGCAGGCATCGTGGCGCACCACGCTGGCCGCCCCGCTGGAGGGGCAGTCGGCGCGCGTGCTGGCGGTCTGGCGCGACGGTCAGGGGAACGATACGCCGCATCCGGCGCTGACGCTGACGCCGGCGGGAGCCTTCATGGGCCATGTGTGGTTTGGCGGCGGCGTCGAAGGGCTGGCGCTGATGCGTGCGGTGGCGGGCGAAATAGTGCCGGATATCTGGCAGAAATCGGCGGAACAGGCGTTGGCGCGGATTGGCACTATCGGTGGCGCGGCGGATTTCGCGGCCTTTTGCGCTGCGGTCGAGGCGATGCGTCCGTCGCAGGAGGCGCGTGACGCGTTGGCTAAGTCCGTTGCGGCGCGCGATGAGGCGGCCAAGCATTTGGCGGCGAAGCGCTGGCACGAAAGTCTGAAGGCCAGCGGCGAGGCGGACGACGCGGCGCGGCGTGCTTGGTTTCTGACGCGCAAGTCGCGTCCGGGCGAACACCGCGCTTTCTGGTGTCATAGTGCGTTCGGGCTGCCCGGCAAGAATTGGGATGAGTCCATCCGCTTTTTGAAAGAGCACGGCTTTACCGCTATTCAGCCCAATATGCTATGGGGCGGGACAGCCTACTATCCGTCGAAGGTGCTGCCGGTCTACGAGGGGCTGGCGGAGCGCGGCGATCAGGTTGAACAGTGCGTGGCGGCGTGCCGCAAATACGGCGTGGCCTGTCATGTATGGAAGGTCAACTGGAACATGTCGAACAAGGCGCCCAAAGCGTTTGTCAAGCGCATGGTGCGCGAGGGCCGTGTGCAGAAGCTCTTCAGCGGCGAAGTCCAAGATAGTTGGTTGTGTCCCTCGCATCCGGCGAATCAGGATCTTGAGGTCGCTTCAATGGTGGAACTGGTCCGCATGTACAAGGTGGACGGCGTCCATTTTGACTACATCCGCTACCCGGACGGCAACTCCTGTTTTTGTGATGGATGCCGGACCCGCTTTGAGGCCAAGCTCGGTCGGCGTGTGGCGCAGTGGCCGCAGGATACGCGCAGGGATGAGGAGGTCCGGTCGGCGTGGCTGGCGTTCAGGCGCGCCGGCATTGATACGGTGGTGCGGCGCGTCGCTCAGGAGGCGCGTGCGATCCGCCCCTCCGTGCAGATCTCTGCGGCGGTGTTCCGCAACTGGCCGCTTGACCGCGATAACGTTGGTCAGGATTGGGGCATGTGGTGCGAGCAGGGATGGCTGGATTTCGTCTGTCCCATGGACTACGTCGACTCGAACGTTGCGTTCCGTAATATGGTCAGCACACAGAAAACTTTCGCAGGCAAGGTGCGTCTCTATCCGGGCATCGGTCTTTCCTGCTGGAAGAATCCGCAAGATGCGGTGAAACTCGCCGAGCAGATCGAGGTTACACGGGAACTGGGCCTGTCCGGGTTCACGGTTTTCAACTACGACGCGAACGCAGAGGCGGTTCTGCCGTGGGTGCGTCTTGGCACTACGGCGGATTAGGGCTTTGTCGGCCGATAAAACACAGAGGGGTGGCACGGCATCTTGCCCGTGTTTCATGGGCGGGACGCCCATGCCACGCCGCTTTTTGAGCAGGAGTGCAGTGACAAGGCGGCGCGTAAAAGCGGTGCCGTGATCCGCGCGTAGCGCGGCCCTTGTCACCGCACCTCTTACCTCTTACCTCTTACCTATTACTTCCGCCTTATTCGACCGGCGAGAACTCATCTTTGCCGACGCCGCACTCGGGGCAGATCCAGTCGCCCGGGATGTCCTCAAAGGGCGTGCCGGGCGCGACGCCGTTGGAGGGATCGCCGGTCTCAGGGTCGTACACATAACCGCACACATTGCACACGTATTTCTGCATAGAAAAATTCCTTTCTTTGTGGCCCCTAAGTAAACTCGGTTTGCGGAAAACAGTCAACCGTTATTTCTGTCATTCCGTGTTCAACTCGCGAGGTGCGCATGTGGTTGAGCGGAACGACCGGGCGTGTTATCCTTCTCGGTGCAAGTCACGTTTTTCATTTGTTCGAGAGGGAAATATGCGGATCAAAAGTATTCTGGTTGTTGGGCTGGCGGCGGCTGTTGCGTGTGCGGCGCAGGATAATGGGCGGGCGGGGTGGTTCCCGTTTGTCATTCCGGACTTGGCGGATACGCACACTGCCGGCACGCCGATTGACCTCTCGTTTCTCAACGCGGAGCCAGCGGGAGCGCACGGGCATCTGCGTCCGGACGGCGAGCGGATTGTGGATGGCCGCGGTCGCGAGGTACGATTGTTCGGATCGAATATCTGTGATTACCATCCCATGCCGCCCAAAGAGCAGGCGCCGCGCATGGCACGGCGGCTCCGGGAACTCGGCTTCAACTTTATCCGCCTGCATTATTTTGATTTTGCCAAAGCGCCGGTCGGTATCTTGAACGAGGATATGCAGACCTTGAACCCTGAAAAGCTCGACCAGTTTGATTGGCTGATCGCTCAGCTCAAGGAGAATGGCATCTACGTGGACATCAACCTGCACGTCTGCCGTCCCTATCCCGGCCAGCCGAAGGAGGTGCACCGTTTCGGCAAGGGCATTGACTTCATCTATGAGCCGTATATCGCGTCGCAACAGCAATACGCGCGCGACTTGATCGGGCATGTCAATCCCTACACCGGACTCTCCTACGCGAAAGATCCGGCTGTGGCGGTGATTGAGTTGAATAACGAGAACACCGTCTTTCAGATCGCCTACACGCTGGCGGGACTGCCGGAGCCGTTTCGTGGCGCGATAACGCGCAAATGGAATGGCTGGCTCGCCAAGAGGTATGGCAACAGCGAGGCCGTGCGTGCCGCGTGGAATGCCGCTGCACAGGCTGAGAAAGGGCCGGAACTGTTGACAAATGGAAGGTTTCGCGAAGGCACGCGCAACTGGTCGTTTCAGAATGCCGAAGGCGCGAAATCCACAACGAGCGTGGTGAATGACGCTGCAGATGACGCTCCCGCGCTGCGCTGGGAGGTGACGGCGGGCGGCAGCGAGTCGTGGCATGTGCAGGCCATGGTGCCCGACTTGCCGGTCGAACACGGCAAAACATACGCGGTCGCCTTCCGGGCGCGTGCGACAGGCGACAAGGCCGTAAAACTGGGTGTGGGCATGATGATGCAGCGGCCTCCGTGGACCTCCGCGCACGGCGGGGCGACGATCACGCTCGATAGCACATGGCGCGAGTATGGCGTGACCTGCACGGTCGAGAATCCTAATGCTATTCCGATGCGGCTCAATTTTGCGGTCGGACGCCAGACCGGTGTGATTGAACTGACCGATGTTTCGGTACGCGAAGGCCGCTATGCAGTGATCGGGCTGCGTGACGGCGAGCGCGTGGAGGTAGGCAACGTGCCGCTGGTGGCGGACACCGCCTGTCCAGAGCGTTCGGCGGATTTCATGCGTTTTCTGATGGTTGAGGAGGAGGCTTATGTCTCGGCGATGATGCGCGTGTTGCGCGATGAGTTGGGCGCGCGTGCGATGATCTACTGTACGCAGGCTAATTATGGCGGATTGGCCGGTCTCCGGCGTGAGGCGCGTCACGGCGACCTGATCGACATGCACTGCTATCCGTGTCATCCTCGTGTCGTAGAGGATGAAGAGGGGAGACGTCGCCACACGGTTCGTAACGAGTCGATGGTTGGCGCGGCGTTCGGTCCGCTTGAGGGTACGGCCTTGTGGCGGGTGGCGGGCAAGCCGTTTCTGATGACGGAGTTTGATCTCAATCCACCGAACGATCATGCATCGGAGAACTTTTCGTTGCTGGCGTTGCTCGCGGCTTATCAGGGATGGGCAGGGTTCGCGGAGTATTCGTGGTATAACTTCCAAGGTGGCAAGCAGGGGCACAACCGCATTCAGAGCCACTACGCCACAACCGGGCATGCGGGACAAATGTGCATGGTACCAGCGATGGCACTTCTTTTCAGGCAAGGGCTTGTCGCCCCAGCGCGCGAGCCACTCACGCTGGATGTGCCCGAGCAGGAGATCGCCGCACGTGTGGCGGACAATGTCTGGAGCGGCATGTCAGGTCTGCTTGAACGGGGCAAAGGGAACGTGTCGGATGTGTGGCGTCGCAAGGTGTCATGCCGATTGGTGTCATCAGGCGCGGCGCTCAGCGGTGCGAGCGGATTGGACGGACGCTCAATCGTCAGCGACACGGGCGAGATCGAGTTTGACCGACAGGCGGAGGATGCGGTGTCGCTGCGGGTCAATGCCCCGGCCGCGCGTCTGTTGATCGGCAGGGTCGGCGGCCGGGCGTTTCAACTCGGAGATGTGCGCATGGAGGTCGGCGCCGGCACGCGCAACGGATATGCCAACATCGCACTGGTCGCACTCGATGCGCGGCCGGTGACCGAGTCGCAGCGTCTGCTGCTCACAGCCGTGGCGCGTGTGGAGAACGCCGGACAACGCTGGAACGACGCGCGTACCGGCGTGATAGAGTGGGGGGAGGGGCCGACGGTGGCTGAACCGGTGACGCTGACCGTGACCCTGCCCGGCACGGGATGGCGCGCGACGGCGCTGGACGGCAGCGGGGGGCGTCAGGCGCAGGTGCCGATGGACGGTGCTGTGTTGAAAACATCGGGGGCGCATGCGACGCTCTGGTATCTGCTCGAACGGGGTGCCCCTAAAAAGAGCCGGTGAACTTTAAATACCTGTCCCTTAGTTGTCCTGGCCTCATGGGCGGGACGCCCATGCCACGGGGTGTGGCACGGGCATCCTGCCCGTGTTTGCCCCATGGGCGGGACGCCCATGCCACGGGGGTGTGGCACGGGCATCTTGCCCGTGTTCTGCGTCATCCCCCGGCACGTTCCAGATTCAACGCCAGAAGCCGTTCGAGGATCACGTCGTCGGAAAGATCGGCGGGCCAGCCGTAGGCGGCGGCGACGGCGGCATCAAGCCGAGCATGGCAGTCGGCCAGCCATGTCGGACGGGCGTTGTAGAGCTTTGTAAGGGTGCGCTGCCTGAGTTCTGCGGCTGACGCGCCTTCGGGGTTGAGCCAGCGGTCGCGCTTCACGACAAGGTCACGGGCCGCCTCGGCGATAGCCTTGGTCTCCACGGGACGCGGAAACGTCTCAAAACTGGTCGTCGGTGTGTAGCGACAACCGCTTGCGGCCTCACGCAACTGCGTTCCTTGGGCGCGAGCCCACACTTCATGGAAACGGGAATGGAGAATGCCGAAAAAGGCGTCGTCATCACGGGCGAAGACCAGTGTTCCCTGATTACAAAGCACTTCAGGGGAGACCCAAACAAACAGACGGTGTTTTGATACTCCAGGCGTAGCGATATAGCGCCGCTTGCCTCGCAAGGCGGTACGCATTTCAGGCCGGGGTCTGGCATACTGCCACCACATGCCCCGGTAATCGTCGCGCCGCGTCTCGCGCACAGGCAGAACATTCGCTTTCACGTATTCAAACGGTTTTTCATACTGGGCGGCTTCCCCTATCGGCATCACTCCAAAGTCAATGGTCCACATTCCGCGCGAGCCTTGGGCTATATCGACCGCACTCACGACCGGGCGCACAACGTCGGCGTTGGGACGGCCGTTGGGGTTTCCCTTGTCGGCGAGCATCACTGCGGCGGTTTCAGCATCAATATCAAAGGGCGCTTTGGGTGATGGCCCCATGAAACAGATTCCCCGATTCTCGGCGAGAATAGCTGCCGTTGTGATGTCGGCGCATGAGGTGAGATTGGCGTTGATCGTGGCGACCAGGTTGCCGTCGAGAATGCGGGACTGCTCCTCGCCGTCGTCGAAACCGACCATGCTGACGTGGACATTCGCGCCGTCGAGAATCCAGGGGCGGTCGCTCTCGGCCCAGAAGATGTCGCCGGATTCCTTGATGCGCTTGAGCACCTCGCGGTTGGCGCCGCCGCGGATGCCCTGGGTGGCGAGTAGTCCGGCGCGCCTGCATTTGCCGACGGCGATGTGGGCACGGGCCTTCTCGAACCAGTAGCAGCAGAGATCGGCAAACGCCGGCACACGGCCTTCATAAAGAGCGAACAGCTGCTCGACGTAATCGCTCCCAAGCTCCTGCCGGATACGGTTCCCGCCCAGAAACGGCGGGTTGCCGATGATGAAGTCCACGGCGGGCCATTCAGGTTCGCGCACGTTTGTGGCACGGGCATCTTGCCCGTGGGGTGCTGTACTTGTGGCATGGGCATCCTGCCCATGTTGGCTCACGGGCGGGACGCCCGTGCCACGTCCGCCCGTGCCACACTGAACGCTTATGCCACACGCGACGCCCATCCATTTCCAGTCTGCCAGTCCTGCTTGTGCTGGATTCTTCAGCACGTACTCCACTTGCTTGCGAAAATCTTTTTCATCTCGGATGAGATGGTCATAATATTCGGCCTGTCAGAATTCGCCGCTCCGGTTCAGGATTTCGTTCGCCTTCTTGGCCGTGAACGATTTCCACGAGTGCAGGATGTCTGCCACGTTGTGCCCTGCGGCGGGGCGTAGAACGGCATGCACGTGATTGGGCATCACGCACCAAGCCAGCAAGGTGTAGCGGGGGCCGTCGAAATGGGCGAGGGCGTCGCGCACGATGCTGGCGATGCGCTCGTCCTTGAGCCAACATGCGCCATAGCCGCTGTCCAGCCACTTCTCCACCTTTTCCGCATACAACACCGCCAGACGTTGGCGCTCAGACTCGGAAAGGTCGCGTCCCGCTTGGGACGCGGTCTTGACAATGTCCTCTCGCTCCATGATCCACTGCCGCAACACCTCTGACGGCAGAGAATCACACAGCCGGAAGACAACGACATAGGTGGCGTTCTCCTGTGTCCAGTGCGGCAGATAGGCACCGTGACGTATATCCACGCGGGCAAAGGGGTTCAGCATCGTGGCACGGGCGATGTTTGTGGCATGGGCATCCTGCCCATGTTGGCTCACGGGCGAGACGCCCGT
>DUPH01000289.1 GCA_012838435.1 Lentisphaerota bacterium | reverse complement strand
TGATTGGGCGTTGGGCATCGCGCGTTTTTTTTGAGCGTTGAGAGTCTTCCTCAAGCAACGCACGGAACATGGCGGCGTGACCGCCGCCCGGACGGGCAGACGTTCATCCCCTCCCGGCGCTGCGCGAGCCCCGATCACAGGCTGGAAGGCGAGCGTCCCCGCGAGCCGCCTTCCGCTGTGCGCGGAGTTAGGAGTTAGCCCACCGCCCGCGCTTCGCACGGAAATGTAAATGAGAATAACTTTGGGTGTAAGTTATAGGCAAGGAGCTTTTTACTTCTGCGTTCTGCGTCCGGCGTTCAACGTTCAGCGTTCAGAGGCGGCGTGACCGCCGCCGGACGGGCAGACGCTCGTCCCTTCGCTCCGCAAGCCCGATCATAGGCTGGGAGGGCGAGTGTCTCCACGAGCCGCCTCCCGCACACAGCGCAGCGTTTTTTACCCCAAACAGAACAGCCACGACACCTCATGTCCGAACCGCGCTCGTGCCCACACCTTGAAAGGTGTGGGCATAGCAGCCCCATCAGCCGAGCATGCCAAAACGCACCCCTCGCGCATCTGGCGATCACGCTGAAACCCCTGTTTTTAAAGGCTCATCCCGCTCCATACGCCGCTAAACGCACCACCGGATTGACCCACGTCCGAACCACGCTTACTTCCACACTTTGAAAGGTGTGGAAATGTCCGCCCCACAGATGGGCATGCCAAAACGCACCCCTCGCGCATCTGGCGATCACGCTGAAAACCCTGTTTTTAAAGGCTCATCCCGCTCCATACGCCGCTGAACGCACCACCGGATTGACCCACGTCCGAACCACGCTTACTTCCACACCTTCCAAATACACATTCCGCTTTTCATCAGAAACACATGATCTTCGCCCCCCTGTCACTAACCGATTACCAGTTCCCTGCGGTTTAACGTGGACACCCCTCTGGAATCAGTTATACTGTGGCAGACCTTTTATGATGGAGATCGTACTGATGAGATTGATGCTGGTCGCAATTGCGGTTCTTGCCATGGTGTGCACGTCAAAGGCTACGGTGCAGACCTTTCCCGAAGGCCGGTCCTGGCTCGGAACCAGGACTGAGCTGCATGCAGACGGCAGGCGGCTCACGGTCAAGGACGCGAAGGGCGGCACGCTCGGTTCCTTCATCGCGGAGCCAGGCGGCATGTCGCTTCGTGGACTTGTCGTTTCTAACGCCGGCGATCAGCTCGTCATCGACGCGAAGGCACTTTTCAAAGAAGGTGCGACCAAGCTTGTCTTCCGGGGCTGCAATCTCGACGCGAATGCGCTCGGCGGACGTAGCGCGACGATCCTCGGCGAGGTCGAGGCACCCCGCGGCAGTGAATTCGATTTCCTCTTCGAAGGCTACGGCCAGGGGCGTTACTACCGCACGAAGAAACTGAAGGGCATGGCGCGCCGCCGGACTTACCGGATGATGGCCGATGTCGAGGCCGGGCTTCGTGGCCTCCACCTCCGCTTCGATGTCCGTCGGCCGGGTGATGGCGGCTCGGTGAAGCTGGGCGCGTTCACGATCGGTACGTTTGAGGAGCAGCCGATTCAGCTCGCGAAGAAATACGTGAAGGGTGAACTCGTCTTCCACTGTCCCTTCGACGGCCATGCCGTTGCCACCGTTGGCGCGGGGCGTCGCGAGCCGCTCGCGGTGGAGAACGTCGAGTTCGTGCCCGGGCGGCTCGGCCAGGCCGCAAAGTTCTCCGCGAAGGCGAAGAGTCTGCTCAAATACGCGATCCGGGACAACATGGATCCTGTCCGCGGAACGGTGATGATGTGGGTGAAGCGCGACTGGGACTTCTCGCTCGAGAAGCAGCCCTGGCGCTCGCTCTTCGCCTATCCGCAACCGGGCGGGCATTGGAAGAACCGCCACGGCTGCGGGGCGCTCTGGCTCTGGTGGCTCGGCAGCACCTTGCGTGCCGATCAGTCTGATCCGGACGATCTCTACACGACGCGGGAAGTGCCCTGCGACGACAGATGGCTCCACGTCGCGTTCACTTGGGACGAGGAGGGCGTGCGGGTCTACGCGAACGGTCGGGGTGGAGGAAGCAAGGGTGACGGCTATTCGCCGATGCAGCATGCGCTCAGCCAGAGCGAGATGATTGAAGTCGATCGCAGCGGCTTCACAGAGTTCTTTGTCGGGGGGCGCGAGGGACGCGAGATCTTCGACGGTCTCATCGACGACCTGCGTATCTATTCCGCGCCGCTCGCTCCGGAGGAAATCAAAGCGATCTGGGCGGAGGGGGCCGATCCCGCAGAGTCCATGCCCGAGAAGCCCAACTACGCGGAACTCTTTAAGGATTGGAAGGGGAGTGCCTATTCGCTCGCTCCCCTTGATCGCGCCGGCATACCCGGCCGGATGACGCTTGTCGAGGAAATGAAGCTCGACAAGTGTCCGCCGGAGGATCGCTTCCGTAGCGTCGGCAGCTACTCCTTCAAGGAACTCGGAGGCGTCAGGTACCTCGAGGCGGATGGTAAGAGCGGCAGCCGTTTCGCGATACGTTTCACGATCGACGTGAAACGTCCGATACACTGCTTCGAGATCGACTATCCCGACGACACCAACCGCACCGCCGACATCATCATCCAGCCGACCCGTGGCAGCGACTACATCATGCAATGTGGCGTCTTGGCCGGTGATGAATACCCGAACACGGGCAAGATCCTCACGCACCGCTGTCTCTATTGGTCACACGCTCCGGAAGTCGCGCTCGTGGTGATGACCGCCCGTGACGGTTCGCCCGCTGCCGTTTCGGCGGTGCGTCACTATATCGTCGATGCGGACGGCCTCCCGGCGGCTAAAATCAATGAACCCGCGGCGAACAAGGACGGCTGGCGCCGCACGTTCGCGCTCTACTTCGAGGATCCGGCGATCGGCTACGATTTCGGTCTCCCGAACGAACTCAACGCCACACCGGAGGGCTACGGCAAGCTCATTGACCGTGCCATCGCCGCAATGAAGTACACGGGGCAGAATCTTTTTGCTTACCCGGGCGCCTGGTACCAGGGTCTCATAAACGACGACTATATGCCGCGGCGGCATGCGCCGGATTTTCTGAGTGCCTGGTATGAGAAGTTTGACCGGATCGGTCTCGGGGTCGTGCCGACTGTGAACCTCAACAACATGCCGGTGAAGCCGGGGCTCGTGACGCGGGAGACGATGTCCGACGGCTCGCTCCACCCGACGCCGATCGCGATCCATGACACCGGCAAGCCCAATTGGGGGAAGTGGCACGACACGCCGCCGAACTTTAATTTCGGTCATGCCGAAGTCAGGAAGTACATCGAGTCGATCGTCGACGCGCTCCTCGCTCAAGGCAGGGATCATCCGTCCTTCAAGGGTATCTGCATGCACATGACCCGCCACTGCCTTCTGTGGTTCGGCGATGAGGAGTCGGGATACAACGACTATTGCATCGAAGAATTTGTTGGGAGTTTGGGAGATTGGAACGTTGAGAAGTTGAAAGGTTTGAAAGGGGTGGATCGGAGCGATCCGCTTCGCGGCAAGGTCTACGCCGCGACGCTGCGGGCCGATCCTGTTCTGTGGGAGAAGTGGCTCAAGTGGCGGTGTGACCGGATGACGGAGTTTTACGCGGGCATCGCGGCGAAATTGCGCACGGCGCGTCCCGACCTCAAGCTCTGGCTCAACAGCTTCGTGCCGGCGAACTATAACCATCCCGATTTTCTCCGCCCCGATTTCATGCGACGGGCGAATATTGCGTGCGGACTGGACGGTCCCGCGCTCACAAAGGCGGCGCCGAATCTCATCCTCTGTCAGACGATGGTGCCCGCCGACTACCGCCACATCTGGCGCGGTGCCTACAAGCTCCCCGGCGCGTACGAACACCAACGTATCCTCGACGAACTGCCCGGTTTCTACGATCTGCTCAACGGGGCGGATTATCCGTGGGTCAACCAACACGACCGCTACTGGGAATCGGCGATCGGCCGTGGCGCGAAGGGGGCGAAGAACACGCTCTCGTGCGAGTGGATGGATGAATGTCCCTGGCGGGTCTCGACGCTCAATCCCGCCGGACGCCACGCGCTGAAACATTTTGTCGAACCGTTCCGTTACCACGACGTGCTCGGCATGTCCAAGGGCGGGTTCCTCATCGGCACCTACGGCATGGAGGACGAACTTGTGCCGTTCATTCAGGCTTTCCGTGCACTTCCGGCGGTAGTGATGAAGGATGTCGAGAAGTTGGGGGGCTGCGAGGTCGGGACGTTGAGAGCGCAGGGGGTCGTCGTCAGGGAATGTGAATTTGACGGACGTTCCTATTTCTACATCGCCAACACAGTGTACGCGCCGCGTACGGTGACGATCGCGTTTCCTGCGGGTACGGTCGATCTCGTCACGGGACGTTCGCTGGCGGCCGATCGGTGCGGGCGACCGGTTGAATTCGTGCTTAAGCCCTATGAGTTTCGTAGCTTTTCGTCACGATAGTACTTTTCTTCAGAGCCACCAAACGCCTACTCGTCAACGGTTTCGTCGCGTTGATAGATCGGCAACTGGCGGTAGGGAACGGTAAACGCGAGGATCACCATAGCGGTTTGGTAGTATCGATCCTGTTCGCCTCGCTCCCAGTAACCGTCCGCATGCTGCTTCGGGATCCAAGTGTCGTACATCCAACGCGAAAACTCCTGCCACTCGCGACCGCCGAGTTGGAACAACCCTTGCGCCGCATAGTACATGCCGTAAAAACAGTATTGCTGCTTCGGTAGTTCCGTGTACTTTTCCATCAGATAGCGGGCTGCTCGGCCCACAGCGGGATTACCATGCTCGCCGCACAATGAAAGGCAGAGGATACCGGCCCCCGTCAATGTGACCGCATGCGACTGCTGATCGGTATAGCCGAAGCATCCCTGCTTTTCATCGTGGCGTCGCAACACATATTCCACCGCGCTCTTGATCGCTTCCGGCGGAATGGCCGCACCGTTGAGACGCGCGGAACGCAACGCCATCAGCGCCCAACCGCTACATGAAAAATCACTATCACGGGAGTCGGGCTGATAACGCCAGCCGCCTTGATGGTTCTTATCTTTCTCGATCTTCTGTGCATCGAGGATGATCTTCAAAGCGCGCGGCAGCGTCTGGTCGATCTTGCTCTGAAGCTCGGGACGTACCATGCCGGAGACTTCGGAGAGAAAGAGCGTGGCGATACAGTGCGAGTACATCTTACCGTCATTTCCGCCGAGATAACCGTCCGCGCGCTGGACCTCGGCAAGGCGCGTGATGATGCGTTCGACCACGGGGCCGTATGGCTCGGTACCGGGCACATGCCCGCGCGCCAAAAAAGCCATCCCGCAAAGCGCCCAGATGCCCGACGTGTTTTGCGCCATCCCGCCGCTTCCGAACGTGCCGTCCGGGCGCTGTCCGCGCGCAATCCATTCGAGACCGCGGCTGATCGAGGCGTCGATCTCTGACTCGGTTTGCACGCTTGGCTCCTCTGCGCCCCATACGGCCAGTGCCGTTCCCATGCCAAGCCACGCAATCGCATAACGACAAAACGTCGTCATTATCTTCCCCCTCCTATGACGGTCGATATCCATTCCGATTCGCCCAGTGTAGCGCGATCGGCCGGGAGGGGCAAGTGCCACTATTTGAGGAATTGAGCGCGAAATCAAACAATTGGATAGCCTGACGCACCTTCCCGCTGACGACAATGGGCAACCGCCCGAAGTACGGTATCAAGCACAATATCAAGCCGTTCGCACACGTCTTCAGCCAGTATGCGCACCACCATGAATCCATGCTCCTGCAAGCGCAGGTCTTTGGCGCGGTCGCGCCGGTAGGCTTCGCTGTCACCCAGATGTTGTGCGGCAGCACGATCCGATAGCCGATCATTTCATATCCGCGACAGCGGCGCGCATACACATCTTCGCGGCCTCTGAACAGCGACCGGAACAGCGCAATCTTGGCGTCAGGCGGCGACATCCTGTTCAGCTGCGATAGTTCGGCTCGTGATTTGTATAGCATTGCTTTTCTTGATAACGCAGAGACGCAGGAACACAGAATAGCGGCGTGACCGCCGCCGGTCAAGCAGACGCTTGACCCTCCCGGCGCTTCGCAAGCCGGATCACAGATCGGGAGGGCGAGCGTCCCCCAAAAAAACCTCTGCGTCTCTGCGCCTCTGCGTTAAATAAACCCGAGCCATGCCTTTCCGTGTTCCGTGTCTATTTCTACCACGGCCAGAGCGAGGGCGACTCATAGACCTTGACCAGCTTGATGAGTGCACGGTCATGCCCCGCGCTTGTAAACGCGACGCGGGTGGTACCGGAGCGGAGCAACGGCACGTCTTGCGACAGGCGTCCCTCGGCCAGCATCTCGCGCTTGGCGTTCAAGACCCGCCACGACCGGCGGTCACGGCAGATCAGGCGCTCGCCGGCTTTGAGCGTCACCGGGAAGTGCACCGTCTGTCCGCCGATGGTCAGTCGCGGCTCAGCCATCGCGCCGCACAACTCAATCTCCAATGCGGCGCGCTCGCCGGGCCGTACTGCCACATCCCAACCGACACGACCGACGTCGTTTGATGCCAGCGCCACACGCGGCATCTCGTACTCGCGCTTAAGTTGCGTCCAGTCGACCGCGCGGCGCGACCGCCGCGTTCCAAACGGCTCGCCGAAGGTCGTCACCGAGACTTCGGCGCGGCCACCCGCGCAGGTCAGTGCATTGGCCCCCGACCGCATATCCGGCCAGATTTCCGCCGCGCACTCCACACGCGCAAGCGGCTCGCCCCGCTCGCTGTAGTGTGTGAAGATTCCGTCCGGTTCCAGTTCGGCGAACTCGCCGGAAGCCAACGTGAACGGCACGGTCAGGCGTTGGCCGTTGACGGTCAGTGACGGCCGATCCAACTTGACCGGCTTGACCGGCAGCGCCTGCACGGGGCTTACGATTACATCCACGCCGCCGCCCGGCGGCACTGCGTTGAGATAGAGGCTGACCTGCGCAATGTGCGCCATGTCCAGATTCGTGCGGAACAACGCATGCGAGCCGGTTCCCCGGTAGGGCCAGACAAACTCGTCGAGGCGGGCGGTGTCGCGCTCGCGCGCCAACAGCGTCACATAGCGCCAGCCGGTAAAATCGAGCGTGACGTAGTGATCCGACATCGCGCCCATGAATTCACGCGGACATCTGAGTTGCAGGTTGAGCAACGCGCCCGAGCCGTCGCCCTTGACCCACAGCCCGAAGGCACCGGTGCCGCCGATGTGACGATAAGGCGCGGGGAAGGTCAGCGTCGCACACGCCCAAGCACCGGTCACCGTCGTACCGCGGTTTTCCGCGCGCAGCCGCAGGTTTCGCGGACCACCGCGCGTGTCATCGGTCACCTCGGAAACGCCGAGTCGCACGGATGAAGCCGTGGTGGTCTTGAACGCCGCAAACTCTTCTGCACTCACCAGCGGTTTAACGCCGGGCGCGTTTGTTGGCGCGGCGGTGTAGAGCGCCTCCACGCGCACGCAGAGCGGCTGCCGCGCCGCCGGATTCACGACCTGCCAAGCAGCGGAGCCGTCATCCGGGCCGGTGATGCGCTGCGTATGCATCGTGACCGGCGTGAAGCGCCACTCGCCGTCGGCGTTTTGCCGCAGACGAAACTCGGCACCGGCCCCGACGAGACGCGCCACAGTGGCATCATCGAAGTATCGCGCCAGGCGCAAATGCTCGTACCAGCCCAGTAGCGTGAATTGACGTTCCAGATGGACCGGCAACGGCGCGTTGTTGACATTGACGCCCTGAATGGACATCGCGGCGTCCAGCGAGAGATTCTTGCAGGCGAAGTACTCCATCTCGTCCAGATGGTGGCCGCGCGCGAACGACGTCGCCATGCGTGGTGCCCACCACCCCATCTGCGGCCCGAGCAGATCGGTTTTGCGATACCGCTCGCACACCCTGACATGATCGTCGTGGAAAAGCTTCGCCGCCCAGACCGGATGATCCCAAGTGCCCAGCCGCGAATGGAACCACCAGTTGTGTGCGCCGTAACAGCTCGCCTCGATCACCGGGTCGCCATTCAGG
Source organism: Lentisphaerota bacterium (assembly GCA_012838435.1). Taxonomy (GTDB): domain Bacteria; phylum Verrucomicrobiota; class Kiritimatiellia; order RFP12; family UBA1067; genus DUPH01. The sequence goes on along the minus strand of DUPH01000289.1, from coordinate 37,484 downwards.
CGGCGCATGATGTTGTGGCGCATGGCGTCGATGCCGTAGCGGCTCATCATGCCTTCGGAGCCGTCGAAGTAGAGCTGGTCCAACTTGCAGGTGTTAAACACATGCGCGATGCACGCCGAAAGCTCGTCGGCCAACGGCGAGTCAGGCTGCGGGTAGAAGGCGATGTAGCGTTGCTGCAGATAGTCGGCCTGCGCACCTGCGGCATGGGCGGCGGGACGTGTTTTGAAAGCGCCGCGCGTGCAGGCTTTGAAAGCGTAAGGCTGTTCGCGCGAGATTTCGGTGTACTGAATGATCTCGCTGCCGATGCGGATCGCATTGCCGTTGCCGGAGTAGGTGAAGACCGTGTCGTGACGCGCCGAGGGCGGCTCGTTGACGTATAGCACGGTGTCGGTCGGCGAGAGCGCACGAGCCAGCGTATAGCTGTCGAACGGAATCAGGTGCGGGCTCGCCTCCGGCGTGATCCACGAGTCGCGCGGATCGATGCACGCGGTCAGGGTGTGGATGCCGGCACGCAGTCCGGCATCATGGATGCGGGCGACCGCGTCCTGCATGTCAGGCAGACCGCGCGGGTAATAGTTGGTGCGCACCGCATAATGGCCGAGCGTCTGCCACCAGCCGTGCAGGTGGATCGTCGAGAAACCGCCGCGCCGCGCGATCTCGATCCAGTCGTCAGTCGCGGCATACGCGAGATCGGCGAAGAGATAAGAGCCGCGCGCCGACTCCGCCTCCAACGCCCAAGGGCCGCCGCTGCGCGAGAACGGTACGCCCGCATAGAGCGCCATCTCGCGCAGCATCGCCGGCATCTGGTCTTTAGGACCGGCGGCGAGTCCGGCGCGCCAGCCGGTGAGTCCGTGCTTCGCGGTCGTGGAGACCTGAAGTGCGTTGCCCTGGATTTTGGTTTCAACCGGCAGTTCGTAGCCGCGCAGACAGACGGCGTCGATATCATCCGAAAGCATGTTGGCCATGCCGCCGTGATAAGTAGCGGGCGCAGTCGGCAATTCGCAGAAGGTAAGCGCGACCGCATTCGAGAGCGTCAACGCGCACACCGTGAAGGTCAGGAAATCGCGACGCGCATCGACCTCCAGCACGGCGTCGCCTTGGCCGCGCGGGAAGGAGAAGGTGAGCCGGTTGCCCTGCGCGGCGACACGCCGCGCTGTCAGGCTGCGACCGTCCGCCAAGCGCGCGCGCACCAGCGGGGCGGGACGCGCCAGCAGTTCGCGTCCCGATGCCCGATTGCGTAGCGAGACCGCCTGTCCGGCGGCATCGATCGCCAGTTCGGCGTATCGGGTGCGGAAGCGGGCCTCGGGCGGTTCCGCAGATGCGGCTTCGTCCACCAGCACATACGCGGCGCTGGCGCGATCCTTTGGCGACGCAAGTGCCGCCACTTCCTCACCGGAGAAGGTACGCCCATAGATGCGCAGATCATCGAGCAGGCCGTGGTGCGAGACTGCCCCGAGCCAACCGCCCAGACGCAGCGCTTGCGCCTCGACCGGATACGACCACGTCGTGCGCCCGACCTGCTTGCCATTCACATAGGTAACAAGATTCGGCAACGCGAAGGTCACGCAGAGGTGCGTCCAAGTCCGTTGCGGCAACTGATTGAGCAGAGGCACGCCGGTCTCGGTCCATTGCGGTCCCGCGCTTCCGGCGCGCGCACCGGGGCGACCGAGCCGGAACGAGCAGGCGGTATCAGAGACAAACAGCATCATGCCGCCCGGACTCCAGTTGTGCGAGGTCAGCAGGTTCGGGTAGCGGCGCGGCGCGGGATCTTCCCACGTGGCCCAGACGGAGAGAGTGAACTGCGTGGCACCGTTGAGTCCCGGCACAGGCGGCAACTCAGCAAAGGCATTGGTGCCGCCAAAGTGAACGGCGGTGCCGAACGTGCCGGTGGCCCACCGGAGCTGTGATAGATCAGCCTCCAGCAGATTGTCCGAGCGGTCGATGGCAAAAGTGCCGCGCCCTTCGTCAAACGGTAGCCAGAGCAACAACGACGGATCCACCGGCTCTGCGGCGTGTCCCCATGCGGCAAACAAACCGCACACCAGCATCATAACAAAGCGACCACGCATATTCCCTCCCCTTTTCCATTATCGAGTACCACTGTAGGATGTGCATTGTGCGGGGAATGCGCGAAGGATGCAAGCAGAAGTTGCGGCGTTACGGGGCTTCTTTTTCGCTGAGTTTTATGCCGTTCTCCTCACACCATTCCTGAAGCGCTTCGCGTTGGACTGCGTTTTCATAATCATACCATTGTTGCAACAGACCGCGCTCCTCAAGGAAGTACTTGAACCGTGAGTAAGCACCGGCGCGCCTGAATATGTTGTAGGCCGCGTCTACAGCATCCGGAATGGTCGCCCGGACAAAACGGAAAACCAACGACCGACCAAGATCAAGGTCGTTTTTGTTCGGGACATCGACGTATCGCTCCGGCTTACCGTCGGCTTCTTCGGGAATCTCGTCGATGTCATCCGACGCATAAAAGAATTGATCCGTAACCTTATCGTATACGGCTCGGTTCGTATCTTCAAAGTTACAGATCACAAAATAGAACGCTGATTCCAGATCGTCATAAGTTGGCATACACTCCGCCTCCGATTAAGAATTTAACTGCCTGTGCCGCCGCCGGTGGCGGCGTCAGCCGACAGTCAGGGTCAGAACCGTACACTGGTAAGAATCCGTGTGTCAAGGCCAAAGGATTCTCAACGCACGATTCCTAACCATGAAAAACATTTTTACACGCTGCCCAGCCACCGTACTCCGGCTCTTGTCATCGTCTTGCGAAGCGCTGGGAGGGGCAAGCGTCTGCTTGCCCGCGGACGAGCGACGCTCGTCCCTCCCATCCTTCCGCGTAGCGGAAGACGGCTCGTGAGGACATTCGCCCTCAAGCTTCGCGCCTCCGCATGAAACAACCGAGCAACGCTTTTGCTCTCACGGTTGCAAACCACTGCGTGGCCGCAACAAGAGAGATTGACCCGCGACGTTCGACCCGCGACCTGCGGCTGGAGCAACCCACAAAACAACCTCCGCGCTCTGCGTTAAATAAACCCGAGCCATGCCCCCCAAAAAACTCCGTGCCTCTGTGCCTTCGTGTGCGAAACAACATAACTCCTCATGTGCCGCTTGCATCGCTGGGTGCGGTTTGTTACTGTTCGCCTGTGTGTAAAAATGGAGACGGGGAGGGAGCGGGATGAGGCGGATTATCGTTGGTGCGTGTGTCACAATTGCAGCGTGGATCGCGCTGGGTGCGGAAACGCCGAACTGGCCGCAATGGCGCGGTCCGGAGGGTACGGGAATCGCAGCGCCGGGAACGTATCCAGTGACATTTTCCGCTGCGGAGGGCGTGCTATGGAAATCTGCCCTGCCCGGCAAGGGCTGTTCGACGCCACTCGTCTGGGGTGAGTGCATCGTGCTGACCGCCGCTGCCGGCGAGGGGACCAACGGTCTTGACTGCGCCGTCTGCTTTGAGTGGACGACCGGCAAAAAGCTGTGGCAAACGGAACTGGGCCAGCAACGCCCCGGACGTCACCGTCGTGGCAGCGGCAGCAACCCGTCGCCAGTGACCGACGGAACGCGCGTCTATGTCTACTTCAAGAGCGGAACACTGGCCGCGCTCGACTTCAAGGGAACCCTGCTCTGGCAGACCAACCTTCAGCAACGCTACGGCAAGGACTCGCTCTGGTGGGATCTCGGCACCAGTCCTGTTCTGGCGGGCGGCCTTCTGGTGGTGGCGGTCATGCAAGAGGGCAACTCCTATGTGGTGGCTGTGGATCCGGCGACCGGCAACGAGGTCTGGAAGAAAGCACGCGAATATCCGGGGCGCGAGGAAACACGCCAAAGCTACACCACGCCCCTTGTGGTCCGAGCGGAGGGGCGCGACACAGTGGTGATCTGGGGAGCGGACCACCTGACAGGCAACGATGCGGCGACCGGCGACCTGCTGTGGCAGTGCGGCGGTTTCAATCCAGAGAACAAGTCGGTCTGGCGCGTGATCGCCTCACCTACGTTGGAGCGGGGTATCGCCGTCGTGCCGTACGGACGTGAGCAGTTCGTGGCGGGGGTCAGGATCGGCAGCAACGGCGACATCACCGCCACCGCGCGCCTGTGGGAAAAGCGCGGGATGGGCACGGACGGGGCTTCGCCGGTCGCGTTCAACGGCAAGACCTGTTTTGTCAATTTCAAGGGCAAGATGTGGTGCCTGGATCTGGAAACCGGCAACGAGCTATGGTCGACCATGCTGCCCAAAGGCAAGGGGGTCTTTTACAGCTCGCCGGTGTTGGCGGGCGACACGCTCTACCTGTGCCGCGAAGAGGGCGATGTCTATGTCTGCCGCGTCAAAGACGACGGCCTTACCGTATTGAACCAGACGAAGTTTGACGATGTTTTCGTGGCATCGCCGGTATTGCTGAGAAATCGGTTGTTGCTGCGTGGCGAAAAGCATCTGTGGTGCATCGGCAAATAGGAGGACAACAACATGCAAAATGACGAACCCATTTGCGTTGCGACCTATCCAAGCGAGATTGAGGCGGAGACGGCCAGGATGAAACTTGGGATGGCGGGCATCGATGCCCTCATCGCTAAGGATGATTGCGGTGGGATGCGCCCCTATTTGCAAACGACAACTGGCGTACGTCTTATGGTTAGAACCAAAGATGCTGAAACCGCCGAAAGTCTTTTGGCTCAAGTAAATGATAATGGATGATCATGTCTAGCCATCGACGACACCCAACGTTGCTCCCGACTCTCTGCTCCCCTTTTCACCAGAAACGCATGATCCTCGCGTGCCCCCTGTCACTAACCGATTACAGGGTGAACCATAGGAGAAACACATGACTTTGGACGACGCGCCGGTAACACGATCAATCTTCCATCCCCGGGGGGAGGACTATGGGTATGTCCCGCAAGGCATGCTGACAGAAACACAGTGCCAAGGCGCCACGGTGTGTGGCTACCCCAAAATGTATATCCAAGATGAAATTTCAAGGTGATGATTAATCGTCAATTGACTGCAACCGTCCGAGCGATTAACATGGCCGTATCGTGTGGGCTCGGTCCGCCTTCGCGAGGTGGATTCAGTAACGCCGTTAGCCATCAGAGAAAATGAGATGAAATCTTTTGTCCGGTATCTCTTGGTCGGCCTATTGTCATCTGTGTGCGGAGCTATTGTTGCACACAAAATCATATGGCAACAAATCCGGTCTCGAGTTGTTCCGTTTGACCGAACGCGCTACGACAACCTGTGTATTGATCCGGCTTTTTTCGAACCCCAATTCAATTTTATTTTTCAAGGAACAAACCAAGTTTTCTGGACGCCTTCCCGGCAAGGGTCGAATGCGATCAAGCCGATCTACGATGATTTAGAGAAAGCTTTGAAACGCTGGGCCGGATACACAACAAACTTCCATTTTGTCGTATCCTTCAGTCCAGAGTTTTCAATTGCTCAGATCGAAAACATATCTCAGCTTTTTCGTGAAATAGGATTCCCCCCAATTCGGCACCTAATCGAGGACAACTGGGATGCAGAAAACAAAAGGAACCGCCGATTTAGAGAGTTAAGAATCGGAAGGGAAGGCACGTTTTACTGGTACACCAAAGAATGGCATATCGATGAGGAGCAGAAAAAGGCCAGCCGCCCCCAGAGGAAGGTTAATCGTGAGACAAAACAATGAAGGTACCTAACCCGGTGGCACAACTGACCACCATTCGCCTTCGAATCCGGTGGCGGTTGGTTACCGACGTTATGCGAGAAGAAGTATGAAAACGATCTTCAGACAACTACTACTCTGTGCGATCGCTTGTCTCGGCAGCGGTTCTCGTGCTGATGATGACAAGGCGTTCAACAACAACTTTGCCGAAGCCGAATCACGGCACTATTACAGGGAAAGAGATCGCTGGCCGACGAACCTTGCGGACTTGGCTTCGTTTTCGAAAGCAAGATACAAAAACAGCAACCTTTTCCCTCGGTTCTCCCCCGAAGACTATCGTACCGTCGGTTTCACAAATCTTGCTAACGGCGATCTTCAACTCACGCTAACGTCGCACTCAGGAAAATCGCAAGTCCGAGTCTGTAAAAGACCCCCGACCACGGCGACAGCGGTCATCCAGCAAGAGGGATATCTCATCGTTCAAGACGGCAGTTCTTTCTACTATTTCGATAAGGAGAACACCTTCTTTAGTGGTCCGTTAGACGGTTGGTGTGGACGGGCTATTCGGGGGAACTATCGGACAATAGCCCCCTGGTCATTTACAGCAGAGGGCACAATGACTTATTTCAATCGTCCCTGTACGCCAACACGATACCGGATGAAAATGGAAGTCAACTCTGTGGAGCGGGACAGCGAACCCTTTGATTTCAGAATATTGATCCCCTTCGTGGGATATCAGCAGAAAGGGCAACAACCATTCCCGACCAATCCAGTCGTTCATAAGGCGTACTTTGCCTTTGACAGTTTGATCCCCGTTGAGGAACAGGAGAAAGCACCCTAACAAGATGGCGGAATCGACGGAACACCGCCGTCTCACCGCTGATGTTCGAAACAATGAAAAAGATTGTGATAGTAGCCCTGTTTTGTACGGTAGGGAGCGCGGCATTCGCTACTTCCCAAGTTCCAGAGGTGCTGGTATACGGCGGCACCACCAATGACCTCTACACAACCCCACTCGAATCACTCTTCCCGGCAGGCAGTCCAAAAGTGTTTATTAATAAGAGGCCGCCCTCTACAGCCTGTTGGCGCGGCTATGTCGGCACATGGAAGATTGAGAACGACGAACTGTACCTCGTTGCTCTTCGGGAGGGACATCCCCGAACCGGAGCCATTCCGCTCGACAAGGTCAACCCGCAGTGGAAATCGCCCGTCAAGGCGACCTGGTTCTCCGGGACTCTTCGCATTGGCAGGGGCAAGGTCCTCATGGGCGGCATGGGATTCAGCGAGAAACGGGAAATCGACATCTTTCTGGAGATCAAGGAAGGCAAAGTCGTCTCGACTCGGCAGGTCGATCACACAAAAGAAAAAGGAACTGCCGAAACGGAAAGTGAATCCGTACGCAAGTAAACCGATCATACCGACATCCCATCGTCTTGGACGAACTTTGGGAAGAAACTCCTGTACCATTTGGAGTTTGGGCCGAGGTAAGGAGGGCCCCAACCACGGCCAGTTACTGAACCGGCCACAACTAGCGTTGCTCCTCTTGATAACGCAGAGACGCGGAGACGCAGAGATTTTTACGGGATGACGTCGTGACCGCCGCCGGTCAAGCAGACGCTTGACCCTCCCGGCGCTTCGCAAGCCGGATCATAGATCGGGAGGGCGAGCGTCCGCGCGAGCCGCCTTCCGCGCCACGCGCGGAGGGGCGGCGTCCCTTTGAAATTCGCCTATTTTACTTTGAGGCTTGACCATTCTCTCCCCCCTCTCACATAATCGGCACCGACCACGGGGAACTTAACCGGAGAGGAGTCCAGATGCGGAATCTCGTACGAAGCATGGGTGTGTTGTTTGTCTTGACGTTCTGTGCCCGCATGGCCTGCGGCGCGGAAGGCAGGGTGTTTCTCGATACAAACAGTAACGGCACGGCCGATGCCGCCGAGCCCGGGATCGCCGGGGTGGCGGTGAGTGACGGCGTGCAGGTTGTCGTTTCCGACGCACAGGGCCGCTTCCGGCTGGACACGACCGATCCGGACGCCTGCATCTGGATCTCGGTCCCGCGCGACCACGCACCCTCCGGCGCGTTCTGGCGGCGTGTCGAAAGCGGAAAGCCGCTGGATTTCGGTTTGACGGCCAAGCCTCAAGATGAGGCGTTCACCTTCGTGCAGTTGACGGACACGCATGTCGGGCGCGCCGATCTGGTGATCGCCTTCGCCAAACAGCTCGCACGGCTGCCCCATCCTTTTGCCTTCGCCATCAACACCGGTGATCTGGTGGGAGGCGTGGACGTGGTGCCGCCCGAAAAGGCGCAGGAGCAGTATGATCGGTACCTCACGGCGGCTGCGGCCTTTGAACTGCCGCTCTTCCATCTGCCGGGCAATCATGAGCATGTGGCTTTCAACACGCCGAATCCCGACAAGTCACATCCCTTCTACGGCAAGGGACTCTACCGCCGCGTGTTTGGCCCGACCTACTATTCGTGGGCATGGGCCGGGGTGCATTGCGTGGCTTTGGATGGTACGTCGCTGCCGTATCAGGAGCGGTTGGGCACCAACCAACTCGCCTGGCTGGCGGCGGACCTGAAATTGATCCCGACCGACCGGCCGCTCCTGCTCTTCTGCCATCAGTCGCTATCGACGCTGCGCGATGCCAAGCAGTTGACGGAGCTGCTGCAAGGCCGCCGCGTGCTGGGCGCATTCTGTGGCCATCTGCATCGGACATTCACCACGAGCTTGGGCGACATCCCAGTGTATCACAGCGGCGCGATGAGCGGCGCGTGGTGGAGCGGCCCGAACATCGACGGCACGCCGCAGGGGTTCCGCGTCGTTCAAGTAAAAGGCAACTCGCTAAAGACGGCGTACTTCAGCCGCGAAGGTGATACGCCGATCTCACTTGTCTCGCCGCTGGCCACCAGCGTGCAGCAGGGCGAGATCACATTCGAGGCCGTCGTGCTGGACTTTGGCCGCGCGGTGGAGATGAGCGCCGTGTTTGACGAAAAGCCGGTGACACTGACGCAAACCGGGCGCGAAGAATTGTGGTCGCGCTGGTGCGGCACGCTGGACACGCGTCAGGCGTTTGACGGCGACCGCGTGCTGGCCTTCACGGCGAAACAGGGCGAGGCGGTCAGTCGTTCTACGGTCCGCTACTTGGTGGAGAATGGACGCCCGCAGGCGTACCAAGCGACAGCACCGGCGACGCTCTCCTTGCAGGTGCGGGGCGTCGACGGTACGTGCCCGGTTCTCTTCAACGGCGAGCCGCTCGGCACGATCCCGGCCGGGACCACCAACGAATGTGTGCTCACATTTCCCATCGATCAGGCGCGGCTCGCCAAGCTGAACCGCGTCACGATCCGAGCGGGCAAGCAGGGACCCGGCGGCGACCGTTTCAGCGCGGGGCCGGTTTGGCTCTCTTACGGCGGCAAGAAGATGTATGACCTGAGGTACGCATCTTTTGAGCGGCACACCATCGCGGGGGATGAGCCCGCGCGCGTTGAAAAAGTGTTGTATTATTGCCTGCCCTGAGCAGGCGCGGAATGGGCGGGGCGTATCTCCGGCCATCGTATGTGAGGGTGACAGAACGAGAACAGACCGACGCTTCAAGAAAGGAGAGTGAACCATGGTTCGCAGGACGTTCATAAAGACGGCTGGGCTTTCGGCTGGCGCGTTTTGGGTGCGCCGGCCTACGCATGCGGCGCAATCGAGCGGTGCCGGATTGCCGGCGCTGCTGGGCGGCGAGAAAGCATACCGGGGGAAGTGGCCGACGTGGCCGCGCTGGATACCGGAACATGACGAACCCGGATTCCTCAAGTGCCTGCGCAGCGGCGTCTGGTCGCGCGCCGCCACGGTGACAGAATTTGAAAAGCGCTGGGCTGAGGCCGTGGGTGCCAAGCGCTGCTTGGCCGTGGTCAATGGAACGAACGCGCTGATCACGGCGCTGGCCCAACTCGGGATCGGTGCGGGCGATGAGGTCATTCTGCCGCCCTACACGTTTATCGCGACGGCGCAGGCGATCCTGATGAACGGCGCGATCCCGGTGTTTTGCGACATCGATCCCGCCACCTACCAAATCGACCCCCGCAGAATCGAGAGCAAGATCACGTCGCGGACCCGCGCGATCCTGCCGGTGCACATCTTGGGATTGCCCGCCGACATGGCCGCCATCACGGCCCTTGCCAAGAAACACGGCTTGTATGTGGTCGAAGACGCCTGTCAGGCGTGGCTGGCCGAGGTCAACGGGAAGAAGTGCGGCACGCTGGGCAATGCCGGATGCTACAGTTTCCAGAACTCGAAGAACCTCGCGATCGGTGAGGGCGGTGCGATTGTCAGTGACGACGACGCCTTTATGGACCGGTGTCACGCCTATCACAACTATGGCAACGCCTACGGCACGGCGGTCGGTGTGGTCGGAGCCGGCACAGCCATGCTGGGCACCAAGCTGCGCTACACCGAGTATCAGGCGGCGATGGGGCTGGCGCAACTCAAGCGCCTGCCGGCGGAGACCGCGTTGCGTCATGAGAACGCGGAGTATCTTAAAGCACGGCTCAGCAAGATTCCCGGGATCATCCCCTACCGCTTCTCTCCCGGCGTGACGCGTGCCGCCTTCCACCTCTTCCCGTTCAGGTTCGACAGCGAGGCGTTCGGCGGCGGACTCACGCGTTCGACCTTCTTGAAGGCGCTCGCCGCAGAAGGCGTCCCCTGTTCATCGGGCTATACGCCGCTGAATAAGATGCCGTATGTCAAACACGCCTTTGAGACCAAGAACTTCCGGCGGATGTACACGGCGGAAGAGCTGGATTACGACGCATGGCTGGCGCGCAACCAGTGCCCTGAAAACGACCGGATTTGCCAAACGCTCGTCTGGCTGCCGCAGCATGTGCTACTGGCCGACCGCGCAGCGATGGACCGCATCGCCGACGCCGTCGCGAAATTGCACGCCCACGCGGACAAGTTGGCGAAGGCCTGAGCGAATCTTCAAAGCGGCGGTCGGCAAACGCCCGGTTTTCTCCGGGACGACCGTCGCGCACCTCTAACCCTTGATACTGGGTAAACATCATGTCTGATTCATTCGAGAGTTTTTCTATCCACGCGACAACGACATCACACGCCGGCCGGGGCCTCGTTGCCCGCGTCTTTAACTCGGGCTTCAAAGAGGCGCATGACACCTACAACGGATTATCGATCGCCAGCGACGGCCGCGTGTACTATGTGCTCTGCTCGACATCGATCGATTTCGGCGGTCGCGTTTTCCGCTACGATCCCCGCACCGATACCCTTGATTGCCTCGGCGATCTGACGGAGATGTGCGGCGAAAAAGACCGCCGGACAGTGCCGCAGGGCAAGAGCCACGTGCTCTTTTACGAATATCAAGGGAAGCTCTACTTCTCGACCCACGCCGGATATTACAACATGGTAGACGGCATGGAGCGAATGGCAACCGAGGTCCCCCCCGGCTATCACCCCTACCCCGGCGGACATCTGCTGGCCTATGATCTGAAAAGCGGCCAGTGCGAAGACCTCGGTTTGGCACCGGATGGCGAGGCGGTGCTCGCCATGGGGATGGATACGCGGCGCGGCGCGATATACGGTATCACATGGCCGGTCGGGATTTTCTTTTGCTTTGACGTCGCCAGCGGAACATGGCGGAACTTAGGACCGGTTTCCGGTCAGGGAGAGAGCGGATCGGGTACCACTTACCGCGTGCTTTGCCGTTCCATCCCCATCGACCCCGAAACAGGCGTCGCGTACTTCACCAATCCGGAAGGCGATATCTTTTACTACGAGCCGGGGGCGGACAGAGTTGCCCGGCTTGTCGGCGAAGACATGCGCAAAGATTATTTCGGTCGGTACGTGCCGCACGACTCAGGCTGCATGGGCTATCATTGGCGTCAGGTGATCTGGCACCCGCAGGAAAAAGTCTTCTACGGCGTGCACGGCAACTCGGGGTACTTGTTCCGATTTGATCCGCGCCAACCGCGCATCGACGTGCTGGAGCGGTTGACCTCGGGTCCGTCCCGGCGTTCCGGCATGGGCGATCAATTCAGCTACGGCTATCTGGGGTTCACTCTGGGACCTGACGGGCGGACGCTGTACTACCTGACGGGCGGCCCCGTCTATGAACAGGGCCGACGGGTAGCGGGATTGAACAAGGTTGCAATGGGCATGGCCAAGGGCGTAGAGAACCTGCACCTGGTGACGTACGATATTCCTGATGGCATTTACAAAGATCACGGCCCCGTCTTCTATCCAGACGGCGGGCACCCCACCTATGTGAACTCCATTGCCGTCGCGCCCGACCGTACGGTATACACGCTGGCGCGCGTCACAGAGAACGGCCATACGCGCACCGACCTCGTTCAGATTGCACCACCCGAATTGAAGGGGACAGCATGAGCACGAACATCAACCAGCCAGCGATAAAGACATCGGACGGGGCGGGCACATTGTGGTGGCGCACGGTCGCGACATGCGTGCGAAAGGCGATGGGCCTCGTGTGTATCTTCTGTGCGGCTGTCGGCGTGTCGGCCGAACCGGGCATGCTCAAGGTGGGTATCGGGCGCGCCGACATCACGCCGGACATGCAGCAGCCGGTCTGGCTGGCGGGATATGCGGCCCGCTCCGCACCCGCGACCGGCACGCTCCACCGCATCTGGGCGAAGGCGCTGGCCTTTGAAGAAAATCCTGGACAGTGCGCCGTGCTCGTGACGGTCGATGTGATCGGACTCACGCGCGAAATCACGGACGTCGTCGCGGAAACCATCCACAAGCGGCACGGCGTCCCGCGGGCGCACCTCGTCTTCAATGCCTCGCACACCCATTCCGGTCCGGTGATCTGGCCGACTCTGAGCGTATGCGACGCCTTCACACCACAGGAACGGCAGCAGACGATCCGGCAGAACCGAGAGATGACCGAACGCATCATCGCCGCCGTGGACATGGCGATGGCGACACGTGCGCCTGCCCGCTTGGCGACCGGACGCGGCACCGCAGGATTCGCCATCAATCGCCGCAAGCGAGAGGTCGCGCCGGTGGACCACACTGTGCCGGTTCTGCGCGTGTGCGCGCTGGACGGCGCGGTACGCGCGGTGGTCTTCAACTACGCCTGCCACTGCACCACGCTGACCGCGAATAACCTCATGGTCAACGGCGACTACGCCGGTTTTGCGATGCTGGAACTGGAGTCGACCTGGCCGGGCGCGACCGCGTTCTTTATCCAAGGATGCGCGGCCGATCAAAATCCAGAGCCGCGCCACACCGAGGCGTGTGCGCGACAGCACGGGCAGGCCCTCGCCGCAGCCGTGCGCGATGTGATGAGCCGCCCGATGCAGGATGTCACGGGGCCACTGAATATGCGGCTCGTGGAAACGCGCCTGACTTTTGCGCCGGTACCGCTCGCCCGCATGCGCGAAGAGGCGCTGGACACGAATCGCTTCAAACAGAAGCGCGCGCAACTGATGCTCGAAGCCTACTGCTGCGGGGCCCCCGTCACTTCAATGCCCTACACCGTTCAGGCATTACGCTTCGGCAACGCACTGACCTTCCTTTTCTTGAACGGTGAGGTCGTCATCGACTACACGTTGCGGGCGCGCCGCGAGTTCCCGGACGACAATCTGGTGGTGGCGGGCTACTGCAACGATGTGCAGGCGTACATCCCGTCGCTCAGGGTCCTTAAAGAGGGCGGGTATGAAGCGAACGACAGTATGATCTACTACGGCCAGCCCGGACCATTTACCGACGATGTCGAGGAAACCGTTTTCCGCGCCATCCGCGATGTCCTCACGCGCTAGGAGAAAACTCCTAATTCCTAAATCCTAAATCCTCCTTCAGGGTTCGACTCAACGCGGTTGAATCGAACCCTGCCGCCGCTTCCGGCTTGCAACCGGACGGAGGCTTGTGTTGTAATCGATACGCAATGGAAAAAAAGAATTCATACACGTTCGTGCTCAGCAAAGAGCAGCAGGAAACGCTGAAAATCCTCCTCCAGATGGGCAACTACCGCCCGAAGCAGGTGCCGCACACCATCATTGCGGTTGAGGCGCAGGATTGCGTGGTCAACCTGTACAAGAGCGGCAAGTGTCTGGTACAGGGGAAAGGTGCAGAGGATTTCGTTCTCTTCTTCCTCGAACCCAACGTGTTGCAGTCCGCAACCCTCGGGTACGAAGAGGTGCTCAACCCAGACCTCGTGGCCCCGCACATGGGCATCGACGAGAGCGGCAAGGGCGATTTCTTTGGACCGCTGGTAGCCTGCGCAGTGTATGTCGATCCTGACCTCGCCCACGCCATGCAGGAAATTGGCGTTAAAGACTGTAAGCAGCTCACCGACAAAGCGGTTTTCTTCATCGGCAACAAGACGCGCAAACTTCTGGGGCCTAAGCGTTTCGCCATGGTGACCATCGGTCCCGAGGCCTACAACCGGCTCTACGCCAAGATCCGCAATGTCAACTCACTGCTGGCTTGGGCGCACGCGCGCTGTATCGAAAACCTGCTGGAAAACGTGCCGGATTGTCCGCGCGCCGTGGCCGACCAATTCGGCGCCGAGCAGGTGATCAAGCGGGCGCTGATGAAGAAGGGGCGCTCGATCAAGCTCGAACAGCGCCACAAAGCCGAGTCCGACATCGCGGTCGCGGCGGCATCCGTGCTGGCGCGCGAAGCCTTCCTGCGCAGTTTGGGTCGTCTGGGCGAAGCGCACGGTGTCCAAATGCCCAAAGGGGCTTCGGAACAGGTCAAGACTGCAGCTATCGAGCTGGTCAAGAAAGCCGGTCCCGAGGTGCTTCTCAAAACCAGCAAATGCCACTTCAAGACCACGGATCAGGTGTTGGCCGCCTGCGGCTCCTCACGCGCCGCGCTCGGACCAGAAGGGCAGGCCGTCTCGCGCAGCAAAGAGGCTAAGTAGCTACTCCACCCACTCGCGTGTGCGGCGGATCTCCCAGTATCCCGGCTGCCACTGCTTGCAGCGCCGTCCGTACGCATCGATCGCCTCAACCCAGCATCCTTCGATCCACACGCGCTCTTCGCGCTCCCGCCAGTAGCCGCGCGGTGCCACCACAACCGGTGCAGGCGCGACTACGACCGGCGCCGGTGCCACCACGACTGGCGGCGGTGCAACGATCACAGGCGGCGGACAACCGAAAGGCCGCGGATGCGGTATCGGGTGCCTGCGATGGTGAAAATGGCCGGGATGGGGATGGTGCCCTCTCCCGCTGTTGATCCCGAGAGCAAAAAAGCTGCCGCCGTTGCTGACGCCCAAACCAACGCTCACACGATCCGCGCGCGCCGGCACAACCGCCAGCAGCCCCGCCACAATGACCGTTCCGAAAAGTGTTATCTGTGTTCTCTTGTTCATGTCCCCACCTTTCTGACGCCAGCGAGCGGCCTCTCCGCTCTTCAAATGCGCCTTTCAGCATGTTAAACGATTGATTAAAAGTGTTATTGCTTGATGCGGCACTTTTTTTTTGCCGATGGCGGATAATTATGGCTTAATATGCCGTACAAACAAAAGAGGATGGATAGATGGCTGAGTTGATTGTTGCGCTGGATGTTTCTTCCAAGACTGAGGTCGAGCAGACCGTTGACCGGTTGGGAGATGCGGTCTCTTTTTACAAAATCGGGCTGGAGCTTTTCAGCGCGGTCGGACCGGATGTGGTACGCGCAGTGAAAAACCGCGGCAAACGTGTCTTTCTCGATCTCAAGCTGCACGACATCCCGCGCACCGTGGAACGCGCGGTCAGCGTCGGTGCCTCGCTGGGCGCGGACCTGATGACCATTCATGCGGCCGGTGGTAAAGCGATGATTCAGGCGGCAAAGAACGCCGCGCTCGCCGCAGGTGCCGGAGCCCCGAAGATTCTGGCCGTCACGATCCTGACCAGTCTTGACCAGTCCGATCTGGACGATCTCGGCATCACCCGTTCGGTGGCGGCACAGGTCGAGGCGCTGGGAAAGCTTGCCTGCGGCAACGGTGCTGACGGCATCGTCTGTTCGCCGCGTGAAGTGGCCGCCATGCGTGCGGCACTGGGGCCGCACGCTCTGCTCGTAACTCCGGGCGTGCGTCCTGCTGGCGCAGACGTAGGCGACCAGAAGCGCGTGGCCACGCCGGCGCAGGCGGTGGCGGATGGCTCCACCCATCTGGTGGTCGGACGTCCGATCCTCGCGGCGGCCGACCCGTGCGCCGCTGCGCGTGCGATTGCCGCTGAAATGGCCGGTGCCTCACGCTGCTGACCCGTGGAACAAACTAACGCGGGCGGAGCCCGCAACCCAATGGGTTGACCCGCGACGTTCGACCCGCGACTTGCGGCTGGAGCAGCCCCCCAAAAAGCCTCTGCGCCTTTGCGTTAAGCAAACCTGAGCACTGCCCCAAAACCCTGAGAAAAAAACGCAATACCATTTGTGGACGGGGGCGTGGTCATCCGGATGCTCAGCCGGGCTGACGCATTGAGCCTGCAACGCCGATCACCGTCTGTTGCCCATTCTTAAGCGGCGCCAGCGCCAGTTCCAGCGCAACGGACATCCCGTCGGCCACAGAGACGTTGACCGTCTCGCGGACCTTATCGCCGCATACTGCCCGCAGGAAGAGGCTGGCGGCATCGGGCAGCAGGTCCACAAAGCGCACCCGCTTGGCTTGTCTGACATCCGGGATACCGAACGCCTCAAGCAAAGCCGGATTGACTACTTGGAAAAAGCCGTCGATATCGCACACAAAGCAGGGCGAAAACGACAACTCAAAAGCGGCTTGGCCACGCCGCATTTCATCCATGGCGTTCTTGCGTCGCTCCACATTGCGGATCGCGAAGACCATGTTGGATGCGCGGGTCAAAGCCAGCGTGCTGACCCCGACCTCACCCGCGAACGAGGTGCCGTCCTTGCGGAAGCAGCGCGCGTCGATCAAAATCTGATGGTTGTCCTTGAGATTGCGCCTGAGATGCTCGAACATCTGCCGCGACATGCCGGGGATCACCTTTTCAATCGACATATCCCACGTCTCTTCGCGTGAATATCCGAGAACCTCCGTGACCCGTCTGCTGACATCCACCACATGGCCCCGGTCGTCCAAGATCAGGATCGCGTCATACAGCCCGTCCATCAACTGATAATAGAGCGCGCGCTGATCGGGCTTGGGCCGCACCCACTCGCTCGGAGCAGAAGTGGAGGCCGCAGCACCACCCTGTTGCGCGTCGGCGGGCTCCGCTGGCGCCGCGGATATCGGCGGCGATGGCGTGGCCGCGCCGGCGGCAGGTGCCGCCGCTTTCGTCTTCATGCGCAACGAAAAGGTCGGCTTAGACGCCGCCGCCTCGGACGCGGCAGCAGGCACCGACTGTGACTTCTCCGATACAGCCCTAAGCGTAGGTGCAGGTGCGGACGTAGACGTCGATTGTAACTTCCCAGAAACTGCCTTAAGCGTAAACGTCGGCCGCCGCTCCTCCAAGACGACCTTGGGGACGGTCTCGGACTTAGGAGCGGTCTCGGACACAGCCTCGGACGCCGGAGCGGTCTCAGACGAGGTCGCAGCAGCCGCCTCGGGGATGCGCGAGGTCAGACGCAGAGCGGGAGTCGTGCTGTCGTCCCTCTTCAACGTCGCCGGCGCAGTCTTAAGCGCCGCAACGACAGGCTCGGTCTCTTCCTCAATCGGTTGGACCGCAAGCAATGCCGTCCCGTCGATTTGGAGAGACGCGTCACCCCCGACGGCGTCATCTTCCGACCGGTCATCCGCCACGGCCACATCCGCCACAGCCATCTCGGCCGCCTCATCGATCGCCGACTGTCCCGCGGCATTGAACGACGTGGCGTCCAGCCCTTTTTTCCCAAACCAGAATTTCATTGCCATGTCAAACGTTCCTAACCGGCGAATTAGGTAGCAGAATTAGTGCCAAACAAGCTCCCTAAAAAACCAACTTTGGCATGATACATGCATTAGATGTACGCGAGTGTAACCGTTTGTTTGAGTGTTCGCAATGAAAAAAACTTCTTATACCAAGGCCTCGCTGATCCGCGAGTTGGCTGCTAGTGCCGAAATTACCCAGAAAAAGGCCCGTTTTATACTGGATGAACTCACGCGTATCGCCTACCGCGAGGCGGCGGATGGCGGGTTCACGGTTCCGGGGATATGCCGTTTGGACGTAGTTCTGCGCAAGCCCAGACGCATGAAAAATCCTCAAACTGGAGAAACCATTCTCATTGGTGAGCATCGCACGCTACGTGCGAGGATCGTAAAAGCCGCCCGGAATGCGGTCACCCCGCCGCCCGAAGATCTGGTCACCGTGCTTCCGGATGAGGGACCCACGCAAGCGGAGCTAGAGGATTTTTCCAATGCCATTTCCTTCTGCTGCAAGAAATGCGGCCAGGAAATCGAAGCACCCCGCGCTGCCATAGGTATCGAGGCGCACTGCCCGGCTTGCGGCGCGTCCATCATCGTTCCGGCGGAATCAGAGGCGGGCACTCTGCACGGGCCAGCCCTGCCCACGCCGACCGTACCGCCTGCGGCCCCGACGACGGCGGCTCCCGAAACTCCGCCCGCGTCTCCGGATGCGACGTCCGCATCCCCGTTCACATCCCCCGCCACCCCAGAATCGTCCTCCACCACCTCGGAACCGTCTCCTGCGGCCACGTTCGCCGAACAGAAGGCACGCGGCGGCCAGACGATACGGATCGACCTGGCGGCATTGGGATTCGCGCCGGAAGAGCATGCCTCACCCAGAACTCTGTCGGCCAAGCGAATGCTTTCCTTCTTCTGTAAGAACTGCCGCCAAGAGATCGAAGCACCGGCAGACATGGCCGGGACCTCTTCAGAGTGTCCGGCTTGTGGTGTAAGCTTCGAGGTTCCCTTCTTCTCGGATCCCGGCACGCTGCACGGCAGCGACCTCGACGACAGAGAGCCGGGGGACCCGGAAGTCAGGGATGCGCGCGCGCGCACAATCCGCATTGAGGTCCCAGACGATTTCTAACGGAGTTTCCGACCATGAACTGTTCAACAGGCTCAAACCTCGGCGCGAACAGTGGTTGCCGCTACGGGCGTTCCCGTAGCTCGGGGTTTTCGCTGGTGGAGCTGGTTTTCACCTCCTCCATCGGTTTGATGTTGATTCTCGTTCTGTTCGAGTCCCTGCTCTTCTGTCGCCGCACCGCCGCCGACATGCGTTGCCGACTGGCGGCGGACACCCTTGCGTTCGATGTCGCATGGGATGTTTTCAACCGCCAGACCCAGTGGTTTGACACCAATGCCAGCGATCCCGCCGACTTCCCGATCAGGTGGGGCTGGGTTCCGGCGACGCGAGCAACGGCGTTCGCAGGGGTGTCGACCAATGACATCCAATGCTTCCTCTCCGTCCGTCCGAACGGCACCCCCATCACCAGTTGGGAGATCATGACCGATGTGAGGTGGCGTCAGCCGAACGGTGGCTGGGTCCAGCTGCCGCAACCGTATAGGCTTGAACGGCACCGCGTCAACAGGAACTACTTCCGTAACGCCCCTTGATTCTCAGGAAGGATTACCATGACTGCCACCCATGCCACACCGACATCTTCCAGACGGGGATTCACCTTGACGGAAGTGCTGTTTGTGACCGCGTTGACCAGCCTGATCATCGCCATGGGCATACCCACACTCGTGGCATCGATCCGGTTGTTCGAAGCCACTGCAGCCGACATAGAACTCTCGCTACGGTCGCGCTCGCTGCGCGAAAAGTTACTCTATCAGGTCGACGACACCGCAACCGGTGAGCGGGGTCTGATGGGCTCTGAGTTCTCCCAACTCCAACTCCCGAATCCGAATGCGCAAGGCAAGGGCCGGGGTCTGCGATTCAAACCCAGGCGCGGCCCGCCCAACCGGTTGGCCGTGAACAACCGGAGAATCAGGGCGGACCGTGGCAACGAAAGCTGGCTGTCGATTGGAAGGCTTGAGTTCCGATCCGAGGAGATCTTTTCGCTCGATTCAGACCCCGGCATCGTGATGGTGAATCTGGATCTCTCCCTCCAGATCGGCTCCCGCAATCCGCGTGTGTACACGCATCGAGACGAGATGGTCGTGCAGATCATGAACCCCTGACCGGCCGCCTCGAACAAGCAACCAACCCTGAAACAACCCAACCACCCTCAACACGACAAGGCCAGTTATGAACGCTCCGTCCACCCACGGTTTCGTCCTGCCGATCGTGCTCTGCGCCATGTTGGCCGCAGGCATCCTTGTCGGCGGCGCATTGAATCTCACCCTCAACGCGACCCGCACTGCCGGTGTCCACACCACCGCCACCCGCTGCCGGCTCAGTGCCCAGACAGCACTCGACCGGGAAAAGTTGGAGACGCAAACCGCCTTCGTCAATTACTTCAACAGTTCGCCCTCCACATTGAACATCCTCGTCTGGTTTGACACCTTCAGCGAACAATCCATCGGCATCGGCGGCTTTGACAATCCGATGATACAGAATACCGCAATCAACGGCTGCCAGGTTTCTGTTTCCGTCGTCAGCGTCGACCGTTCCCCGATCATCGCCATCAACCAGACCGCCGATGTGACCCTGCGCGCCACCGCCTCTGCGAGATCTCCAGCGAACGTGCCCGTCACCCGCGTGATCGAAGAGACCGTCCGGTATGCCATGGACCGCTCCAGAGTGTTCGATTACGTTTACTTCATCAACAACCACGGGTGGTTCATGGGCGGCGGCGTCACGGCAAACGGCGACATCCGCGCCAACGGGGACTTGGATCTGGACGGGCAATCCTGGATCAACGGCTACGCCTACGCAGCCGCAAACGACGATTTGGGATGGGATGGATCGATCAACGGCATCGCCAGATACCTCTCGCTGAACGACTATTGGAACCGCAAAGACACTCGTTGGCGTCCGACATCGCCCACTCACCAAGGCGGCGACGCCTGGGCAATGGGTTACGACGACAAGCCGCAAGACATACGCAAGCGCTTGCACGGTCAGCAGGAGCCACTGTCCATGCCGTTTTTGGGCGACCTACAGTTTTACCAGCAAATTGCGGCGCATGAAGGCGGCACTATCAGGCAACAAGGCCGAACGCTCGTCGACGCCTATTTCGACGGCCCCGGCCCCTCTGGACTGACCAACGGGGCTGACAGGGGGTGCCTCGTCTTGGACGGCACCGACAAGCCGATCCGCATCAACGGCCCCGTCGTTGTCGCGGGCGATGTCATCATCAAAGGCAAGGTCACCGGCCAAGGCACCATCTACTCCGGCCGCAACATCCATATCATCGGCAACCTCACCTACGTCGATCCGCCGAGCTGGCCCAAGCCTGACCCTCATCCGGAGCAAACCGCACAAAAGAACGCAGGGAAAGACATGCTGGGGTTGGCCGCCAAAGGCAATATCGTGATCGGTAATTATACGGATTCCAGTTGGATGGAACGCGTTGAAAAGTACATCACCCCGCCTTGGGTGAGAGAGTATGCCTGTGATCCGTCCGACGCCTCAATCGGTTACCCCAGTGTCTTTGGTGGGGATTACGCAGCCAACGATGGCGGCAGGCAGATCCATTATGTGCGCAACCCTCGAACGGGCATGTATGAACCAACAGCAACGTCAGCACGAACATACTATCAAAGCTCTGTGGGCGACCGAATCATTCAACAAAACGCCCAAAGCGCCAACATCACGCAGATTGATGCGGTACTGTACAACAATCACGCTACGATGGGCAGAATCGGGGAATGCAAGTTTAACGGCGCCATGGTCTGCCGCGACGAGGCCCTCATTTACATTCGCTCTGTGCAGTTCAACTGGGATATCCGGCTGGGCTCTTACAGCCGTGACGCTGTGAACATCCCCCTCTATCTGCCCGTGTCGCCCGCGATGCCGCGTGTGATCGCTTGGCAGGAAGTGCTACCGGGGGGGCAACCATGACCATGTACCGGACACTGCTGACCCTGTTGTTGCTCCTCACCGCCACCGCCGCGCAGGCTTTGGTCGAATCCTCCGAGAACGGTGACATACGCGCCTATGAGATGCTCGACTCCCGAGAAAAGGCAGAAGCCAACTTCCCGGCCCGTCTTGAGGCGCGCGCACGGACACAAGCGGCCGCCGTCGAGCGTGTCGAGCGCCTCCGCACCCTGCCGCCCGAGCAGATCCAGGAATTGATCGCAGGGCGCGTGACCGAGGCCGAACTGTTGGCGCGGCCCCGCGAGGCTACCGCAAGCCTTGGCTCTGCGAGCCCTGCGGCAGACACGCCGTTGTCCGTCGCGCCCCTATCCGCTCCCTCGCGCCTGTTTCGACTGCTGGCCGTCGGTGCACTCTGCGTGATCTCGGCCATCATGATGATACGGCAAAAAAGGGGTAAGGACAGAGGGAAGAGCTAGCGTCGCCGGCCAGTATCTCCGCTTGATTCAGGAGCGTCTCTGTGCCATCATTCCCGCATGCAACACTATCGTTTGTCCTGTGCTTTTATCGTCGTCGTGCTGTCATGGGTTACCGCTACCGCGCGGGGAGGATCGCTGACGCTTTGGCCGTCTGATCTATGTGACGTGCGGCAGCATTCCGACAGCAGCATCAGTGTTGACGCAGGCCGGACTGTGCATGTCACCGCCGGTACACGTTACGCCTGGCCGGGTGCCACGGTGTTCTTCAAGGCAGGCGAGATGGACCTTGCCGATTACGGTCCGCTGCGCGTCACGGTCAGCAACGCCGCAGAACGCGCGCTGACCATCAATCTGAGCGTCAAAAACCGCCACCAGAAAGACCGTTCGCCGGGCGGCAGCGTGTTGCTGGCACCGGGAGCGGTCGGCGTGATCAAGACCAATCTGCGCCTGAGCCCTTGGATGCTCGACCAGCCGCTTGAACTGGTCGGCATGCGGGGTTATCCCGTCGCGATTGAGGGCGGCTCCTTCAATGTGCGCAAGACCGCCGAGTTGCATGTCTTCCTCAACTCGCCCGACAAGCCAGCACGCTTCGCAATCCTCAAGATCGAAACGGACAAGGCTCCGCTCACGTTGCTCAAGACCGACACCTTCCTGCCCTTCGTCGACCGCTTCGGTCAGTTCCGCCATGACGATTGGCCGGGTAAAATACATGATGAGGCCGAACTCCAGCAGGCCAAGGCACAGGAAGCGGCATGGCTTGCAGCCAATGCCGCAGGACCTGCCACAGACCGCAACGCCTGGGGCGGATGGACCGGCGGACCGCAGCTCAAGGCGACCGGCCACTTCCGCACCGAGAAAGTCGACGGTACATGGTGGCTGGTAGACCCCGACGGGCGGCTCTTCTTCTCGCATGGTGTCGATTGCGTACGGCACGGTGCCGAGACCGGCATCCCGCATCGCGAAAACTACTTCATGTGGCTACCGGAGAAGGGATCGCCGTTTGAAGAGTTCTACGGCACGGCCTACTGGGCGCCGCACGGTTTCTACAAGGACAAAGGGCACTTCCGAACCTTTAATTTCGTCGGGGCGAATCTGCTGCGCAAATATGGCGAATCCTGGTTCGACCAGCATGTCGATCTGGCGCACCGCCGTATCCGCGCCTGGGGGCTGAACACCGTGGCCAACTGGTCCGACTCTAGAGTCTATCTCCAGCGCCGTACGCCCTACACCGTATGTCTGAACACCAGCGGCCCGCGCATCGAGGGGTCCGAAGGCTGGTGGGGAAAGTTCCCCGATCCATTCGCACGCGAATTTATTGATGGCATCCAGCAGCGCGCGCGTGACCAGCAGAAGCCCGGCACAGTCAGCGATCCGTGGTGCATCGGGTATTTTGTGGACAACGAATTGTCTTGGGGCGGGGATGACCGCGCCCTGGCGCTGAGTGCTCTGCGCTCGCCTGCCACGCAACCGGCCAAGATCGCCTTCCGCGACTGGCTGGTCGGCCGGTACCCGACTGTTGCCGCACTGAACGCCGCATGGGGCACCGGTTTCGACACATGGGACGCCTTCCTTGCCAGCACCAACAAACCTTCTGAAAAACGCTGCGACGCGGACTTGGAGGCATTTCACACCCAGATCGCCGAGCAATATTTCCGCGTCATCCGCGACGCGGTCAAAGCGGTCGCGCCGGACAAGCTCTACCTCGGCTGCCGCATTGCTTGGGGTGCGCCGAGCGTCTACCGCGCCTCCGCAAAGTATTGCGATGTCGTGAGCGTGAACATCTATCGTCGACAGGCGGACAAAGACCTGCCGGAAGGCTGCGAAGACAAGCCGATGATCAACGGCGAATTCCACTTCGGCGCGCTCGACCGCGGCCTCTTCCACACTGGTCTGGTCTCCACCCGGGACCAAGCGGAACGCGCCGCGTGCTATGTTGCTTTTGTCGAGTCGTGCCTGCGTCATCCGCGGTATGTCGGCACCCACTGGTTCCAATGGCGCGATCAGGCATTGACCGGACGTTTCGACGGCGAAAACTATCAGATCGGTTTCTTGACGGTCACCGACCAGCCTTACCCCGAGTTGGTTGAAGCCGCGCGTAAAGTCGGCGCAACGATGTATGCGACGCGCTTCAACGCAAATCATTAGACGGCATTTACGCTGCGTGCCCCTGGCCCGTCCGCACGGTCCGTCAAACAGAAAAAATACCGTAGGTTTTTTGAGGTGGCGCGCGGTCCGCCGGAAACTAGCGGTTGAACCCTGTTTCTAGATTTCCTATAATGAACAACGTTTTCTGTTTTTTTAACACGCATTTTCCGGCTGTGAAGACGGGCAACCGGGGAACCATCAAAGAGGAAAAGAATCATGATGCAGTTAAATCGTCGAGATTTCGTCAAAGGCGGCGCTAGCGCAGCCGGAATTCTGGCAGCGGGAGGGTGCGTCTCGTCGCGGCCCGCGCGCGTATTCAACAAAAAGCCGGGTGAGAAACTGAACATCGGCGTGATCGGCGTCGGCGGCAAAGGTTGGAGCGACTGGATGCCGATGTTCGAGCACGGCGAAAACATCGTGGCCCTGTGCGACGTGGACCGCGGCCCGATCGACAGGGCGCTCGCCGAGATCGAGAAGAAGGGCAAGAATCCGTCGCAGGTGAAATGTTACAGCGATTTCCGCAAGATGCTGGATGAGTGCAAGAACCTCGATGCGGTGACGGTCTCGACGCCGGACCACATGCACGCGCCCGCCGCAGTCCGCGCAATGAAACAGGGGTGCCATGTCTTTGTCCAGAAGCCGCTGGTGCGCACGATTTGGGAGGCGCGTTATTTTGAGAAGGTGGCCAACGAGAACCGCGTGGTCACGCAGATGGGCAATCAGGGCAGCGCCAACAACGGCCTGCGCCGTAACGCTGAGTTGCTGCAAAACGGTATTCTCGGCGATGTGACCGAGGTGCACGTGTGGACCAACCGCCCGATCTGGCCGCAGGGCCTCAACCGCCCCGAAGGTTCCGATCCAGTGCCGGCCTCGTTGGACTGGGAGAGTTGGCTGGGCACCGCGCCGTTCCGCCCCTACAAGAAAGACACCTATCACACCTTCAAGTGGCGTGGTTTCTTCGATTTCGGCACCGGTGCCTTTGGCGATATGGCCTGCCACACCATGAACCTGCCCTTCCGCGGCCTGAACTTGGGCAGGGTGCTCTCCGCTGAGTGCATCCGGATTGAAGGCAAGGCCAACGACACGTATCCCAGCAAGAGCATCGTCAAGCTGATCTATGCCGCCCGCGGCTCCAAGCCCGCAGTGACGCTCTACTGGTATGATGGCGAGCTCAAGCCTTCGGCGGAGATCATGCCCAAAGTCGTTACGACGCTGGGACAGGTGCCGAAAACCGGCTGCTTGATCATGGGCAGCAAAGGCATGGTCTGCAGCACCAACGACTACGGCGCGGACGGCTACATCGCCTTCAACGACGAGGAGAAGATGAAGTCGATGTCCAAGCACGAGGCGCTGACCGAAGAGGCCATCCCGGCCAAGTTCCGCCGCAACACCAATGGTCAGTACATCGAGTTCGTCGAGGCCTGCAAGGGCAACGATGTCTGCTTCTCGGATGTGGACCACTCGGTGCCGATGCTGGAAAGCATGCTGGTCGGCTGCATCGCGCAGCAGGTCCCCGGCAAGCTGGAGTGGAGTAGTCGCAAGCAGCAGTTCACCAACAACAAGGCGGCCAACGCGTTGGTGAAGCCCTACATCCGCCCCGGTTGGGAATTCTAAGACCGGACGAACTGCTAACTCCGCGCGTAGCGCGGCTGTGCTGGGAGGGAGGGGCGGAAGTAAGAGGTAAGAAGCAATAGGTAATAGGTGACAGGTAATAGGTGATAGGCGGAAGCGGAAACTCCTAAATCCTAAATCCTAAATCCTAAATCTTAACTGCGGGGCAAGCGTCGCTTGCCCCGCCCGCCCTCTTCCAGCTTGCGAAATGAACCTCTGGAAAGACACCTACCCCCTGATCGTCTCCTGTGCGCGCGGCCTTGCGCCGCTCACGGCACAAGAGCTGACGCGCCTTGGCTACAAGATCATCGATTCAACCGAAAACACGGTCGTGGTGCGCGGCGGCATGCGCGACATGATGACCCTCAATCTCCAGTTACGCACCGCCCACCGCGTGCTGGTGCCGCTGCTGCGAACCACCTGCGGCAACCTGCGCTACCTCTACAACGATGTCTATTCGATCGACTGGGAAAACCTAATTGACGTCGACGGCTACTTCACGGTCAACAGCGTGGTGCGCAATGAAACCGTGCGCGACACCCGCATGCCATCGCTCACCACCAAAGACGCGATCGTCGATCGCATCCGCGACAAGCGTGGCGGCCGCCCCGATTCCGGTCGCGAAACATACGGTGCCGCCGTCTTCGTCTACTGGATAAACAGCGAGCTGATCATCTACATCGACACCACCGGCGAACCGCTCTCCAAGCGCGGCTACCGTAAAAATCCGGGCGTCGCGCCGATGCAGGAAACCCTCGCCGCCGGCTGTGTGCTGGCCTCCGGATGGGACGGCAACTCGCCGTTTGTCGTGCCGATGTGCGGCAGCGGGACGCCCGCCATCGAGGCGGCGCTCTACGCGATCAACCGCGCCCCGGGCAGCTTTAAAAGCCATTTCGGTTTCATGGCGATCAAAGGTTACCGCCGCATGATCCCCGGTGAGAAAGCCGGCGTCAGCGTGCGCCAGCGTTTCGGTGCCACGCCCGAGCAGATCTGGAAAGACATGGTTGCCGTCGCGCGCCAACAAGAACGCCGCGAGAACCTGCCGCCGATTATCGCCACCGACGTCTCCGAGGACGTCGTCGAAACCGCCCATCTCAACGCCATCGCCGCCGGTGTCGCGGAATACATGACCTTCGGCACCTGCGATTTCGCGGACACCCGTCTGCCGCCGCCGCCCGGCGTGATCTTCATGAATCCACCCTACGGCGAGCGCCTGACCGCAGGTGCCGCTGTCGACGCCGCCGATCTAACGGCGGACGCCGCAGTGGATGCCCCCGATGCCCCGGCCGAAGAACCAGTTCCCGGCGAACCGCTGGACGAGCTTTACGGCCGTATCGGCGATTTCCTCAAGCAGAAAGGTGCCGGCTACACAGGCTGCGTCTTTACCGGCAACATGGAGCTGTCGCGCCGCATCGGCCTGCGCTCCTCGCGCCGCATCACATTTTACAACGGCCCCATCGAATGCCGCCTGATCGTTTTTGACCTCTACGAAGGAGATAAGACATGCGCGCCATCACCGTAACCGTCAAAGGCTCACCGCCCGTCGTCGTCTCGACGGGTACACGCATCGGCGATCTGTTGCCCACAGTCAACAGCGATGGCCATCCCGTCCTCGGCGCGATTGCCAACAATATGGTGGTGCCGCTCTTCATGCCCCTCATGACCGATGCGACGCTCACACCGCTGACCATCCAAGACCCTCACGGCTGGAACATCTATCGCACCTCTCTCTGCTTCCTCTTGGCCAAGACCGCCCACAAACTTTACCCCGACCTTGAATGCCGCGTGCGTAACTCGGTCGGTGCCGGTCTTTACTGCACAGTGCAATGGTCCGACCGCTCGCCCGCCGCGATCGAAGCCCATATCAAACGCCTCAAAGCGGCGATGCAGGAGACCATCCGTCGCGACCTCCCCATCACGCCGACCACCGTCTCTTATGAAGCCGCGACCCACCTCTTCCGCGAATCCGGGCAAACCGACAAGCTGCACCTGCTCGCGCACCGCAATCCGCCGGTCGTTTGCCTAGCGCAGTGCGGATCGTTCTTCGAACTGAGCCAGGAGCCGCTGGTGCCGCGTACCGGCCTGTTGGAACTGTTCGACCTGATCCCCCATAACAGCGGCTTCGTCCTCAACGTGCCGACATCCGCACGCCCGCGTGAATTGCCGCCGTTGCCGCCCCACGAATACCTCTTCACGGTCTACCACGAACACATCGAATGGGGCAAGATCGTCGGCATCACTACTGTCGGTGAACTCAATCAGGCGGTGGTCGAAAAACGCGTCGACGACTTTGTACATACGATCGAAGCCCTGCACGACAAGAAGCTCGCCCGCATCGCCGACGCCATTGTGCAACGCACGCCGCCCGTGCGTCTGGTGCTGGTCGCCGGCCCCTCCTCGGCTGGCAAGACCACCTTCTCGAAGCGACTCATCACCCACCTGCGCGTCAACGGCTACCACCCCACCCTGATCTCCACCGACAACTACTTCGTGGGGGACGCGCGCAATCCGCGCGACGCGGCCGGCAACCTCGATTACGAGCACATCGAATCCATGGATCTGCCGCGCCTCAACAGCGACCTGTTGCGCCTGATGGCCGGCGAAGAGGTCTATCTGCGCGCCTTCGACTTCAGAACAAAAGAGGGCTACGACCAGCCCACCGCCACGCGCCTGCCCGAAAACAGCATCATCGTGATGGAGGGCATCCACAGCCTCAACCCGCAGTTGACCGCCGATGTGCCGCAGGAGCAGAAATTCCTGATCTACATCAACACCCTCACGCAACTCGGCGTCGACAGCAGCACGCGCATCTCCACCACCGACACCCGCATCATCCGGCGCATGGTGCGTGACCACCACTTCCGCAACCGCTCTGCGATCGAGACCCTGCGCATGTGGCCCTCTATCGCGCGTGGCGAAAAGCGCTGGATCTATCCCTATCAGCACCTCGCCGATGCCGTATTCAACTCCGCCCTCGACTATGAACTGGCCGTGCTGAAACCGCTGGCCGCACCGCTGCTCAACCAGATCAAGCCATGGGACGAGGCCTACATTGAGGCGCGCCGCCTCTCTGGCTTCCTGCACAACTTCTCACCCCTCGCGCCGGACATTGTCCCCGGCGACTCCATCCTGCGCGAATACATCGGCGGCAGCCAACTAACCTACTAATGCACATCATAGGAAACGCCATGAGCAAAGAACTTGAAGAAGGCAACACCCTGACGCTGGATTTCGCCAAGATCGCCAAGATCGCCGAGACCTGCAAGGACGCAATTCCGGTGGCCGTGCAAAACGCCGACACCCGCGAGGTGATTCTGGTCGCTTACACTAACGAGTTGGCCATGAGGAAGGCGTTCGCAGAGCGCACGCTGATTCTCTGGAGCACCTCGCGCAACGTCCTATGGGAAAAAGGCAAGACCTCCGGCGAGACCTTCGACCTGCTGGAGGCACGCGTCAACTGCGAGCAAAACTCACTGCTCTACATCGTGCGCCCGCGTCGTGGCGGCATCTGCCACACAAAAAATCAAAAAGACGAACCGCGCAATTGCTACTACCGCCGTATCGACATGGACACGCTCGCCCTCACCAATCTGGACCCATGAGGGGAAGGAAAATTTAGGATTTAGGATTTAGGAGTTTTCGACTTCAGCGTTCAGAGTTCGACGTTCAGCGTTCAGAGTTAAAAACGTTTAACGCTCAAGTTATAGGCAAGGAGTTTTCAGCGTTCATTCCCAATTCCTAAATCCTACCTCCTAAATCCTAAATGGTACTATTACCTATTACCTATTACTTTCGCCCCTATGCGCTACCGTTGTCCATACTGCAAACACCTCTTTGACGAAGCCCCGCCGCCGGCCTGTCCGGCCTGCGGTAAGATCATGATCGTGCCGGCGATGAAGGAACTCAGCGAGCGCCAGACGCGCCGACGCGCGGTCGAACGCATCCGACGCGATAGCGAACGACAAAAGGCGTCGCTACAAGGGCACGTTGCGCCCGGCCTGTGGCGTACTCCCAAGGTTTACTTTGCCGTAATCGCGGTGTTGGCCATACTGGGTGGCGCGATTTTCCGCGCCTCCGACCGCGCGTCGCAGCGCAAAGAAGCCGAACCGCCGCACTTTCGCGCCATGCGGCACGTGGATGTACTGGCCGAGGCGCTGGGTCGCTATCGCTTCCATGTCGGGACCTTCCCCAGCGTCGAACAGGGACTCGCCGCGCTCGTGCGTGATCCGCAAGTGTCAGGCTGGAACGGCCCCTACATCAACCAGCTCCGACGCGACCCGTGGGGCACGCCATACGTGTACGCGCCAGCATCAAACGGGCTGCCTGTGCTGCTCTCCTGCGGCGCCGACAAAATCCGCGGCACGCCGGACGACATCCGTCCCGATCCCGCACGCTTCGATCCCGGCACTGAATGGACCAATGGATGGGTCTCCGCCGCCGAGCGTCTGCCCGGTGTGACCATCCTGCCCTCCCCGCCTATTGAAAATTGAGCGTTGAGCGTTCAACGTTCGACGTTCTGAGTTGGCGCTCCGCGAGCCGGGTGAATGGCTTGCGCAGAGCAGCACACTTAGTCGCTTACACTTCGTCCAAAACACTTAGTCACTGGCGCAATCAGCTAAGACGTATACGACTAAGCGTACACGACTAAGTGTGGGGATTAAGTGTCTCCGCGCCGTGCGCGGAGGAAAAGCGTGGCCGTCCTACCGTCCGCGCCCTAAATCAGGCCGCGGCGGATCATCGTCTCGGCGATCTGCACGGCATTCTGCGCGGCGCCCTTGCGGATGTTGTCGCCGCAGCACCAGAGCGCCAGACCGTTCTCGACACTCGGATCGACCCGGATGCGCCCCACGCCCACGTCATCGCCGCCGCCGATAAAGAGCGGCATCGGATACTGGGCGGTCGCCACATCGTCGATGACCTTAACGCCTTCGGTGCGAGAAAGGATGTCACGCGCCTGCTCCGCCGAGATCGGTGCGCTGAATTCCGCATGAATAGCAATGGAGTGGGCATAGAAAACCGGCACACGCACACAGGTACACGCGATGCGCAGATCAGGGCACCCCAGAATCTTGCGCGATTCAAAGGTTAGCTTGGCCTCCTCCGAGGTAAAGCCCGGCATTTCCTTCTTAAGGCCGCCGATCTGCGGCAGAACATTGAAGGCAATCTGGTGGGGATAGGTGTTGACGGCCATCTCGGCGCCGGTCGCGTAGGCGCGCGCCTGCTGCTCCAACTCCTCGACCGCCGCGCGTCCGGTGCCACTCACCGACTGGAAAGTCACGGCGGTCATGTGGCGCAAGGGCACCTGCTTGTGCAGCGGCGCGATGCCCATCAGCGTGATGATCGTGCTGCAGTTCGGGTTCGCGATGAAGCCCTGATGACGATCAAGCGCTTCGGCATTGATCTCCGGGATCACCAACGGTACGCGCTCGTCCATACGGTAGTCATCACCGTTGTCGATCACCACCACGCCGCGCTCGACCGCCTCCCAGCCGAACTGCTTGGACGCGCCCTTGGAGCCTTCGGTGCCAGCGAAAAACGCGATGTCTAATCCATCAAACGCCTCGGGGGTGGTCTCCAGTACATGGAAGGTCTCACCGGCAATCTCTTCATCGCGCTCACGCGTAGCCAAAACGCGGATTTCGCTGGCGGGGAACTTGCGCTGGCGCAAAACCTTGATCATCTCCGTGCCCACCGCACCGATACCCACCAAACCGACCTTATACTGCTTCATCTGACACCCCTATTGTTTGCTCTGTGAAACGGCGCGAAATCTTATCACAACGCGCAAAATCCGCAATCCCCTTTCTGGGCAACAAAGGGACAGGTATTTAGAGCGCCATAGACGAAAAACAGCGCCGCGCCTTTTCGTGTGTTTCGCGGTTTCAATTTCACACTTCAGCGTTGGACGTTCTGAGTTCAGCGTTCTGCGTTCATATCATGGCGCCCATGTGAGGGCTAACTTCTTCCCGGAGTGAGCACATTCCCGCAGATAGAGATTGATCAGGTTCTGGTATGGCACCCCAGTCTCGAGTGCCATAGCCTTGAAATAATCTATGACGTCCGTCCCTAAGCGTATGGTCACCTGCTTTCGCAAGTGCTTCGCGTAAGGGTTGCGAACCGAGTCGGTGAAGTCATATTCTTTTCTCATAGATAGCTCCCGTATTGCTTGCGTTCGTTCGGCGTCGCTTTGCGTGCCGAGATGATACGGATTACCTCGTCGTTCTCGCGATAAGCATGGCACACGAGCAGCATCCGTAGCTTAGCACTGAACCCGAGCAGGATGAATCGATCCTCCCTCAAGGAATGATCAGGATCGTGCATCAAACGAGCGTTCTCGTCCCCAAACACAGTCACAGCCTCCTCGAAAGTAACGCCGTGCTTGCGTCTGTTCTCTATGGCTTTCGCTTCGTTCCATGCAAACCTTACCCCGTTCATAATGCTACTATATTTCTTATAGCGTTATGTTGCAAGGATATTTCTTCAAACGAAGGTTTTTTGTCGGCATCACGAATCTGGTTGTAAGCGAGGTGTCTTATGGTATCGACGACGAGACGCTTGAATACTTTACTCCGGCTTTTGTGAATGAGCTGCGAGAGCAAGGGCAGTTAAAAATCTCAGCCGTACACCAAAGGTTTCGCGAAGGCGAAACCGATGGCTTGATCATGTTCGACTTCAACGCAACTGAATCTGCTGGCACTCAAGAAGTTCCTGTATATGGCAGCCCCGCTTCTCGACTGCCTCGACAACGGTTATGTGGTAGCAATTGACGAGTTGGACGCCAAACTTGGTGTCGCCGACATGAAAACTCCGACGCTCGACGCACCGGAACCATGGCCGAGCGAGAGCGTATCTTGATCGTCTGTGAGGGCGCAAAGACCGAGCCCAACTACTTCCGCGCCATTCAAGAAAAGTTGCCCCCGCGTGTCGTGGAAGTAGAAATCGCTGGTGAGGGGCACAATACCTTGCGACTGGTCGAGACGCTCAACAGATTCAAACTCACAACACCGGCCCCCTGACACCGCCGCGGTTGCCAACTCACGTTTCGAGTTGGGCGGTGTCTTTCTTTGCGGAGGATGGATCGAAGCCCATTTTTTTGAGGTCGACATCACCGATGACCTGCGGCTTCGCGGTCCGCCAAGCCCCGCGCGTGAAATCCGGAATCTCCACGGGAACGCCGCCGCGTTTGTCGCTTTCCGCCGAGCACGGCACGATCGCGCTCCAGCTCGCAAGGTCGTACACGTCCATGTCGAGCGGCAGCCCGTTTTGCAGACAATACGCCCAGCGCAGGTCCATGATGAAATCCATGCCGCCGTGCCCGCCTACCTTC
This sequence comes from Lentisphaerota bacterium, assembly GCA_012838435.1. Lineage (GTDB taxonomy): Bacteria > Verrucomicrobiota > Kiritimatiellia > RFP12 > UBA1067 > DUPH01. The sequence continues at coordinate 4,457 of DUPH01000289.1, read as the reverse complement.
TTGGCGATTTCACCCACGCTCTTCCAGAGCGGATGCTTGTGCTCCTCACGCGCCTTGGCAAAGTCCGCGTCACTCAACCACCCCGCGTGTGCGCCCGGCGTCTTCGCAAGTGCCAGCCGAGGGGGATAGTCATAGAAGCACCCCTTCGAGCCCTGAATCAGATTGATGCGACTGTAGGGACGCGGCGTCACCGTGTCGTACTGCATCATAATCGTGCGGCCCTTCGCCGTGCGGATGATCGACGTATTGATGTCGCCCTCTTCCCACTTGAGTTTATTCTGCCATGCGTCCGGACCATACTTCGCGGCCACGAACTCCTTTTTCGCGACAGCCGAGGACGAGAACGACACAATCTTCTCCATACGGTCGCCGCGGTTCATGTCCATGTAGAGGCAGATCGGCCCGAGCGCGTGCGTCGGATAGGGATTGCCCCAGTGACGCACTTCCGAACCAGGCGCACGCAAAGCTTGCTCCTTCCGACTTCGGTTGCGGAAATGATCCGCCGTCTGCCGGTCTGTGAGGTTGTGGATGTAACCGCCCTCCGCGTGTGTGAGCGTTCCCAAAAGCCCCTTGTGGCAGAGATTCCATGCGAACATCTCCATCTCGCCGTAACAGCAATTCTCAAGCATCATGCAGTGGCGACGCGCCTTTTCGCAGGCTTCGACAATCTTCCATGCCTCATCAAGCATCTGCGCACCGGGCACCTCTGTGAGCACGTGCTTGCCTGCGAGGAGCGAATAAATCTCCATCTCGGCATGGAGCGGAGCTGGCGTAGCGATGTACACCAGATCCACGTCGTCGCAATCGGACAGCCCTTTCCATTTATCCGCCGTCCCGCTGAAACAGTGCGCGGGGGTTGGCTTCCCTTTTTCCTTAAGCCATTTGAGCGCCTGATCGACTGCTTCGGGCCGCAGGTCGCAGAGCGCGGTGAACTCGCAACCCGGGATCAACGCGACGCGTCGTACCGCCGCTGTGCCGCGCTCGCCGATCCCCACGATGCCCACACGTATCTTCTTCAACGGTGCGACTGCAAAATTACTCATCGGCTGCGCAGCGCCGACGCTCATGTTACCGCGGCACTCAGCGGCTGCGGCAGCAACCGCCACCATCCAAGCCGCCCCCTTCACAAACTCACGCCTGCTCTGTCGCATATGCGTCTCCCTTCTTTACAAGCTTAAGCTCGACTTAAATGTTCCGAATTTTACCGATCACGTCAACCCCCAATTTTGGTAAAATGTAACGCATGACCTCTTCTCGGCGGTAACGGTGCCGCCTGGAACTGAGCCAATGACGTACCGCCTAACTCCTTGTCTATAAATTGACAGGATTACATGATTTACATGATTTTCAGGATTGAATAACATCGTGTTAATCATGTAATCATGTCCTAAACTTATTCCAAGGTTTTTTCGCGGCGAAGCCGCGCGGCGGGCTAAGTCCTAAATCCTAACTGTTACCTTCCATGAGCCATCACCGCTTAGCAAACATCAATATCGAATCGGTCGAGTTGCTCGCGACACCGCGCGAGATGCGGGCCGCCGTGCCGCAGACCGACGCCTCCTTTGCTGCCGTGCTTCACGGACGCGAAACGATCAAGCGTATCCTTGATGGTGAGGACCATCGCCTGCTTGCGGTGGTCGGCCCCTGCTCAATCCACAACATCGACGCCGCCGAAGAGTATGCTCAGCGCTTGAAGCGGCTGAGTGATGAGATCAGCGATCGCATTTACGTGATCATGCGTGTTTATTTCGAGAAGCCGCGTTCAGTGCTCGGCTGGAAGGGCCTGATCAATGACCCCTACATGAACGACACCTTCCAAATCGAGGACGGCATCCGTATGGCACGCCGCTTTCTGGTGCGTGTTGCTGAGATCGGCCTACCGGCTGCGACCGAGGTGCTCGACACGCTCATGCCGCAGTATATCGGCGATCTCATCTCGTGGTCCGTGATCGGTGCCCGCACCGCGGAGGCCCAGACACACCGCGAAATCGCCAGTGGTATCTCCACGCCGGTGGGGTTCAAAAACGCCACCGACGGCTCGTTCGACGCGGCCATCAACGGCATGCGTGCCGCGAAGGGACCGCACCATTTTCTCGGCGTGACTGAAGACGGTCTGCCCGCTGTCTACAGCACTACCGGCAACGCCTACTCGCAGATCGTGCTGCGCGGCGGTAAACAGCCGAACTACGACGCCGCCAACATCGCCCGCTGCGAGCAGGCACTGCGCGCCGCCCGCCTGCCCATCAATATCATCGTCGATTGCAGCCATAGCAACTCTCACAAAAAACCGGAGTTACAGGGCGAGGTGCTGAACGACATTCTCACCCAGATCGAACAGGGCAACCGTTCGATCCGCGGTTTCATGCTTGAAAGTCACCTTGAATGGGGTGCGCAACCCATGCCAAAAGACCTGTCGGTCCTGCGCCCTGGACTCTCTGTGACCGACGCCTGCATCGACTGGCCCACCACCGAAAAGCTTTTGCGCGAAGCGCGCCGTCGGAGTGCGATTCGACTAAATTGAATTCGCACCCTCAACTAAGCTGATTCGCACAGGCTGATTCGCGCATTGATTCTCGTTCCATTGTCCTTTACACTGGGTCTTATGTTGTGGCGATCTATTAGAGCCGCTCGTATAAAACCAGAGAGGATGTTCGCGTGAATCGTTTTGTAGGAATCATTGTGTCCATCGGGCTTGCCGCTGGTTTCGCGGTTGCGGAGCGCACCGCACCGGCCGTTTTCCATGTCGACAGCGAGGCCGGGAACGACAACGCGGCGGGCACGCGGCCCGACACCGCATGGCGTACGCTCGATAAGGTCAATACGGCCACGCTTATCCCCGGCGACCGGGTGCTCTTCAAGCGCGGTGGCCTCTGGCGCGGACGGCTCACACCGCAAAGCGGTGCGCCCGATGCGCGCATCCTCTACGGTGCTTACGGCGACGGTGCCAAACCGATCCTGCAAGGCTCCGTGGCCCGCGATCAAGCCGATGAGTGGAACGAAGTGCGTCCCGGCCTGTGGGCCACCCGGAAACTCGAACCGATCCCTTTGGACGTCGGCATCGTGATCCTCAACCACGGCGAGAAGTGGGGCGTCAAAAAGTGGGCGCTGGAGGAGGTCAAGGCGCCGCTGGACTATTGGTACGATCCTGACGGAAAACGAATTTTCCTAGCGTGGCCCGCCAACCCCGCCGAGGCCTTCCACAGCGTGGAATTAGCGCTCACGCGTCACATCATCAATCAAGGCAACAAACACGACATCACGTATGACGGACTCGCCATCCGCTACGGCGCGTCGCACGGATTCGGCGGCGGCAACACCCAGCGCATCACTATCCGCAACTGCGATCTCTCGTGGATCGGCGGCGGTCTGCAATACTGGAAAACGCGCAAGGACGGCACCCGCTACCCGGTGCGCTTCGGCAACGCCATCGAATTTTGGAGCGGTGCCAGAGACCATCTGGTCGAACGCAACCGCATCTGGGAGGTGTATGACGCGGCTCTTACCAATCAGGGCAACGGCGATGATTCCCACCAGATCAATATCATCTATCGCGACAACGTGATCTGGAATTCCGAATACTCCTTCGAGTTCTGGAACCGGCCAGCGTCAGTGGTCACAAGCAACATCGTGTTTGAATTCAACACCTGCGTGGATGCAGGTATCTGCTGGTCTCACGCACAACGGCCCAACCCCAACGGCGCACATCTGATGTTCTACCACAACCCGTCGAAGACCTCAGATTTTATCGTGCGCAACAACATCTTCTGCCGTAGCAGCGACCGTTGCACGCGCATGTGGAATGTTTGGGACGGTGCGCCGACTTTGTCCAACAATCTCTACTGGTCGCCGGACAAACCGATCATGCGTTGGACCGAGAAGACCGACTATGCGCAATCAGAGTTCGTCCGCTACCAATCGGAACTGAGACTGGACCAAGGCTCGCTCGTCGGCGAACCGCAGTTCGTGAATCCCGCCGCCCGCGACTATCGCCTCAAGCCGGGCTCGCCCGGCAGCACGCTCGCAACCGACGGCGGGCCGGTCGGCGCGCGTATACAGTGAATGCTCAACAAGGGAGGAGTATCCAAATGAAAACAAAGTTCTTTTGCATGCTGTCACTGCTCGCGGCTTGCTGCTGGACGGCGCACGGCGCGGTGATTGATTTGAACGGAGTCGATCTGACGGTGACTGAACCGAATGCGGATGGCTACGTGAACACGTCGCAAACGGCTGCCACGCTGACACTCGATCTTGCTGGACCCGTCGCGTACGCGGGAACGATCTCGGGGAACCTCTCACTTATCAAGGCGGGGGCGGGCACGCTCACGCTGTCGAATGCCTGCCCCTACACAGGCACGACGCATGTGAATGGCGGTGTCCTTGAAGCGCCCACAGATGCCTATTTCGGCTCAGGAGACGGCGGAGCCGCTGTCACCCTTTCCAACGATGCCCGTGTTCGA
>DUPH01000288.1 GCA_012838435.1 Lentisphaerota bacterium | reverse complement strand
GACGTAGATGGTCCCCGTATAGTTCGTCAGCATGCCGCCCGGTTCGAGGATGCCGCCGCCCGAGAGCACGAAGTCGTTCGCGCCGATAGCCGTCACGTCATTCTCCGTGAGGGCGTAGGTCTCGCCTGCCGGCACGGTCAGCACGTACCGTCCATCCACAATCTCGCTCGTCGGCGCGGCCCAAAGGGCCATGCCTGCAAGCGCGAACACCACCATCGCGACACTCTGTTTCATGTTTCCACTCCTTATCCCAGTCAAGCCGATTCAACGTCTTCCTGCAACGCCCGCCAACTATTAACCCGTGCAACACCCGCTGCGCAACCTAGTCTGGCAAGTACTCTCTTGTGATCGATTAGTGTTACAGCATTTTCAGTTCGGCTTGTGAAGCGGGATGTGAAAAGTTCAAGTTTCGTTGAAGTGGCCCTTCAGGCCACGGAATGTTGGCATCATGACCCAGGGCTGCGCTTCGCTTGCCCTGGGCTAGGGTGAAGCCGCCCCTTCGGGGCTTTGGCACCGCATGCCCGGCGTCGCGCCCGCGAAACAGGGGCAGTGTACGCGATTACAGCCCAGCCAATTCGTTCATGATTTCGATATACTTCGTATAACAGAACAGGCGGTTGCGTTTCTGGCCGGTCAGTTCCTCAACGATCCCCAACTGTCCCAGACGGTCGAGCGCGTTGTTGACCGTGGCCGGGGTGATGCCGGTCTTCTCGACCAGCGAGCCCGATGTGGCGATGGGATGCTCCATCAGCGCCCGGTGGATTCGCAGGGCCGAGGCCGCTGCTCGCCCCAAGCGATTGATCTTGTCACGATCTTGATTCGACTGGTCAAGAAGCTTCTGGGCCGTTTCCACAGCTTGGGTGGCGGTGACGATAACCGCCTCGGCAAAGAAGTCGAGCCAGGCCTCCCAGTCGCCGGTCGTGCGGACATGGCTAAGGAGTTCATAGTAGCGCTGACGATGCGTCTTGAAATAGAGGCTCAGATAAAGTATCGGTGTCTGCAACACCCCCTGATCGCATAGCAACAGCACAATCAGTAGACGTCCCAAACGACCATTGCCATCCAAAAAGGGATGGATCGTCTCGAACTGCACATGCGCCAGCGCCGCCTTAAGCAACACCGGGGTCGGACCGGGCTGGTCGTGCAGAAAGAGTTCCAACCTACTCATGCACGCTGGCACCTCTTCGGGCGGAGGCGGAACGAAGACCGCGTTGCCCGGACGCGTGCCGCCGATCCAATTCTGGCTGCGACGGAACTCGCCCGGGGTCTGGTCGCTGCCCCGGCCCCCGGCCAACAGAACACCGTGGACCTCGCGGAACAAGCGCAGAGACAGCGGCAACCCCTCCTCCAGCAGACGCAAACCATGATTTAGGGCGGCGACATAATGACTGACCTCCCTCACGTCATCCAGCGGCACGCCCGGCTTTTGATCCAGTTCGAACAACAACAGATCTGCCAGCGACGACTGCGTCCCTTCGATCATGGACGAAAGCACCGCTTCCTGACGGACGTACATGTGGAGGAAGAGCGAGGTGTCCGGCAACAGGGTCGAAACACTGTCCAACCGCCCGAGCGCCAGCAACGCCTGATCGAATTTGCCGCGCAGTTCCGGTGTCCACTCGATAGGTGGACGCGGCGGCAACGGCGCTGGCACGAAGGCCTGAATCTTCTCGCCCGCCGTCGATATTGTCACGTATCTGCCTTGGAGTCCTCGTCTCATTCCGTCTGCTTCGAACCTAAAATAAGCTTTTTCTTATTTTACTTTAAACGCGCATCCTAAAATAACGAGACTGAAAGGGAAAAGCAAGCGGGATTTCAAAAGGGCGCCAAAGGCGCGACAGGTAAATTGAAGTATTTTGAGATTTGGGATTTGCGCTGCCTCTCACAGAGGGCACAGAGTTTTTTTGGGGGGAAAAGCACAGTTGTTTCACGCGAAGGTGCGAAGACGCGAAGGTTGGAGGGCGAGTGTCCCCACGAGCCGCCTTCTGCTGTGCGGAAGGATGGTTTCAGGATCCATTGCTGAGCGCTGGGAGTCCCGGCGGCGTTTCACGCCGCCACACGGGCAAGATGCCCGTGCCACACAGTCCGGCGGCGCATGCACCGCCCACTTGAGCGTTGACAGTCCGGCGGCTCGTGGGGACACCCGCCCTCCAGTGCTGCGGTCGGGGCTCCCGGCAGCGGTCACGCCGCATCCATCAAAACCTCTGCGCCTCCGCGTCTCTGCGTTAAACAAACCCGAGCAATGCCCCCCAAAAAAACGCTGTGCCCTCTGCGTTACCGTTCGCGCAGGCGGAACACGAGAGTCAGGCGCGCGGTTGACTCCACAGGACGGCCGCCGCGCATGGCCGGAGTGAAACGCGCCTGGGCGGCGGCGCGCTCGGCGGCGCGGTCCAGCGCGGGGAAGCCGCTGGAAGTGACCAGCGTGACATCACTCGCGCGGCCGCTGGCGGCGACATTCACGTCCAGCACCACGGTGCCTTCCTCGCCGCGCTGCCGCGCGCCGAGCGGATAGACCGGACGGATCGCATGATCCAGCGAGGGTTGCGCATCGACACGTCCGGCGGCGCCGCCATCGCCGATCGCGCCGTCGCTAGCCACAGAAGGCGGAGGTGGCGGCGTGGGTTCGGGTTCCGCTGCGGGCGGCTGCGGGGCGGGCGGCTGCGGGGCGGGTTGCGGCTTGGGCGGCGCAGGTGGTGGCTCGGGCGGAGGTGGCGGCGGTTCCGGCGGTGGCTCCGGTTGCGGCTCGGGCGGCGGCGGTTCGGGTTCGGGTAGGGGTGTTGGCTCGACTTTCGGCTCGACTATCGGTTCAGGCTCCGGCTCGGGCTCGGGTTCGGGCTCGGGTTCGGGCATGGGCTCTGGTTCAGGTTCAGGCTCTGGCTCAGGCTCTGGCTCGGGTTCTGGTTCGGGCATGGGCTCTGGTTCAGGCTCTGGCTCGGGTTCGGGGAGTGGCGGCACCTCTGGCTGGGCGGGCGCGGCGGGCGCTCCGGGTGTAGCCGCTTCGATCTCTGAGAGGGTCAGTTGGACTGAGGTGACCTGCAGTTCGGGCGCGGTGTCAGCGTATTCTTCGGCGCGCTGGATCGCGGCATGGCCCAGCAGTAGCATGCCCAGCAGGTGCAAGGCTACCGAGAGCGTGAAGCTGATGAGATGGTCATAAGAAAAGGTCATTCGTCTGGAGGGGCGGCGCGGCCGGCGGTCGGCGTACGGGCTTCGCCGCTGACCTGAAACGTAACCTGTTCCACGCCGCCATTCTTGAGTTTGCCGAGGAGCTCAATGCCGGTACCGAGTGTGGCGGCACGATCGGCGCTGATGAGCACCGGGACGGGGTTTTCGCGCCAGCGCGTGATCGTCGCGAGCACGAGGTCGTCGAACGACATCGGCTCTTTGTTCAGCGCCAACGTATCGTCGGCCGATAACGTGATGACGAGCTTCTCGCCCTTGAGCAGGGGACCGTCCGCTGACGGCAGGTCCACCTTGAGACCGCGGTGCACGGACATCGAGAAGACCGCGTAGACAAAGACCACGAGAATCAGGAACATGATATCCATCAGGGAAATCATCTCCATGCGGGCCTTGCGGTCCTCATACCCTGATTTCAGTCGCATGGTGTTCTCCTTGGGGCGCACGGCCCGGTGTCGCGGTCATTGCGGCGTCGCGTCGGATTTCGCGAGCCCGGTGTTGTAGGCCAGTTCAAAGCGGTGTGTCACCTGTTCGAGTTCCGTCGTGCGGCGCTTGATCTGCGACACAAAGAAGTTGAACGGGAAGAGGCAACAGATCGCCACCACCAAGCCTGCGGCGGTGGTGATGAGCGCCTCGGCGATACCGGCCGTGGCGCCGGTAGGGTTCTCTACGCCGGTGGCACTCAGCACGTTGAAGGTGTTGATGATGCCGGTGACTGTGCCGAGGATGCCGAGCATCGGGGCTACGGTAATGGCGGTGTCAAGCACGGAGAAGCCACGGCGCAGGCGATCCAGTTCAAGTTGCGAGGCGGCCACAAGCGTCTCTTGGAAACCGGCTTCACGGTTTTCCAGCGCACTACCGAAGATACGGCAGATCGGCGAATCGGCCGCGCGTGCGACTGCGAGTGCCTCGTCGAAACGGCCGTCGCGTGTCAGGTCGAGAATCTCCTTTTGGCGGTTGCGGAAATAGAAGTTAGCGGCGTTGTATTTCCAGAAGGCGAAGAAGCGTTCGATGGCCACGGCTAGGGCGATGAGCGAGCAAATCAGGATCGGCCACATCACCGGGCCGCCACGGTCAAACATGACGAGGGCGGCGTCGAAGAGGCCTTGGGCGGCCTCGGGAGCATTCTGTGCGAGAAAAACCGAACCATGAAACACATGAAACTTCATAAAAACCATGCCTTCCTTTTCGTGTATTCCGTGTATTTCGTGGTAAAAAACCCGAGCACTGCCTTCCAAAAAACCTTAGTGCCCTTTGTGCCTTCGTGTGAGGAAACAATCTGTTTTTTTATCGCGCCTGTTGAGCCGTAAGGTACTAACCCGTATAAACGCGAAGCGCGCGCCGACGGTTCACATGACCTTCATTTTCGGCAGATCCTGAATATCCACGTAGCCCACCAACAGGCCCTTGGCATCGACCACGGGCAGGTCATCAATCTTATACTTTTCAAAAACGCGCAGCACATCCACGGCGTAGGCGTCGTCCGTCACCGAGATCGGCCGTTTCGTCATCACGGCTTCGATGGGACGGTGCAGGATCTCCTGTCCTTCAGAGAGCAGGCGTCGTAGGTCGCCGTCCGTGAAGATGCCAGCCAGCCGCCCGTCGGCGTGGGCGACCAGCGCGGCACCGCTCTTGGCAGTGGTCATGGCCATGATGCCGTCCATGACCGTGGCGGAAAGCGCCACGCGAGCCATGTGCTCGCCAGTGCGCATGATGTCGCACACGCGCAACACCAGTGCGCGGCCGATCGCACCGGCGGGGTGCAGGCGGGCGTAGCGCTCCTTATTGAAGTGGCGGGCTTCAATCAGAACCATGGCGAGCGCGTCGCCCACCGCCAGCGTGGCGGTCGTGCTGGTGGTCGGTGCCATGCCGAAGGGGCAGGCTTCTTGTCCGATACAGACGTGGAGCACGACATCGCTCAGGTGGGCGAGGGTGCTGTCGGGGTTGCCCACCATGCCGATCACGCGGATGCCGAGGCGGCGCACAGCCGGGATCAGCTTGATGACTTCATCGGACTCGCCCGAAAAACTGAGGGCCAGCAGGACGTCCTGCTCAGCGATCATGCCAAGGTCGCCGTGCATCGCCTGGATCGGGTTCATGACCACGCTGGTCGATCCGGTGCTGGCCAGCGTGGCGGAGAGTTTCTCCGCGATGTGCAGGTTTTTGCCGACGCCGGTCACGACGATCTTGCCGCCGTTTCCGAGGGTTTCGAGAATCAGGTTCACTGTGGCGACAAAGCCTTCGCCCAGCGCGGCCTGTGCGCGGCGCAGCCCTTCGATCTCGACATCAAGGACTTGCCGGGCGCGTGAAAGGATTGCAGTGTTGTCCATAAATCAACTGTAGGTTTTTCGGTTCTGGCGGCACCGTTCGACGTGAGTCTCCGCCTATGAGTGTTGTGTCCAGTGTAGCGTATAAAGGCGGGTTCGCAACAGGTCTTTTTGATCGTGTCTTTTTGATCGCTAGTTCCAGAAGACGTTTTTCTCCGGAGTGTAGCACAGATTGGTCTTGTCCGAAAGGGACCGGAAAGTCTAAAGTGAGGCTGATAGTGTTGTCGCGGTCTTCACGCGCAAGATCAAAGAGAAAGAGAGGCGGGCGATATGACACGACGCGGGTTTATGAAAGTGGCGGCAATGGGGACTGGGAGCGTGGCGGCAGGTGGGGGTATGGCTTCCGACGGGGGCTCCCGTTCGGACGCGCAGAGCGTCACGGGGGCGGAGACAGGGGATAGGTTCGTGCGCGTCGGCGAGTCTGACGGCAAGTGGTGGTTCCTGCAACCGGACGGGAAGCGGACGCTGTTTTCCGGCGTGGCCAACGTCGCTTATGAGGATGCTCCTTGCACGATGTCGGGCGTGAAGCGGTACGCCCGGAATCATCAGGTCCGCGGAGAGGCGCGGGAGGCTTGGGGAAAAAAGACGGCCGCACGGCTTCGGGACTGGGGATTCAATCTGGTCACGATCAGCTACCCGCTCCCGACCCTCGGCATGCAGTACGCTTCCGGCATTGCGCTCGGCCGTGACGCTTCGCGTGAGACTCCCGCCTGCTCGATCGTGCCGTTCAAGTCGGTTCATGCCTCGAACTTTCCGAATGTGTTCGAGCCGGCGTTCGCCGACGCCTGCCGACGTCTGGCGAAGGAACGTTGTGCGCCCGAACGCGACAATCCGCAACTTGTCGGGTGGTTCATCGACAATGAACTCCTTTGGACGGGCGGGGTGCATCCGGACGGGCTTTTCGGGCTCGTTGCCGAACTGCCGGAGGGGCATTCCGCGAAGGTCGCCCAGCAACGCTTTCTGGCCGAGCGGGGCTGGGCCGGGCGCAAGGCCGATGCCGAGGTCAAGAATGCGTTTCTCGCGCTTGTTGCCGAACGCTACTTCGCCATTACCTCGGCGGCCATTCGAGAGGCCGATCCGAATCATCTGGTCATGGGGTGTCGGTTTGCCGGCATCCACAGCCTCCCCGACGCTGTTTACGCGGCCTGCGGCAAGTACTGTGACGTCGTTTCGGTCAACGTGTATCCGGCGGCGGATCTCGACCATGGGTACGTGCGGGAGCAGTTTACATTTTCGCGTCGTTCGATCACGCATCATTTCGACCGCGTGTGGAAGGCCGCCCGCAAGCCGATCATCGTAACGGAGTGGTCCTTCCCGGCAATGGATACGGGATTGCCCTCGATGTTAGGTTCGGGGCAGCGGTTCCGCACCCAGCGGGAACGGGCGGAGGCGACCGAACTTTTCGGGCACGTGATGTGCGCCTTGCCCTACGTCGTTGGATTCGTACACTTCACCTGGGCCGACCAGCCGCCGACGCCGAATCCGGAGAACTGCAACTACGGCATCGTCAACGTGAACGACGAACCGTATCCGGAACTGGTGGCCGCGTTCAAGCGCATCAACGCGAATCTTGAGAAGTGGCACCTCGGTGAGCAGCCGCCGCGAAAGAAGCGGGCTCCGAACGACGTGTCCGCCCGTGCCAAGGCACTGGAGTGCAAGGGCATGCACCCGGGGTCGTTTAGGCAGGAGCCGGACGGCACCTTCATTGCGGAAAACGGGGCGTTCAAACTTGAGGGCAAGATCGGTGAGAGGGGACTTCATGCGGCAGTCGGCTCGTTCAAACCATGGATTCACGAGGTCATGGACGGGCGCAAGCTCTGGACGCCTGTCGAGAAGGTCGAGAGTGTCCGAGGCGGCGTCGAGGACGGGCTTTTGGTCTTCGAGTGTGAATTTTCGGGATGGCACAAACCCCACGAACGGAAGCTCCGCGCGAGGTTCTTCATGCCGGCGGACCGGCCGCATTTCCTGTTCGAGCCGCTTTCGGTCACGAACATCGGTCCGAAGCCGACCGAGGTCCGGTCCGTGTATGGCCTGCTCACGCCACCGGCGGACGGCGTCTATCGGCAGGGGTCGGCCTCGCATGGCCGTCCGATCGAGAACATCTGGGGGGGCTGGAGCTATGCGGCCTGGATCAACGCGGCGGGACGGTTTACCGGCTGTATCGGCAACGAGCGGGACGGGGTCGCTGTGCACTACTGGGACACACCGGGAGAGGGCCTGCACAGCGACGCGACCATCTCCCTGTGCGAGCCCGCGACACTGAAGACGGATGACCGGTACACGTTTGACGAGCGGCCGTATCTTCTCTTCACATTCGGTGCGGGCGGCGAATGGGCCTGGCAAAGGCGCCTTTTCGAACTGGGCGTCGATTGAGGATGGTCCAAGCACTCGCCACATCTCGTGCCCTGTTACGACGATTAAAACCTTATCCGATTACTCTTGCCCGAGCGGTGCCGAAAAGACTAGAATGGAATCAATGGAGTTTAACCTGTGGCTAATCAGGCGACTGAAAGGAGGCGGACATGAGAAGTTTTGGTATCCAGACAAGCGCTCGCAGTCAGTGCATTAACATCACCGATCGAGTCCAGGAGGCGGTTCAGGCCCTAGGCATCACCGATGGTGTCATAACGGTCTTCACGCCTCACACGACCTGCGCGGTGACCATCAACGAGAACGCGGACCCTCATGTGATGGGCGACATCCTGATGCAGCTTGAGGCTCTCGCGCCTTGGGAGAATGCAGCCTACAAGCACGACGGCGGAAATACCGCCGCGCATATGAAAGCCTCGCTGGTCGGCTCTTCCGTACAGGTCATCGTTGTGAGCGGCAGCTTGCAACTCGGCATGTGGCAGGGCATTTTCCTCTGCGAGTTCGACGGCCCCCGCATCCGGCACGTATGGGTGCAGTGACGCGCAGTCACGGCCCGAAGGCGATGCCGAGTGATGAGCCGGTGGCGACGATGTGCTTCGCCGCCGCGGCGTACTCCTCGGCGCCTTTCAGGTGTTCGATCATCAGCGGCGGCGGTTCCGGCAGGGCTGCGAGCCGCCGCAGGAAGGTGGCGTAATCAAGCACGCCGGTTCCGGGGCGTACCTCCCGGAAGTGGACGTTCATCTCGATCTCCCACGCCAGATCCTTGGCGTGGCAGCTTACGATCCACGGCCCCAGCAGGTCAAAGCAGGCATTGAGCAGGTCGGTGTTGCGGTAGATCTTCTCCGGCGAGTTGATGAGGTTGCAGGGGTCCAGATGAACCGCGAAACCGGGGCGGTCGACCGCTTTGAGCAGCGCGAGGTAGCGTTCCGGTGTTTCGGGCATGCACCATCCCATCATCTCGTATGCGAACTTCGCGCGTTTCGGTTTGACCGTGTCGATGATTGCCCGGGCGTTTTCGACAGCGGCATCGAAAAAGGCGGGGGTGAAATTATCGGGGTGCGGTCCGTACCATACATCTGGGTTGAAGGAGCCCGCGATATCAACGCAGCACCGTGCGCCAATCTCGTCGGCCAGCGCCAGTCCCTCCGTGACGGTGGCGAGGTTCTTTTTCCGTTTCACTGGATCGGGATCGGTCAGATTGCACCAGCGTCCGACTTCGGCGATGACGACATCCGCCTCGCGAAAGGCGGTTTCGGTCGCGCGGATACGAGCCGTGTCCGTCAGGGGAACCTTGGGACAATAGGCGGCACCGTACCCTTGATCGCGGTGCCAGCGGGCCAGTTCCACCGGGTCGTCCGTTTTGATGAAAGCTGGCGCGCCCAGCCGCAACATCCGGGGGCGGGTGTCCGCCCTCACACCGGTGGCCAAAGCCAGCCCGACGGCTCCTGAATGTTGGATGAAATGTCGCCGCGTCACGAAGCAGGTTTTCATGATGAGCATGATGACACACCTCGGGGGGAGGGTCAAGCCGGACGCATCCTCTCGTCGGACGCTTTCATGAGTGCGTTGGTGCGTTGGCGTTCGATGTTCGTTCGGGCAGGACATCCTGCAAACTCCTTGTCTATAAATTGACAGGATTACATGATTTACATGATTTTCAGGATTGAATAACATCATGTTAATCATGTAATCATGTCCTAAACTTACTCCATGGTTTTTTCGTGGCGAAGCCACGCGGCAGGCTAACTCCTAACTCCTAAATCCTAAATTTTCCCTATCGTCCTTGGGTGCGGTCAAGGGGTTGTGTTATACTGAGCGCGATGTCCATGGAATTGATTTTTTTGGGGACGGGAACATCGGTTGGCATTCCCATGATTGGCTGTCACTGTCCGGTGTGCTCGTCCGATAACCCCCGTAATGTCAGGCGGCGTACAAGCCTGTATGTGAAAACGGATGAGGTGGCTCTGGTGATCGACACACCGCCGGATTTCCGCCAGCAGATGCTGGACTTCCGTATCGAGCGGCTGGATGCCGTGGTTTTTACCCATGCGCACGCCGACCATATTTTTGGGTTCGACGACATCCGCCGCTTTAACACCTTGAGCGGCAAGGTGATCCCGGCATATGGCGATGCCGAGACGCTGGCGGATGTGCGGCGTGTATTCAATTACATCGGCAACCGCCCTTCGCCGCAGGGCCTGTACCGGCCGCTGGTGGATTTCATTGAGGTGCCGGGACCGTTTCAGGTCGGGGATATCCGCTTCACGCCGCTGGATGTGCAGCACGGGCGCAAGATGACAGGCTACTTGATGGAGACGGGGACGTTGCGTGTGGGATATGTGCCGGACTGTCATGCAATGCCAGCGGCGACCATCAAACAGTTGGCCGACGTGGATGTGATGATTTTGGATGCGCTGCGGTACCGGCCGCATCCCTCGCACATGTGTGTGGAGGAGAGCCTCGCGTTACTGGAACAGATTACGCCCCGGATTGCATACCTGATCCATCTTTGTCATGATGTAGACCATGACGTGCTGGAGTGTGCGTTGCCTCCCGGGGTGCGTGTGAGTTATGACGGTCTCCGGGTGAGGCTGAAGGCGGGTGCCGAAGGTGTTGAATGGACAGAGGAGGATGCATCATGAGGAGAGTGTCGGGATGGGGATGCGTTGTCAGTGTGTTGTTGCTGGCGATTGTGGCGCGTGCGCAACAGCTTGAGGTCAAGCTGACGCTGGCGTATTCGGTGTTTGTCGTGGGCGAGCCGGTGGTGCTGCAGGTCGACCTCTTGAACGCGACGCGTGGACAGATTGAGATCGGCGGGCCCAAGGCGACCTCGGTCTTGCTGATGGAGGTGACCAAAGGCAGCGTGAACAATGAACTGAAACCGTTCCGCGAAGATCCGATGGTCGCGCCGTTTACGTTGAAACCGGGAGAGACGGCACAGCGCCGCTTGGCACTCGATAAATGGTTTTCGCTCGAACAAGAGGGCAAGTACATCGTGCGCGCGGTCCTCGTGCATCGTGGCATGCGTTACGAATCGGTCAAAAGGAGCTTTGACGTGGTGCCGGGGATGTCGTTGGGCGGCGGCACGCAAATGTTTGTGGATCGCGAACAGCTCAAGCGTCAGTTCAAGTTGGTCTTTTGGCACCGCAACCAAGAGGACCGGCTGTTTCTACGCATCGAAGACGAACCCGGCGCGCGGATCTGGGATTCGATTGATCTCGGGACGCTGATGCGCGCCTCACCGCCCAAACTCGACATTTCGCCGGAGGGTGAGGTGACCGTCATTCACCGGGCGACACAAGACGCCTTTTTGCGGACGGTGTTGTGGTCGCTGCCGGATGTTATTGAGATCGTCGAACGTAACTCGTTGATCGATCCTGAAATCTCCGCCTCGCAACGGGTCAATGCGCTGTACGGTGAGGGCGCTGCAGAGCGTGAGCAAGCGAAGAAACCGTGGTGGAAGTTCTGGTGAAAAGAAGAAACTGGCATTCGTTTGGCACCATAATCGCAGCAGGTCTGATGCTGGGATGCGCGTCAACACCTCCGGCGGACGTGGAGGTCCCACAGACGGATGCCGCGCTTGCGGCGTACGATGATCTCGCGGTGCTGACTGAAGCGTTGTTGCTGGTGCAGCGGCACTATGTGGAGGAGGTGCCGTTGCAAAAGATGATCTACGGCGCAATCG
>DUPH01000030.1 GCA_012838435.1 Lentisphaerota bacterium | reverse complement strand
CGGCTGCGAGGCAAGCGGCCAGTTGGTCGCCTTGTTCGTCGAAGACGCGCGAACGCGGCAGCACGGCGCTGGCGTAGTGGGCAAAAGCCGCTCCCGCGACATTGACGTAGAGGTCGGTGATGCCCGCATCTTTCAGCAACTGGCAGGTTCGCGGCCAATCGCCGGGATAGAGCCCCATGCCGGAGTGATCCCAGACCGCGCGGATCTCGCCGTGGCGCGGAGCCTGCAAAAGCCCGTACACCTCGTACATCCGCGACTTGAGTTCATTCGCGGCGAGCCAAGCCTCATAACCTTGGCCGGCGGCGAGCCTTTGACGGGCCACCGCCTCGGCGTACTGCATCGACTGCGTAGCCGTGATCGCGCGTGTGCGCCGCGTCAGGTCGGGCAGATTCATGGCGCGTTGAAGCAACGTATTGGGTCCGCCGCCGATCAGACGCGCCTGACGCAACACGCTGGATGCCGCCGGTTGCCAAAGCGAGGGGTCGTGGGTCGCGGCGAGCGCCAGCAGCAGGCGTCCTTTGGCTTCGGCATCGCCGTCCGCCAGCAGCACATGGGTCATCCAGTAGCCGCCGGGCGAGGCGAGCCAGGCGGGGTCCGAAGTTTTACGCCCCTGACGGTCGTGCCACCACGCCAGCACATGCGAACGGCCGGGCAGCGGCTGAACCAGAAAGAGGTTCTGCGAAGTTTGCAGGATCGACTCCGGGACGCCGCGCGGGCGTGCTTCCGTGAAGCGCATCAGCGACCAGCGGCCATCGGTAGAGCCTTTTTGGTAGCCGACCGTCTGCATGCCCATGAGCGCGGCCAGGGCGGGGGATGATGAGTAGCAGACGATTAGTTTGCCGCCGCGGTTCACATGCGCTGTCAATGCCGCCATCTGCGCGGTGTTCGGCTGCGCCAGATAGACCAGCACGGCGACGCGCTTGCCCGCCAAAGCTTTAGCGAGGTCAGTATCATCGGAAAACGTCGCCTCGACCCCCGCCTCGCGGTACCAGCGCTCAACGTGCCGCGCCAGCGACGCCGCGAAACGCCGTTCGCCGGCGGGCACCGCCGTATTTCCATGGATCACCGCGACCGGCGCGGCCTGAACGGCCCAGCCCAAAGCGCCAGCCATCAACATACTCGCAATTCGCTTCATGCTTCTTCCTCAATTACACCGTGGCATGGTAGCGGTTTAGCGGCAAACAGGAAAGAGGTAATAGTTCTGAATTGAACCCGCGGTTGTTTTCACGTACACTACTCTCACTATCAAACGGTAGGTTTTGGCATGAGCGGCGGGGCCGCGTGCCGGATATGAAAGGAGATCACAAAATGAAAAGACAGTTCATCGTATGGATGTTAGGGATCACGGTCGGCGGCGCGGCGTTAGCGCAGCAGACGTCAACGTTGATCAGGTCTTCGTCTTCGTCTTCGTCTGCGGCTACGGCGGCGGCCGCACCCACAGCGGATGTAGACACCTCCGTGTATCCGTACACGCCCTTTATGTTCAGCATCGTGACGCCGCTGCAGGTGCCGTCCAGCAACTTCGATGTCGGCGGACTGCGGATCAACGCGATCTATGGCGAGTGCCAGAATTTCGACGGCTTCGATATCAGTACGGTCGGGCGGGCACGGGGACACGGCAACGGCTTGCAGGTGGCACTGCTCGCCAATATCGTGGACGGCGAGGGGCTGGGCCTGCAGATTGCGCCGGTGAACTATGTCTCCGGCTCTTACGACGGCTGGCAGATCGGTGCGGTCAACTATGGCGCGGCGAAACCGCAATCCACGGCGCAGGCGTTGCAGATCGGCGTTTTCAACGGTTCTGATTTTATCAAGGGCTGCCAGATCGGCGTGATCAACATCGCGCGCGAAATGATCGGTTTTCAGATCGGCGTGGTCAATGTGATCCAAAACAAGGACGTCCCTTTCCTGCCAATCATCAACTGTTACTTCTAAACCGGAGGATTTTTCATGACTGTGAAAAAAAGTGTTCGCTGGACCGCATGTCTGGCGCTGATTTTCTGTGCTGTCGCTGGATCGCGGGCGCAGGTGGTGACCGAAGCTGAAAAACTGGATCCTAACTCCTCGGCTGAATTGAAGGCGTTCAAGGCCAGGGTGCAGGAAGCCAACCCTGGCTTGGATGTCGTGGCCGTCGAGGCGGACGTGGTGAAGCGGGCGGTGCTCGCGCCGCGGCCGCAGCCGGTCAACCCCAAGATCGCGATCTTCGTCAAGAACCAGACGCGCGTGGCGGGTATGGATGACGAGGTGGACGGCGTACGTGATCGTATTTCAGCCGAGTTGGCCGGCGCCGGCTTGATCGTGCTGGATAAGGCGGAGATCGCGGACGGCTTCAACCGTTTCAAGATCACGACGGCCGAAGAGCGCTCCGGTCTGGTCGAGGGCATCTTCACGGGCGGCTCGACTGTGCGCGTCGCACAGATGTTGGGCTGCGATTACATCATGCTGGTGTCGATCTTCGGCGCCAGCCATACCGCCCGGACCGCCGGTGACCGGCAGGTGACCGTCTTTACGCTGCGCATGAGCACCAAGGTCAACGAGGCGGCGCAAGGATCATCGGTTTACGGTTCAAACTGGACCAACAAGTTGCCGGTGCCCGGACAATATACCGACGGCGGCGACGCCCTCAACTACTACAACGACCTGTTTGACCAGTGGGCGACTGCGACCGGCGAGGAGATTGCCCAGAAGGCGCCGACGTGGCGTCGCGGTCCGGCTGTCGACACGACGATGGTCGAGTTCAGCGTCTCCACGACTGTCGACGAGCTGATTCAGGGTCTTGAGAGCGGCGTGCGCGCATCGAACGAATTGCTTGACGAAATGCGGCGGCTGGTCGGCGGCGTGACGGTGGAGATCGACGGTGCGACGGTAGGCTCGTCCCCCGGGACTTTCAAGGCGACACCGGGCTTGCATCAGATGCGCGTAACGCGCCAGTGGATGCAGCCGTGGCAGCAGACGGTCAACATCCAACCCGGCGCGACCTTCCGCGTGGCGTTGGAGCTGTCGGACGCTGGTTTGCAGCGCTACCGTTCGTTGGAGGGATTTCGTGCGGCGGTGGCCATCGGCTATGCCGAGGCGGTGATGCGCAAAGGTATCAAGGTCAATTTCGACACGGCGGCCTGGCGTGATGTCGGCAACCGTGGCGACGCGATCAACATCCAGCAAAATGCCG
>DUPH01000029.1 GCA_012838435.1 Lentisphaerota bacterium | reverse complement strand
GGCATGAGAAACTGGACGGGGCGGCCTTTCTATGTCACAATGTCTTTGCTTTCTAAAAACCCTAAGAATGGTTGATTTTTCATGTCACGATTTATCATTAAAGGCGGTCGGCCTATCAGTGGTGTTCATCAGGTGCCGGGCAATAAGAATGCCGCGCTGCCGATGCTGGCTGCGAGCCTGCTGACCGCTGAGCCGGTGGTGCTCAGTAACCTGCCGCTGATCGCGGATGTGTGCACCATGATCGATCTGCTCGTCGAACTGGGCGCGGAGGTCGAATTGGACGGCGCGCGGCGGACGGTACGCATCTGCGCGAAACGCATCAAGGACACGCACTTGAATAAGGCGCTGTGCGGTAAGGTGCGCTCTTCAATCCTTTTCGCCGGGCCGCTGCTGGCGCGTTGCGGTTCCGCCAAGCTCTATCCGCCGGGTGGCGATGTGATCGGACGCCGCCGCGTCGATACCCATCTCGATGGCCTGCGGCGGCTTGGGGTCTCGGTCCGCGCCGGCCGTACCTATCTCTTCAAGACCACAAAGCGTCTTGAGGGGCAGCGTATCCTGATGGACGAGGCGAGCGTGACCGCAACCGAAAATCTGGTCATGGCGGCGGCGCTGGCCAAGGGCACGACACTCCTGTACAACGCGGCCTGCGAGCCGCATGTGCAGGATCTCTGTCGCATGATCAATGCGATGGGGGGGCGCATCAGCGGCATCGGTACGAACCTGCTGACGATCGAGGGAGTCGGGTCGTTGCATGGCACCGAGCAGCGGGTGGGGCCGGACTACATTGATGCGGGCAGCTACATGGTGGCGGCGCTGGCCACTGGCGGTGAACTGACGGTCGCGGATGTCGAGCCGTCCGATTTCGAGGTGCTGGAGCGGCCGTTCAAGCGTCTCGGGGTCAAATGGAGCTTCGACCGCGAGGCGCGGAGCCTGCGGCTGCCCGCGCGTCAGCGGCTCAAGACCGCCTATGATCTCGGCGACGCGATTCCCAAGATCGAGGACGGTCCGTGGCCGATGTTCCCCTCCGATTTGATGAGTGTGTTGATCGTGTTGGCGACCCAGACGCGCGGCACCACGCTCTTCTTTGAAAAGATGTTTGAAAGCCGCATGTACTTTGTGGACCATCTGATCGGCATGGGGGCGCGCATTGTGCAGTGTGACCCGCACCGCGTGGTGGTGACCGGTCCGACGCAGCTCCATGGCTCGCGCGTGGCCAGTCCGGATATCCGGGCCGGTATGGCGCTGCTGGTGGCGGCGTTGTGCGCCAAGGGCGAGACCGAGATTTTGAACGCCGGCAGCATCGACCGCGGTTATGAGTCGGTCGAAGTGGAGTTGCGGCGGCTGGGCGCGGGCATCGAGCGGGTGAGCGACTGAGACAAGTCCATGAGGGAGGGGGTGCGAGTATGAAAAGACAGGCAATGATCCTGTGCTGCGTGGGGTTGTGTGCGGCGGCGTCGATGGGCGAGACCGTCATCAAAAGCGTGGACGCCCAGGGGCCGCCTGCGGGGAAGAAATGGAGGCTTGTGTGGAGCGACGAGTTCGATGGCACGGCCATCGACATGCAGCGCTGGCAGAACGCTTCCCCGGACGGGAAGTGGGACTACCCCGGATTCCAGACCCGATACGCGGCCGAAAACTGTGCGTTGGACGGCAAGGGGCACCTTGTCCTCAGCCTGACCCGGGATGCGGACGGCACGGTCCGGTTTAACAATGGCCTCCAGTCGCGGACGTTCGAGCAGGCCTTTGGGTATTTCGAGACCCGCGTGCAGTTCTCGACCCAGCCGGGGTGGTGGACGGCGGTCTGGCTCTCGGGAGTGCCGTACGGCGAAGGCACTGACACGTTCCAGAGTCCGCAAGAGTTCGATATTTTCGAGGATTTCTACAAGCCGAAGGTCAAAAACGACATCAGCCACTGCTACCACGCCACCGCGTCGCTGAGTACCTACAAGGATCAGGGCGACGGCAAGGGGATCGGCGGCAACGATATGCTGTCGCGAACAAATATCGCCCGTTGCTCCAAAGGCAAAGTCGTGACGCTGGAGCGGTACGGCGGATGGCACACCGTGGCTTTGGAATGGACGCCTCTGGAACACATCTTCTATGTGGACGGCCAGGAGACGTTGCGCCAGAACTACCGGGAGGTTCCGATCACCACGGTTCCGCAAAGGATCTGGATCAGCGAGTGTCTGCGGACGCCCAAAAAGTTGAAGAAGGACGGCGGCCATCCTCCCTTCTACGGCTTTTTGGAGGACGCGACGTTTCCGGACCAACTGGTGGTCGATTACGTCCGGGTCTACGAGGAGGACTACGGGAAGAAAACAGCGCCCGCAGTCACGGTGACACTGGACGGGAAACCGGAGGAGTGGCGGCAGGACCAGCCGATGACGTTCCATGTCCACGCTGACGATCGTGACGGCACCGTGAAGAAGGTCTATCTTTTTTCTTCAGGTTACATCCGGGCCGAGGCGGATGTGCCCGCGCCCGCGCCTGCATCGGGAGGAGCCCGCTTGACGTCGCTGTTTGCGAAACGCGGCCATTCTGTCGACCAGACGTTTACCGTGACCAACCTTTTCGAGGCCGACAACACGATTATCGCCATGGCAAAGGATTGCGACGGCCTGATCGGCTTGTCGACACCGCTCCAGATCACTGTGCTCACCGGTCGCGAGTACACGGGCACCGCATATCAGGGCAAGCCCCAGACCATCCCGGGCAGGATCGTCGCGGGCCATTACGACGAGGGCGGGAGGGGCGCGGCCTTCCAAGACAACACCGACAAGGGGGATCCGAGAGCGTCCTGGCGGAATACAGAGATCGCCAACAGCGTCGAGTCGGCGATTCCGGTGACCGCGCGATGGGTGACCTACCGCGTGCATGTGGTGAAATCCGGCGAGTATGACGTCGAGCTGTTCATGAACCGTCCTGACTACGGAAGGAAAGGCAAAGACTTCAGCGCCATTCCAGACGATGTGGTTCAACTGGAGGTGGATCGGGTCAAGGTCGCCGAATGGAGCTTGCCCGCCGCGTGGGATTCCGGCTATGGATTCCGTAACCCGACTCTTCCGATGGGCAAGCGGAGGGTCAAGCTGACGGCCGGTGACCACCAGCTCATCGTGCGGTTTGGCAGGGCGAAGAGTCCGCACACCTTCTTTGGCGGTTTCATGTTTACTAAAAAAAGCGGTTTACCTTCCGAGGGTGTTTAGGTAAGCTATTCTCGTTTCAAATCATGGGTTGAAAGGGGGCGTTTCTGGAAACGCGGCGGAGTGGCAGTGTCAAGTATAAGCGGATTTTGCTGAAACTGAGCGGCGAGGTCCTTGGAAACCGCACATCGGGAGAGTGTATCGACCCGGATGCGTTGGCTTCAATGGCGCGGCGCGTAGCGCGGGTCGCTGAGCTGGGCGTGCAGATCGGTATCGTTCTGGGCGGCGGCAACATCTTCCGTGGGCTCAAGGGTGAATCCAAGGGCGTGAGCCGCGTCACTGGCGACAACATGGGCATGCTGGCCACGATCATCAACGGGCTGGCGATGCAGAACGCGCTTGAGCAACTGGGTCTGGAGACGCGCTTGCAGACGGCCATCGAGATGCATCAGGTGGCTGAGCCTTTCATTCAGCGCAAGGCGCTCCGGCACTTGGAAAAGGGGCGCGTGGTGATTTTTGCGGGCGGCACGGGGAACCCCTATTTCAGCACCGATTCGGCGGCAGCGTTGCGTGCCAGTGAGATCGGGGCGGAGGTGCTGCTGAAGGCCACGAAGGTGGACGGGATTTACACGGCGGATCCGAATCTGGACCCCAATGCGACGCGCTACGAGAAGGTGACCTACGAGGATGCTTTGCACAAGCGCCTCAAGGTGATGGACTCTGCGGCCTTCGCGTTGTGCATGGATAATCGGATCCCGATCGTGGTGTTTGATTTTTACGATGAGGATGCACTGGAGCGGATCGTCTGCGGTGAGGCCATCGGCACACTGGTGGGCGACAAGACGCAGATCGGATAGATCAGGAGAGAGAGACGATGGACACACTGGATGAAGTATTGCTGGACACCGCCGACAAGATGGGTAATTCGCTCAAGGTGCTGAAGGATCAGTTCGCTGGCCTGCGCACCGGCAAGGCGTCGCCCGCTTTGGTGGATGGCGTGCAGGTCACTTACTACGGCACCCCGACCCGCCTGCGCGATCTCGCGAACATCTCAACGCCGGAGCCGCGCCTGATCGTGATCAGCCCGTTTGACCCCACGGCGCTGGGGGATATCGAGCGAGCGATTCTCGCGGCCAATCTCGGCGTGACCCCGCGCAACGACGGTCGCGTGATCCGTGTCCCGATCCCCGAACTCAACGAGGAGCGCCGCAAAGAGATCGTCAAGGTGGCCAAGCGCCAAGCTGAAGAGGCCCGTATTGCGGTCCGCAACGTGCGCCGCGACGGTAACGATGCGGTCAAGGCGTTGCAGAAGGATGGGAAAATCACGGAAGACGAGCGCGACCGGGGCTTGGACGAGGTGCAGAAGGCCACGGACAACCACATCGCAAAGATTGACGAAGAACTGAAAAACAAAGAAGCGGAGGTAATGGCCGTATAAACGGCTGTTGCCTGTTACGGAGGCACAAGTCATGGCAGAACAGGATCAAGTTAACCAAGGAGCAATTCCCCCGAAGGTGTCACCACTTGACAAGCCGGAGGGTCAGGCGGCAGTGACCCCCGCCGGTGCGGCGGCCAACGCGCCGCGTCCGATTACCGTCCGCTTGAAGCCTGCGGCCCCTGCGGTGGCAGCCGCGCCCGCAGCTCCTGCGGCGGCAGCCGCGCCGCAACCGTTACGGC
>DUPH01000028.1 GCA_012838435.1 Lentisphaerota bacterium | reverse complement strand
GTTCATTAGTGCATTAGTTTGTCTGGGGACGCGTTGCCCCCAAAAACCTTGGCCTTCGCGTAAAACAACCGAGCAGTGCTCATCATCGGGCGTGCGAAGCGCAGGGAGGGGCAAGCGTCTGCTTGCCAGCGGACGAGCGACGCTCGTCCCTCCCATCCTTCCGCGCAGCGGAAGGCGGCTCGTGGGGACACTCGCCCGCCAGCCTTCGCGCCTTCGCGTGAGATGGCCAAACTGAGCCCTGACCCCAAAAAAACTCTGCGTAATCTGTGTCCATCTGTGGATAAAAACTCATGCACTAACGCACTAATGAACTAATCAACTTCCCCTCACCTCTCCAGCTTCCACCCGTTATGCATCGGGCGCGTCAGCATGGCGTTGGCAAGGTCATTGCCCACGAAGCGCTCTGTCTTCCAATCCCACTTGAGCTTCTGTTGCAAGCGCGCGGCAATGCCCGAGATCATACCCAGCGTCGAAGCCACGTGCGTCGCGTCGATACCCGCGATCGTCTCCTTGCGGCTGCGCACGGCATCCAACAGTCCGCCCCAATGATCGATTCTCTTGTAGGCGACGCGCTCACCGTCCTTGGTCTTGAGGGTCGTGACGTCGTCTATCTTACAGTCCGGCGGCAACAGGCGCTTGTCCCCATCTTTCGGGCGGATTGTCAGAAGATCCGCAGACGATGCGGTGATCTGGTCGTCGCGATTGACATGAACCCAGCCCTTCTCACCGATGAATTTCGTGCCGCGTGGCTGCTGTCGGTCATCGGAGAACACCATGCGGAGACCGCTGGCGAAGGTGAAGACTGCCTTCCACGTCTCGATGTTATCCGCAAAGCCCTTGTTCGTATAGTAGGTGCCGCTGCACTCTACTTCGAACGACTCCGTGCCGAGCGCGGGCACGCCCCAGTGCGCGATATCAAGGTGATGCACGCCCCAGTTCGTGGTCCAGCCCTCGCAGTAGTCGTTGAGCAGGTACCAGTCCGGATAGGCCACGCGGCCGGGGTTGAACGGGCTGAAACGCGCCGGTCCCAGCCACATCGCCCAGTTAAAGCCCTCGGGCACCGGTTGCGGATCATAAGGCCCCTTGTACTTGGGCTGGAAGTGCGGCCCTTCCACCGCGACCTGGACTTCGGTGATCTTCCCGAGGTAGCCGTTCAACGCCAGTTCCGCGCCCTGGCGGAAATTACCCAGCGAGCGCTGCCACATGCCCGACTGGAACACGCGCTTGTTCTTGCGGATCGCCGCACGGATGGCGAAACCGTCGTTGACGCACACGCCCGTCGGCTTTTCGCAGAACATATCCTTGCCGGCGTTGGCGGCCGCAGTGGCAATCAGCGAATGCCAATGGTCCTGCGCGGCAATCATGACAACGTCGATGTCCTTGCGCGCCAACAACTCGCGATAATCACCGATCATGGCGCATCCCTGATCGCCGTATTTCTGATCGACGAGCCCCTTGGCTTTCTCCATGCGGGCGCGCTGCGCGTCGCACACCGCCACCACCCGACAGGCATTGGTGCCCATGAAGTTGCGCATGTTCAACGTACCACGATCACCCACGCCGATGCACCCGAGCGCAATCCGATCGTTGGCACCAAAGGCCGTGGAGGGAATCAGCGACGGGAAACTGATCGCCGCTGCCGCCACCGAGGCGCGTGTAAGAAACTCTCTTCTGCTGATAGCCATATTCACTCCTTTTTCTTGATTAACGATGCTTCCGGATCACGTCGAGACACGCCTTCACGTCCTGCTCGACCTGCCCGGACACCACATCAAATTCGACACCGACATGGCCCTTGAAGCCCTGCCGTTTCAACTCCGCCATCACGGCCGGGATGTCACCGATCCCCTGACCGAACACCACATCCGGGCTGCCATAGACCGCCTCTTTCACATCCTTGAGGTGCATGGACAGCACGCGCCCTTCGAGCACGCGCAGGTAGGCGACCGGATCCATGCCCGAACGGTAGATGTGCCCAGTATCCACCGAAAAACCCATACGTGGATCGCGATCTTTCATCAATCCCATCAAGTACTCCGGATCCCAATTCCGATACGCCGGCTTGTCTTTGTTTTTGGCGTGATTATGGAAACAAAGCTGCACGCCGGTCTCCTTCACCATGCGCTCGACACGATCCAGCGCATCCACCGGCGGCTCACCCGTCAATCCTCTGAGCCCCAACTTCTGCGCGAACGTAAAGAGCTTACGCGTCTCCTCTTCCGTCTTGCCGAAATCCGCGACGTAGGCGTTGACGGCCTTGATCCCGACCGCATCCAGTTTGGCTTTGAGCGCCGCGATGTGTGCGTCCGACAAATGCTGGTTGAGCGTCACGTTCGGATGTTCTGGACTCAATTTCTGCCAGAAGAACAACTCGATCACATCGGCGCCGCACGCCTTCGCTTTTTCGATCGCCTCGAAGGCTGTCACCTTACGAAACGAATACGCACACACGCCGACTTCCATCTGCGCGGCCAGAACCGCACCGGCCATCATCGCAACGGCCGCAGTTATAACTCGCTGTTTCGTCATCTTTTCTCCTTGCTTAGGTCTTACCGATAAAAAACAAGTTGTTTATCACACGAAGGCACAAAGGGCACTAAGGTTTTTTGGGGGTATGGCTCGGCTTTTTGGAACCGCCAAGGCGCCAAGAACGCTAAGGCGAGTCCCTGATTTTCATGAAGTTTCATGTGTTTCATGGTTCGGGTTTTCTCTCACAGAGGCACAGAGAACACGGAGGTTTTGGATGGTAGCAAACTAATGCACTAATTAACTAATGAACTTTGCCCGCGTTAGTCACTTGGAAAAAAGCTGGCGGATCACATCGACGGTCCGCTCAACCAGCATCTGTCCGCCCTCCGGCCCCACCTCGCACGATTGCGGAACCGCACTGTACCCGCCACCCGCCAGCGCACGCGATGTCGCCAGATAAGAGGAGCGGGCGATCGAACTGGCCAGTTGCACAAGCACCGTCTGCTGTGCCGGACTGCGTCCCTGAATCTGCATGCCGTAATCGGTGAACAGCTCAAACGGGTTGGTTGCGAACGCGACATCCCCCAGCCGCAACACATGCATCTCGACCGGATAGAACGTGGGACCGTTGCGCTGCGCCTCAAACCGTTTGACCACCCGCTCGTTCCAGCGCTTGTTCCAATAGTCCGGCCCCTTCAATTCTTTCTTCGCGTTCAGAGCATCGTACTCCCGCTTCGCTTTAAGATACTCCGCCTCCGGCAACTTAAGCTCGGGCAAATCGAAGCGCTCCACACGATGGGCGAAGGGGACGTCGGTACGGATATCCACCTTCACCGTCTCCCAGGTATCCTCAACCGCAGCGACGATACGCCTGCCCATCTCCTGCGTGCGCGACAGCTTGCGCAGCTTGTCCATGCGCGTCTCGGCGGCGTGACGCACCATCAGGTGCGGCGACTGGTCGCCCGACGGTGCCACAAAGCCTAAAACAACCACCTTTTCGCCATGCTTGGCTTTCAATCCTTGACGCACATCGTGCCAAAAATCGGCGCTGATACGCTGACCGCAAGGACCGCGCTCGTCGGTCTGCGCCGGGCACGGCACCGTCACCGCTATCGCTTTCATCGCTCCTGCCTCGTCCAAGAAAAACAGCGAGTCCACGGCATGATCCGAGTAGCCTTCCAGCCCCCGGCATTCCGCGCGGTCGGTTCTGCCGTACATCTCGGCCGACCCGTTCGCATACACCGCCCGGCGATTCTGCGCAACCATCGCGTATCCCAGTCCCCACGCCAAACTCCCGCGTTGCCGCGATTCCCAAGCGCGCACCACCGCATCCGCCATCCGTTCGAACATAAACGGCACGTATTCGTCTGGCTGCATCGCGCCTTCATACGAATCGTAATTCGCCTGATCCAGCGCGGGGCCTTTGTGGGTGTGTGTCGCGGTCAGAATCAGTTTGTTGATGTCAAAGCCCTTCAGCCGCGGTGCGACCAGCTCGCGGAAACGCGCCTGAATACCGGTACGGATCGAACACACGTCACACGCGACCAAGATGGCGGCGTCAGTCGCCCGGTCGCCCTCGCGCGCTTCAATCGCCAGCACATTCGCGCTGATCCGACTGTTCACCCCGCGCGAGATCGGGCCGGTGCGCCCCCCCGTCAGCGCCACCGGCTGATCCGGCGTGATATCCGCCTCCGCCGCACCGACCCATAACTCAGCGGCCATTCCCGCCTTAATGATTCCCGCCGCCAGCGCAACAAAAGTGATCCATCTCTTCATGGTTACCTCCTCAAAACCAACGCGGGCGCAGCCCGCGACCCAGTTTAATTAGTTCATTAGTGCATTAGTTTGTCAGGGACGCGTTGCCCCAAAAAACCTTGGCCTTCGCGTAAAACAACCGAGCAGTGCTCATCATCGGGCGTGCGAAGCGCAGGGAGGGGCAAGCGTCTGCTTGCCCGCGGACGAGCGACGCTCGTCCCTCCCATCCTTCCGCACAGCGGAAGGCGGCTCGTGGGGACACTCGCCCTCCATCCTTCGCGCCTTCGCGTGAGATGGCCAAACTGAGCCCTGCCCTCAAAAAAACCTCATAATCTGTGTCCATCTGTGGATAAAAACTCATGCACTAACGCACTAATGAACTAATCAACTTCCCCTCACCCCTCCAGCTTCCACCCGTTGTGCATCGGGCGCGTCAGCATGGCATTGGCAAGGTCATTGCCCACGAAGCGCTCCGTCTTCCAGTCCCACTTGAGCTTGCACTGCAAACGCGCCGCGATGCCCGCGATCATGCCCAGCGTCGATGCCACATGCGTCGCTTCAAAGCCGGCGATCGGCTCATTGCGGCTGCGCATGCCGTTCAGCAACCCTTCGGCGTGGTTCACATTCTTGTACCCGACTCGCTCGCCATCCTTGGTCTTGATCGTGGTGACGTCATCAAAGGACATGCTGTCGGTCGGCAACAGGCGCGTGTCGCCCGCCTTGGGCCGCACCTGCAGCAGCTCGCCCGATGCCTCAATCCTGTCGCCGCGATCCACATACACCCAGCCGTTCTCACCGATGAACTTCGTGCCGCATGCCTGATGCGTGGCATCCGTGAACACCATCTTCAAACCGTTCTCGTAAGTAAAGGTCGACTTCCAAGTCGCGATGTTGTCGCCGAACCCCTGATTGACATAGTAGGTACCGTTGCACTCGACCTCAAACGACCCCTTGCCGAGTTGCGGGCAGCCCCAATGCGCGATATCGAGGTGATGCACACCCCAGTTGGTGGTCCACCCCTCGCAATAGTCATTATGCAGATACCAGTCGGGATACGTGATCCGAGCCTGATTGAACGGGCTGAAGCGCGCGGGACCGAGCCACATAGCCCAGTCGAAACCGTCCGGTACCGGCTGCGGCTCAAACGGCCCCTTGTACTTGGGCTGAAAACTCTTCCCGGCGGGCACCGCCACCTGAACCTCGGTGATCTTGCCGATGTAGCCGTTCAACGCCAACTCGCATCCCTGCCTGAAGTTACCGAGCGAACGCTGCCACATGCCCGACTGGAACACGCGCTTGTTTTTGCGCAGCGCCGCACGGATGGCGAACCCGTCGTTCACGCACACGCCGGTCGGCTTCTCGCAGTACATGTCCTTACCGGCGTTGGCGGCAGCGGTGGCGATCAACGAGTGCCAGTGATCCTGCGCAGCAATCATCACTGCGTCGATGTCTTTGCGTGCCAGCAGCTCGCGGAAATCGTTGTACATGGCGCAGCCGGTGTCACCGTACTTCTCATCCACCGTTTTCTTAGCACGTTCGCGCCTGTCGCGCTGCACGTCGCAGACCGCAACCACGCGGCAGTTGCCAGCAGCCAAGAAGTTGCGCATGTTACCGGTGCCCATGCCGCCCACGCCGATGCACCCGAGCGCGATCCGCTCGTTGGCGCCGAAGGCTGTCGCCGGAATGATCGTCGGCGCAGCGAGTACCGCCGCACCCCAAGCCGCTCCCTTAAGAAACGTCCGTCTGTCAAGCTTCTGCATGATTCTTTGCCCTTCCTTTGTTTACTCTGTCACCAATTAGTCGAGCCGCGCACCGCGCGACGCGAGTCTATCAAACCTGAAGTGTGAACCGCCGGTTGCCCAAGCGATCCCACGCAACACCACAAGCCGGAACCAAGGATCATCGAACGTGGCCGTCCGATGCCCCGGCACACAGCCGAAAACACGTCCCCGCCCGGTCTCATAACACCAGAAGACCGGTTGCGGCTGGCGGGCGGCGGTGTCCTTGTCGTTTTCATCCGAAACGGCCAGTACCGTCACCCCTTCGCGGGCCGCCGGAAACAACGGCGGCCAGTAAATCTCATCATCCCAGCGCAACACATCCGGCAGGTTACGGCAAACCGGATGCTCCTTGGCCACGACACGCGCGTTGATCACACCGTGCCGATAGTGCGTGAAGCCGCCCACGCCCAACAATTCGGCCACCGCCGGATCGGCCTTCGGCTGGGTCCACGTGGCTGAGTGTATCACAACCAGCCCGCCGCCGCGAGCGAGGTACGCGCCCACCTGCTTTTTACGCACGTCGTTCCACGGCAGATAACAGAAGACCACGATCGCATCCGCCGTCGCGAACTGCTGATCCGTCGGCCAGCCCGTCGCGCACTCAACCGAGACCCCCGGCGCGCCCTCCTCCAATGCGGCGTCCGCAATCGCCGGACCATGAAGATTGATCTGGACGGCGTCGGAGGCGGCACGCCCGCCGAGCAACAACGCCC
This sequence comes from Lentisphaerota bacterium, assembly GCA_012838435.1. GTDB lineage: Bacteria > Verrucomicrobiota > Kiritimatiellia > RFP12 > UBA1067 > DUPH01. The sequence continues at coordinate 11,176 of DUPH01000028.1, read as the reverse complement.
AGCGCTCCTGCCACAGCGGATAGTCATGCAGCCCGTTGCCGACCGGACCGTGATCCTTCTTGTCCGCCATTAACACGATACGCAATGGAGGTGCCGGTTCAGGCGCGCGCTCCTTCACGAACGCAGCCTCGAACGCAGTGCGCGCCACCGTGTCACCGAGCGCACCCGCGGCCAGCATCACCGCCAACACCGCCCAAACACCCTGTCTCTGAAGACCACGCGCCATCGTCACTTTTTCCCAAACACGTTCCGGATCGCTGCGAGCGTCCGCTCCACAAAGATTTTACCGCCCTCATGCCCGACCGGGCAGCTTTCGACCAAGGCGCTGTAGCCACCCGCCTTCTCCGCATCGCGCGTGGCCAGGTAACCGCCGCACTCCAGCGGGCTTGAGAATGAGACCAATACCGTCTGCCCGGCGATGCTGCGGCTCTGAATGCGCGCGCCATATTCGGGGTAGAGCTCAAAAGGATGGGTGGCGATCACAACATCCCCGAGGCGGATGACATGCATCTCGACCGTGAACACCGGATCGGCACGCTGCTGCGCCTCATAGCGCGCCAGCGTCTTTGCGAACCGGCGTTTCTCCCAGTAGTCGCCCCCCACGAGCTTCTTTTTCGCGACCAATTCATCATGCCTTTTTTTCGCCGCACGATACTCATTTTCAGTCACCTTGCGTCCCGGCAGGTCAAAACTCTCCACACGGTGCAAAAAAGCAATATCCGACCGCACGTCTTTGGTCGCGAAACGCCACACTTCATCTACTGCCCGCGCGATCCGTCCCCCGAGATCTTGTGGCCGCGAAACGCCTTTCAGTTTCAACATGCGATCCTCTGCGGTCCTGCGTAACATAGCGCGCGGAATCTGATTCCCTGAGGGCGCGATAAAACCCAGCACAACCACGCCCTGACCGTGCTGGTGGCGCACCCCCTCCCGCACCCAGTGCCAGTAGTCGGCAGCGATTTGGCGTCCGTCTTCACATTGTGCCGTCGCCGGCACCGCCAGAACGACCGCCTTCATTTTCTTGTCGGTGTCCAAAAAGAAAAGGGCATCCACCGCATGATCGATCCACCCCTCCAGATGACTGAAATCGGCACGCCTCGTATCGCCGTACATCACGGCTGAACCGTCTTCGTACACGACACGCCGCCCCTGCGCGACCACAGCATGTCCAAGTCCCCAAGCGAACGTTCCGGGTTGACGTTCTTGCCACGCCTTGACCACGGCCTCCGTCAGGCGTTCGAAGAGAAAGGACACATACTCCTTCGGTTGCATGGCATCGCCGTAATCGTCATACTCTTCTTGATCAGTAACCGGGGCGCAGTGCGTATGTGTCGCGGCCAGAAAAAGTTTACGCGTATCAAACCCCGGCAGATGCGTCGCCACATGGTTACGGAAAGCGACCTGCACGCCCGGTCTGATCCGGACCAAATCACATACGATCAGAATCGCGGCATCCATCGGCTTGCCCTGCTCGCGCGCTTCCAGAGCCAGCACCTCCGCCTTGATCCGGCTCTTGACTCCCTGTGAGATCGGACCGGTGGTGTTGCCGTCCAAAGCCACCGGACGGTCCGGCGTGATATCAGCCTCCGCCGCGCCTATCCACAGTTCCGCCGTCCAGCCCGCGACGGCCAGCCCAGATAAGAAAACCCCGACAGCAATGTGTTTGATGCTCATCTCTCCGACTCCCGTGATGGTGGCCACTTCGCGTGGCCACCACCACGTTGATAAGCGCGTCGTTCATCGACGCAACGTTGTTTACACCAAATTGCTCAAATGGTCCAAGCTCTTGGACGCCTGATCCGGCGTACCGCACTCGACCGAAAAGACGATATCGCGCGGGCACTTCTCCTTGACGATCCGGATAATACGCTCCCAGTCCAACACCCCCTCGCCGCAGGCGCAGCCCACCGGTGTGCCGGTCACCTTGCCACGCTCGGCATCCGAATGCTGGATCGAGATGTCCTTGGCGTGCAGATGCACCAGCCGAGGAGCGACATTCTCCAGCCAGGCGTACGGGTCCGAACCGGAGAGGTACGCATTGCCGGTGTCCATGTTGATGCCGATCGAGGGCGACTTCACCAAATTGTAAATGCGATCCAAGCCTTCCGGCGTTTTGGAGTATTGCGAATGCGGCTCCAAACCGATCTTCACGCCACGGCGCTCAGCGATGAAAGCGGCCTCCTGCAACGTGTACCGGATCAGCGTGAAATCTTCCTCCTCCGTCGTCCACTTGGCCTTCTTGCCCTCGTCGGTGTTGATCACCGGCACACCGATCTCGCCGGCGACGCGGACCGCCATCTTGATGTACTCGCCGTGCACTTCCGGACGGCACAACGGCCCGTGCGCCTGAAAGCCGGAAATGGTCAGACCCGCCGCGTCACACAGTTCCTTCATGCAGTAGGGGTCATCGAACATCGAGACCGTGTGAAAATAGCCGGCCATGCACATCAATTCGCGGCCGAAATGCAGCATCGGCTCGATGTACTTGTACCCCATCTCGGCGGTAGCCTTCACCGCCCAGTCGAACGGTTTGTCGCTACTACGTGAAAACTCCGTATTCAGTCCAATATGAATCCGTGCCATCGATGCTCCTCCCGTGTTTGTGCGAGCTTGCGCCGCGCATTACCGTTTAGCGGTCAAGGCGAACAGTTCACCCCGTACCAATATCAAGTATGACATGTCCGCTCCTTGGGCGCCATTGCGTTTTTGCACAAATTGAGTGTAAAATCAAACAAATTTAGCGCCGTCCCTACCGGGCTCGGCGTCGATAATCTCCGGGCGTTTGACCACACTTGCGCCTGAAAATGGACGAAAGATATTGCGCATGACAGAACCCCGCGCGCCGGGCGATCTCGCCCAGCGGCAGATCGGTGGTGGCGAGCAGCGTCCGGGCGGTATTGACCCGAACGCGCAAGATCTCATTGTGGACGCTGCGCCCCACCTCCCGCCTGAAATGGGTGTCCAACGTGGAACGCGAGACGCCGATCGCCCTTGCAACCTGAGACACACCGATCCCGTCACACGCCTGCTGGCGGATCACACGCAGCGCATCTGCCACCACCCGATTCGATGTCGCGATCAGATCCGTCGATGCGCGTTCCACAATCGTAACGGGATCAACCAAGATATGAGTGACCTGCTGATTGCGGCGGTGCATGAGTGCGTTGAGCAACCGCGCGGCGCGATAACCGATCTCCTCAGTCCCCTGCACGATACTGGAAAGCGACGGCGTTGCCAGTTCGCAGATCAATTCGTCATTGTCGACCCCCAGCACGACGACATCATCGGGCACGCTGAAGCCGAAGCGGCGGCACGCCTCCAGCACATGACGCGCCCGCATGTCGTTCGCGGCCAACACGCCGACCGGCTTGGGCAGCGGGTCGAGCCAAGCCCTGATCGCCTCCTGCAACTGCTCCCAACTGTGCGACGGCTTATAGCGCGCGCTGAAAACAGAGCAGGCGTGCCCCTGGGCCTCCACCCGCTGCGCGAAGGTCTCTTGGCGTTCGCGGTTCCACGGATCGATGGTGGTCGCCGGCACCCCGCAGTACCCGAAACTGTGCAGGCCGAACCGCATCAGGTAATCGGCCGCCAACTCCGCGATCTTGCGGTTGTGAGTGCCGACAGTGGAGACCGTAAGATTGAGCGAGCAGTTGGATTCGATGCCGCCGATGCCGACGACCGGCATCGTGAGTCCGGCCACCTGCCGTGGTATGCGCGGATCATCCAGGTCGGCGATAACCCCGTCGAAATGACCGCGTCTGAAATCGGGAATCTTGGCGGTGGGATCATCCTCCAGAAACACGCTCCACGAGCCGGACTCATGCACGAAGCGGGTCACGCCCTCGATCACCTTGCGATCGAAGCGCTTGTTAAGGCTGAGCACCAAGGCAACATGTTGGGCACGGCGCGCCATCGCGGTCCTCCCCCTGAATCATGCACCGGCCCGAATAATCAGCGCCAGCCCCGCCACAAAAAGGATAAACATGGCGGTATTCAACTGATGCGCAACTTTCGGCGCGCCCTTGAACTCTTTCCAGATCAAGATGCCCCACAAGGCGGCCACCAGCGTGGCACCCTGACCGAGGCCGTACGAAATGGCAGCCCCCGCTTTGCCCGAAGCGATCAGGCTCAGCGCCATGCCGATGTTCCAGATCGTGCCGCCGAGGATGCCGACCGCATGCAGCCGCGGACTGCCCAGTTTGAAGTAGGATGAGAGTGGCACCGGCTCCCCCCGCACCGGCTTGAGCGAAGCAATCGTATTCCAAATGAAGTTTGAGACAAACAGGCCGACGGCAAACACCACCAGCGCCGTGTACGGCGTCATCAGGCCCGCTTCGGGTTGCGCGAAGTTCTTGACCATGCCCCTTGAAACCAGCCCGAAGAACCCCGCGCCCATCAGCACACCAGCTATCACCGAAATCACGAGGCCGAGACCGGTTCCCTCTCCTTGCGGACGGCTCTCGTCGGCTGCGGCACGTTTCTTGTAAGCCAGCGCGTTGAAGATGATGGCCAGCGTCACCAGACCGACGCCCGTGAACAACAGCACAGGATCGCCTTTGGGGTTGAACCAATAGGTCTGGATCACGCCCAGCACCAGCGCCAGCCCGACGCCTATCGGGAATGCCACGGCAAGCCCCGCCAGATCAATCGCGATCACCAAGAGGATGTTCGACAGATTGAACAGCACGCCGCCGAGAAAAGCCAACGCGAGATGATTCATCTCAGCCTGGCGAATGTCAGCAAGAAAACTGCGGCCTTGCGACCCTATGCTGCCCAGCGTGAACGCGATCAACAGCGAGCTGAGCAGAATGCCCAGTCCGTAATCCCAGTAAAACAACTGATACTTCCACGCTTTGCTCGCCGACAGTTTCTGTGTGTTGCCCCACGATCCCCAGCACAGCATCGTCACCACGCAGAAGATCACCGCCACCGCATAATTCTCAACGAAAAACATACCTACCTCCTTCTAACCAACCAACTCCTCCCGTCTCGGCGCAGACGCCTGCGCCCCCATGCGTGTCACTGAAATCGACGCCGCCTTCGACGCAAAGCGCACCGCCTCCTCCAGTTCCAACTCCTCCGTCAACGCCACGGCCAGCGCACCGTTAAAGACATCGCCCGCCGCCGTGGTGTCCACCGCCTCGACCTTAAAAGCCGGGACCATGACACCGTCCTCCCCGTCGAAAACGTATGCGCCTTTGGCACCCATCGTGATCACGACATTCAGCACGCCCTTGTCACACAGCACCCGGGCGGCCGCCTCGGCGCTCGCCTCGTCCGTGACCTTGATGTTTGTCAGCAGTTCCGCCTCGCTCTCATTCGGCGTGATGACCTCAAGACAGTCATAAAGATCGGACGGCAGTTCACACGCAGGCGCGGGATTCAAAATAACCGGCACGCCCAGATTGACAGCCACATCAGCCGCATATCGAACCGTCTCCAGCGGCGTCTCAAGCTGCATCAAAAGCAGATCGGACTGGGCGATGACGCCCTCCAGCCCTTCGATGTCCTCGGGCATCAGAGTTCCGTTCGCACCCGACGCCACCGCAATGCAGTTTTCACCTTTGGCATCCACCATGATCAGCGCGACGCCAGACGGCTCGGACGGATCGGTCAGCACGTAATCCGTGCAGATGTTCTCTTTGGCGAAGAGCGCCTTCGCCTCGCGGCCGAACAGATCATCGCCGACTTTTGCGATAAAGACCACCTCAGCGCCCAGACGCGCCGCAGCCACGGCCTGATTCGCTCCCTTGCCCCCTGGGTTCATCAGGAAGCGTCCGCCCAAGATCGTTTCACCCGGCGCTGGGATCCGCGCCGCCTTCACCACCATGTCGGTGTTGGTACTACCCACAACAACAATCCGCTTCATCCTTCCTCCTGTCCGTTTCCAATGCCCGGCGTCAGACATCCGACGCTCACCGTTTAGCATTCCTGATCTCCACGCCGCCCCAATAGGCCGCCTCCCACGACCAACCGTCAGGCTGGTTCACCAGTTCAACCGTCACCGTCTGGCCGGCAAAGGTAGCAAGGTCGATCGAGACTGTCTGCCATGCGGGCGGGCCTTCGATCTTTTTACGGATGACTTCACGACCGTCAACCCGCGCGATAAAGGTGAAATCACCGCGATCATGGTTTGCGAGCAGCACGTCGAGCTTCGGCACGCCATCCTTCGGTACGGCGATGGCCTTCGATAGCGTGACGCCCGTGGTCTTGTCTAGCGGGTGGGTCATCACCACATGCTGCCGGCCCAGATACTCGGCGCGGTAGCCGGGCTCCATGTCCTTCCCGTTGGGCGTACACGTCCAGCCGGGCAGCAGGGCGTCCAACGCCCCCTGCACACGACGGGTCGGATCGTCGCCCCCCACATCCGCAGGATGCGCCTTGAAGCGGATTTTCGCGTACTCTTCCTCCGTAAAGCGCGAACCTGCGATCGGGCCGGGCGCCCAGCTCAACATCAACGGACCGGGCTGTGCCGGACGGACAGGGATCACGAACCACTCCTTGCCATCCGCGTCGCGTTCGATCCGTCCGCCCTGCTGCACCACCGTCTGCCGTGCCAGACGTTCGCAAACATCCAGCAGCGCCGGCACGTTGTAGGCGGTATAGGAAAACTTCGGTTCGAGCTTCAGTTCCTTTGTGTAGTGGGCGGGCAGCTTAGAGAAGCCGATCATCGTGCCGACCACGCCCGCAGCGCTCGACGGATTGCAGTCCGAATCATAGCCGCCGCGCATGGAGATCACCACCGTTTGTTCCATATCCCCGCGTCCGTACAGCAGCCCGAGCAGAACCATCGCGCCGTTGATCTTCACATCAATCGCGCCGTTGGAGGCTTTTTGATACGCCGGATCCTTGCGGTATTTCTGCAGGCAGCGCTGCCAAGCGAGCGTCCAGTCCTGCGGCGCCTCACGATGCCAGTTCACCAAGTCGCGCACCATCTCGGCATATTGGCTGTCGGCAGGAATGCAGGCCAGTCCTGCCGCGATGACCTTGTGCAGGTCGCTCTCAAAGAACGCCTCGGCATACATCCCGCCCATAAACTGGCCCCCGTACACACCGTCGCCATAGTTCATGAGCCGACCGAACTTCTCGCCCAACGCGATGACCGAGGCCGGCATCCCGGGCGAGATGAGCCCGGCGAAGTCCGCCTCGATCTGGTAGTCGATGTCATTCGGGCGGGAGTTGAAATGCGGGTGTGACGAATCCGGCGGTGCGATACCCCTGCGCAGATTCCTGCGGCCTGCGTCATTGGCGCACCAGAGTTGGTACTCGCTGTTGGCAAAATCGATGCCCGCCTGACGGATATCCACATCCAGACCGTACTGCTCCAGAGAGCGCAAGAAGGTCATTTCCACATAGAGATCGTCCTCCCCGAAGGCATGGTTAATCATTTCCGGCTTCCAGACCGGCACCTTTTCTTGCGGGATGATCACATCGTTGAACTTGAATTCCGTCGGCGCGCCCCACGCCACACCGATGATCTGCCCGATCCAACCGCCCTTCATGCGGTCGCGGTAGTCATCAAGCGACAGCCTGCGTTCTCCCTGTCCCCACGCCGTCCCTGCCAGCCACACCCCACAAACGATCCACAGCAAAACATTTCGCGCCACGCCGACACTCTCCTTTGGTAGCTCAAAAGTTATCGTTTCCCTTGTACGGCGATATTGTGCCGTATTAGTGGCGAACAAACAAGGTCCATCTCCTGAAAGCGTCCTTGTTTCTGCAGGGCGGTCAGGGTATACTCGACGCTCTTTTTTAACTCTTTTGACGGACGACGAAACCATGAGGATTTTATCGGGTATCCAGCCCTCGGGCAAACTGCATTTAGGAAACTATTTCGGCATGATGCGACCTGCCTTGCAACTTCAAGAGCAGGGCGAGGCGTATCTTTTTATTGCGAACTATCACGCGCTGACCTCTCTGCATGACCGCGAACAGCTCATGCAGGGCACTTGGGACGTCGCGCTCGACTTTCTGGCCTGCGGACTTGATCCGGAGCGCACGGTTTTCTTCCGTCAGAGCGACGTTCCGGAGGTACACGAACTGACATGGCTGCTCTCGATCGTGACGCCTATGGGGCTGCTGGAGCGTTGCCACTCTTACAAGGACAAAACCGCTAGGGGCATCGCAGCGTCACACGGGCTGTTCGCCTATCCGGTGCTCATGGCGGCGGACATCCTCCTCTACCAATCAAATGTGGTGCCGGTGGGACGCGACCAGAAGCAGCACGTCGAGGTCACGCGCGACATCGCCATCAAATTCAACAACGAGTTCGGCGAGGTTTTCACGATTCCGGAGCCCTCGATTCCGGACGAGGTGGCGGTGGTGCCCGGACTGGACGGGCAGAAGATGTCGAAGAGCTACGGCAACACGATCGAGCTCTTTGGCGACATAAAAGAGACCAAGGCGCGCATCATGAGGATCGTCACCGACAGTAAGGGGCTTGAAGACCCCAAGGATCCGGCGACCTGCAACGTGTTCGCGCTCTACAAACTCTTCGCCAGCGACGCGCAACGGCAGGAGATGGAAGCCAACTATCGCGGCGGGAACTACGGATATGGTCACGCCAAAAAGGCATTGGCCGCGATATTTGAAGAGACCTTCGAGCCGTTCCGCGCGCGCCGGGCTGAGTTGCAGGCCAATCCCGACTATGTGGAAGAGGTGCTGCGTAAAGGGGCCGAACGCGCACGCGCAGAAGCTACCAAGACTTTGGATCGCGCACGCGACGCGGTAGGGCTGTCGTCGCTCGCAGGAAGAGCCTGAACGATGGCACTTGATGCATTGTTGGCCGACGACTACAAGGTCGATCTGGAGGTGTTTGAAGGGCCTCTCGATCTCCTGCTCTATCTGATTCGGCGCGAAGAGGTCGATATCTACGATATCCCGATTGAGCGGATCACGGCGCAGTACATGGCGTATCTCGACGTCATGCGTATTCTGGATCTCAACATCGCCGGCGAATTTCTGGTCATGGCCGCCACGCTGATGATGATCAAGAGCCGGATGCTGCTGCCGGTCGAGTCGCGTTCCACCGACGAGCCGCTTGACGAGGAATGGATCGACCCGCGGTTGGATCTGGTGCGCCAACTCGTCGAGTACAAGAAGTTCAAGGACGCCGCTGACCGCCTGCTTGAATTCGAGGCGCTGCAGCATGAGGTGTTCACATTCGGCGGCGACAGGCCGGTGTTTGAAAAAACCTCGGTTGATGTCGGTCAGGCACTCGGCGACATCGGGCTTTTCGACCTACTGACCGCCTTCCAAGAAGTGCTGTCGCGTGCACCGGCCGAACCGTTCGGGCATCTGGAACCGATCCTCTGGTCGGTCCCGGACAAGATGGAGGTGATCAGCACGAAGTTGCGCGACCAGCGTCGCTTGGAGTTTTCCAAGCTCTTCAATCCCGAGTCGCACCGCAACGAGGTGATCGCCACTTTTCTGGCGTTGCTGGAACTGCTGCGTTTGCGCCAGATCCGGATCCAGCAGAACGCCGCGTTTCACGAAATTCTGATTTTGCCGATAGAGGATGCCGCGGGCAAGCCGCTGCTACCGACATCAAACGAAGGAGCCGAGCATGTCGAATCCTGAAAAGGTCAAACTGCCGTTGGCATCGAGTCTGCAACAGGTAGTCGGCGCGCTGCTTTTCGGCGCTGACCATCCGCTTACGGTCGAAGAGATCCGCACCTGCCTAAAGAGCGTGGCGGAGCAAGAGGGCGAGGAGAGCGAAACGGCCTCGCTGTTCGCTGAAGCTTCGCCGCGCGAGATCAGCGATGCCATTGAGAGCATCGCTAAGGAGCTGTCACGTCTGGAATTGGGCGTTGAAGTAGCGGAGATCGGCGGCGGGTTCCGCTATCAGACGCAGCCGAGCTGCGGACGCTGGGTGCGTAACTTGCTGAAGCAGGACCGCCCGAACACGTTGTCGCGTCCGGCGCTGGAGACGCTCGCGATCATCGCGTACCGGCAGCCGGTCGCCAAGTCGGAGATCGAAGCGATTCGCGGCGTGTCGGTTGACCATGTCGTGAAAGCGCTGATGGAGTTGCATCTGATCCGCATTGTCGGGCGCAGCGAGTTGCCCGGGCGTCCTTTCCTTTACGGCACGACCGCGAGCTTTTTGAATCACTTCGGCTTGAGCAGTCTCAAAGAGCTGAACGAGTTGGATCCCACGTTGCAGCGCTCGAAGCCCAGCGAACGCAAGGCCGCTCATACGAGAAAGAAAAAGTCTGACAGAGACGCCGTTGAGGAAACCCCGCTGTTCGCAGCACGCGACGAGGCGACCCCTGATGCAGCGCCAGAGCCGACCGACGCCGTGAAGGAGATTTTGGGCGACAATGAATCAGCCGACGCCGAACCCGTATTTGAAGAAAAGGAGAGAGAGGAAGTATAGCGACGATGCCTTTTTTGAAAAAGATTCCCCGGCCAGAAACGTTCCGGGATTTCAGCGAACCGAATGCGTTCAAGATATGGATGAAGTGGGCGATGGGTGTAGCTGTTGTAGCCTGCGTCGGCGGCTTGCTGATCTGTGCCAGCATGGAGGGCTGCCGTAAGGGACAGCCAGCGCCCGACGACCAGACGGCGGAGACGAAACCGAAGGTAGAAACGCCGAGCACGGAACCAGCGCCCGACCTGCACCGTCCGGTACGCGAGGCACCGGCCGCATTCCCGCCGGACTCCAATATGCCGCGCGGCAAAGAGATTTACGCTTCGGGTCCCATTGACCTGGCGACGTTCGATCCCAAACGCGACTTGATGCGGTTTGAAGATCCGCGCGTCTGGTTTGAAAGCGACCACGCCAAAGACGATGACGACGAGGACGACCACCTGATCCACCGCGCCATGGAGGTGCCGCTGCGGCGCTTAGTCAATCTAGTAGAGCAGAAAAAAGGCAAACTCAAGGTACAGGACGCCTTCCGGCACGCCGCCAAAAACCGTATCCACATGGCACGGTCGCTACACTGCGAGGGCCGCGCGATTGACCTGACGTGCGAGGGCATGAGCCTGAGTGAGTTGGCCAAACTCTGCTGGCAAGCCGGCTTCGATTTTGTGTTGTACGAGACCCCCCGCACCTCGGGCCCGCACCTGCACTGCTCGGTCAAACGTGCCCCCGACGCTCCCCTGCCGCCCCGCCCGGCGAAGAAATAGAGGCCTCGGCACGTCGGAAGCGGACTCGCAAAGCTGTGGTCTCAGG
>DUPH01000287.1 GCA_012838435.1 Lentisphaerota bacterium | reverse complement strand
CGCGGCGGCGAGAGCAACGCCGTCGCCTTTCCGCCCGGCTCCACGCTGGAGACCGTCCTGGTTCAGGCGGAGGGTCCCGGTGAGGCCGTCCTGACGCTCTCATTCCAGGGTACGGGCGCGGCGTCGGGCATTTCCTGCGAGGCCTTGCTGAAGATGACGGCGGTTGCGGTCACCTTGGAACCCGTTACAACTGAAAACAGTCCGGAAGTCTATAATCCCTGCGGCATAGCGACCGGCGGGATCGGATATTACAAGATCAATGTCGAGCCAACCTCTCTTTTCCCTGACGACAAAATATCTTGGAGCGTGGTCTCCGGGGATGTGTCGTTTGTTGGGAACCGCAACACGGGGCGTCTGGTCGCCGTGAAGGGCGGAAGCACTGAGGGCGCGTTCAAGCTCGAGGTTGAGCTGGAAGGGGTGAACTTCCCCGCCAATCCCTGCATTGCGGGGATGGTGCTCGATCCTAAAACGGTTCCGGTCACGGTGTGGATTGTCCGGGATGATAACGGGAATAACGCGGCTTGCTCCGAAGGCCGCGTGCAGGAACTGCTGAGCGGGGTGAACGCGATCTTCAAGCAGTGCGCCATGACCTTCCATGTGAACGGAGCGATTCAATATACGAATTGCGAGGAATGGCTGGATATTGACTTTACCAATGGCTGGTCCGGCGAATTGGAGTCCATACGCAATATCGAGACGGCGACAGGCGGCATAGAGCTTTATTTTGTCCGAGATTTTTATATTGATGGGACTATAGCTGGGAGTCTTTTGGGACTTGAAGACACGCAGGGGATTGTTTTGAGGAGCGGCATCTCGGAGAGAACTTTGGCCCACGAGATCGGCCATGCGTGCGGACTGCTGGATATTTATCCGTATCGGTCGGTGTCGAACACACTTGAAAGAGTTGTCACAGGCCCCGTCACGGCGGATCGTCTCCCGCAGGACTGGGGCGCGGGTTATTACCCCCCTGATTTGCTACAGGCATATTTGATCACCTACCGGTTGTTGATGATGGGCTATGAGGACCCCACCATCACGACGACATGCGACATCCCTCTGGGGTCGGTCTACGGCACATGGTTTGATCGCCTGCCGCCTCTTTTCGAAGGGGATGTCGTAATCGATGTTTGGGAGCAAAGTTTGGCTCCCGTCGGGTTGAACAGCATGGGCAATCGGCAGCCCTGCCATCAATGAGAAAGGAGTGAAAGAATGAAACAGTTAGTGTGCAATATCTGGTTGGCGGTGGCGACGCTGCTTGCCTCTTCTGTGTTTGGATGGCCGTCCGGCTGGCCGGTCACAAATACGGTGCCGCACTGGGAGGTATATGACGGGAAACATGACTTGCGGACAGTGGTGGCCGTGGGACTGATGCGAATTCCCCGAGATTACCGGTTGCCGCGAACAGAGGACATGTTGCTCGCATACGCGAAAGAACACAGGATACCGGTCAGCAATATGGTGGGCGTGGCCCAAACGGTCGCTGAGGAGGGGTTTGCCATGCTGGAGTCGGGAAGCCTCACAAACAAAGAAGAAGCTGCGGCGGTCATGCGATATTGCGGGATACTCATAGGATTCATGGGGTATACAAAAGACCCGTCTGCCCTTCCATATTTGGAGTTAAAAAGCACATCCGCCAATGATGACATCCGTCGGACTGCAGCGAATATGATTGTGAACATTTTGGGATCGAATGCTATTGGTTTTCTTCGTGACTTCAAAAAAAACGAATTGTATAGAGGGGATTTATATAGTCTATATGAATCATTTGGATATAAGATTCGGATGGAGAAGGCAAGCAATCCGAAAGCGAAAGTGGACGATGCCTATGCTTTCTTACTGGAATTGATAGAAGAAGAGGAGGGGAGTACCGTCAAAATGTTAGATCGTGTTTTGTGCGAGACATTGGAGGGATATTCAGCCAGCGTCCAGCGCGAAAAGGTGGCGGATCGGATGGTGAAGGCCGGGCCGGAATACAGCCGCCCGCATTTTGAGGCAGTCAAGGCGGAGATCGAAAAAACGCCCACGGCTAAACGCAAGGATTTTGCCGCCAAAGGAGAGTTGCTTGATCCTGAACGAGCGGAACAATGAAACAGTCACTATGCAACATCTGTCTGGCGGTGGCGACGCTGCTTGCCCCTTCTGTGTTTGGCTGGCCGTCTGGCTGGCCGGTCACGAACACGGTGCACCATTGGGAGCTGTACGACGGGAAACACGACTTGCGGACAGTGGTGGCGCTTAGTTTATTGCGAAGTCCAAGAGACTATCGATTACCCCGACCAGATGACACGCTTCTTCTGTATGCGAAGAACAACGGGATACCGGTTCACGATATGGTAACTGAGGCGAAAAATGTTGCAGAGGAAGGATTGGTAATGTTGTCGTCTGGCAATATAACCAATCGAGACGAGAAATCTGAACTTACGCGATATTGCCGGAAGTTACTCACTTTCATGAGCCATACCAAAGACCCATCTGCGCTTCCCTATTTAGAACTCAAGAGCACTTCTGCAGATAGGGATATCCGCGAAACGGCATCCAGAGGTGTTGTCAACGTGCTCGGAATTGAGGCGATTTCGTTTCTTCGTAAAATTGAACGCGATGGAACACATACGCCGAGAGAATTCTATAGTTTATATGAAACTTTTGGGCGCAGAGTTCGGATGGAGAAAAAAAACAACCCGAAAGCAAGACTGGATGATGCTCATCAATTCTTACTAGAATCGGTCGAAAAAGAAAAAGCCGGTGATACCGTTAAGATGATAGACCAAGTTTTGTGCGAGACATTGGAGGGCTATCCAGCCAGCGTCCAGCGCGAAAAGGTGGCGGATCGGATGGTGAAGGCCGGGCCGGAATACAGCCGCCCGCACTTTGAGGCAGTCAAGGCGGAGATCGAAAAAACGCCCACGGCTAAACGCAAGGATTTTACCGCCAAAGGAGAGTTGCTTGATCCTGAACCGAAAAATGAAAAGCCTGATCTCTGACATTTGGCCGGGTTGGGACCGGACATGGCTGATCCCGGCGGGGACCAACGCCTTCCCGCTCACGGTCTTCAACGGCGTCGCGCTGCCCGGCGTGTACACGATCGCCCTCGCAGGCCCGTCCAACGTCGTCGCGCGGTACGGGGGCGTCACCGTCCGCGGCGGCGAGAGCAACGCCGTCGCCTTTCCGCCCGGCTCCACGCTGGAGACCGTCCTGGTTCAGGCGGAGGGTCCCGGTGAGGCCGTCCTGACGCTCTCATTCCAGG
>DUPH01000286.1 GCA_012838435.1 Lentisphaerota bacterium | reverse complement strand
GGATACTTTATGACACGACGCGAGTTTTTGAAGGGGGCGGCGATGGTTGCTGCGGTGCCGACGGGCATGGCGCGGGCGCAGACGCCGGAGGCGGTTCGCCTGCATGTGTTCTCGAAGTCGTTGGGTTGGCTGGGCTATGATGATCTGGCTGAAACGGTGGCGCAGGCGGGGTACGGCGGCATTGATCTGACGGTGCGGCCCAAGGGGCATGTCGAGCCGGAGCGGGTCGAACAGGATTTGCCGCGCGCCGTCGAGGCTGCGCGCAAGCAGGGGCTTGAAGTGCGGATGATCGTGACGGCTATCCAGACTGCCGACGAGCCGTTGGCGGAGCGCACGCTTAAGACGGCGGCGCAGTGCGGCGTCCAGGTTTATCGCATGGGGTATTTCGCGTATGACCATAAGGTGGGCGTCGAGGGCACCATCGAGCGTTTGCGGCAGCAGACTGCTGCGTTGGCCGCATTGAACCAACGTTGCGGCATTACGGGGTGCTATCAGAATCATTACGCGTGGAACGACACCCTGTTCGGCGGCGCGGTGTGGGATGTTCATGCCGTGCTCAAAGGACTTGATCCGCAGTGGATCGGTTGCCAATACGATGTGCGGCACGCGGTCGCTGAGTCGAACGGTTCATGGAGCATCGCGCTGCGGCTGATCGCGCCCTATATCCGCAGTATCTGTCTCAAGGATTTCGTCTGGACCCAAAAGAAGGGGCGTTGGGTGCCGGAGACGGTTTTCGGTGACGAAGGCACGGTGCCGTGGGAGCGTTACCTGAAGCTACTGAACACGCTCAAGCTTGTGGTGCCGGCGTCGGTTCATTGCGAATGGACGCTGTTCACGCCGGAAGAGTCCGCGTTGCCCGAAGGCGAGCGACGCCGGATCGCTGTGGCGAAGATGAAGCGCGAAGGTGATTTTTTCAAGGCGCAGTATGCGAAGGCAGGACTGAAGGCAGGGTGAAAAACGAAGGAGAGGCGAGTAGTATGACACGACGCGGATTTATGAAGGTGGCGGCAATGGGGGCCGGGGTTGCGGCGGCCGGCGGATGCGCGACTTCCGGCGGGAGCGCCTGTCCAGGTGCCCGGCGCATCACGGTGGCGGATACCGGATGCGAATTCGAGCGCGAGCCGTTGCTGCGTCCGTTCGGGTTCAAAGGCGGGTACTTGACCAATATCTGGCAGAGCGCCGCGATGATTCGCAGCACCAGCGGGAAGCACGGCATCGGCATCTGCACGCACAGCACGTTGTGGAGCGACGCCAAGGTCTTTGCCGAACACTCTGAAAGCGCGGGGAATGCGCTGATGTTCGCGATGACGGCTCACGCGCTACGTCTGTTGAAAGGGCAGACGTTCACCGATCCTGTCGCGCTCAACGACGCCCTCTTTGAAGAAGTCTACCGTTACGGAAAGCAGATCACACGGCATCCGAAACTGCGCCAGACATTTGCGCTCAATGCGCTGGTGGGTGTCGACAACGCGGCCTGGCTGCTCTACGCCAAGGAGAACGGCCTGACGACATTCGATGCCCTGATTCCGGAGGCGTATCGCCCGGCGCTGGCGCAGCGACATCCGAAGGTGGCATCGATTCCGCTGATGGCCTATGCGATTCCGATACCGGAAATCCGGCAGGCTGTGAACGACGGCTACTTCTTCATGAAGATCAAGATCGGGCAGCCCGGCACGCAGCAGGAGATGCTGGAAAAGGACATGGCGCGTCTGAGCGCGATCCATGCGGCGTTGGATGGATGCCGTACACCGTACTCGGTCAGCGGCAAGTTGCCGTACTACTTTGATGCGAACGGACGTTACGAAAAGAAAGAGACGCTGTTGCGGCTGCTGGATCATGCCAAAAAAATCGGCGCGTTCGAGCAGATCGCCCTGATCGAGGAGCCGTTTGACGAAGAGAACGAGATCGACGTTCACGATATTCCCGTACGGCTCGCCGCAGACGAAAGCGCGCACACGGACAAGGATGCGGTAAAGCGCATCGAAATGGGGTACCGCGCGATTGCGCTCAAGGCAATCGCGAAAACGTTGAGCATGACAATGAAGATCGCGCGCGTCGCCCATGACAAGGGCGTGCCCTGCTTCTGCGCCGATCTGACCGTCAATCCGATTTTGGTCGAGTGGAACAAGTGCGTTGCCGCGCGGCTGGGTTCGTTTCCAGGGCTGGAGGGCCTCGGGCTGCTTGAGACCAACGGCCACCAGAACTACAAAAACTGGGCGACGATGCGCAGTTATCATCCGCACCCCGACGCGGCGTGGTCGAAGACCGAGCGCGGCGTGTTCAATCTGGATGCCGACTATTACGCCAAGAGCGGCGGTATCTTCGCGCCGTTACCGCATTACGAGGCGATGTTTCCCGGCTTGATTCAACGGGGTTGAATCAAACCGGAGTTAGGATTTGGGAGTTAGGATTTAGGATTTAGGAGTTGATTGGTCAGTAAGGAACTAAAAAGGAGAGAGGTGTACGATGGCGAAAAAAGGTTACAACATTGATCCCGTGACGCTGCGTTCGATGCCGTTCTGGTGCGTCGGCAATCCGCTGGGCGACCCGTTCGGAGGGCCGGTGCTGCCCGCGATCGATTCGCTGGATGTGGCAAAATTGCTGGCGGATGCGGCTGACGAAGGGTTGATTGAGGCGACGTCGTTTCACGACGATGACCTGATGCCGTGGGATCCGGCGAAGCCCGAAGACGATCTGGACCCTAAGAGCGAAACGTACGCCAAACTGCGTGCGATCAAACAGGTGCTGGACAAAGCCGGCCTCAAGGCCAACGTCGCCACCTGTAGCCTGCACGGCAACAAGCTCTTTCGCAAGGGCGGCCTGACCAACCCCGATCCGAAGATCCGCGCACTGGCCAAAAAGAAGGTGCAGCGTACGTTGCGTATCGGCGCGTTGTTCGGGGTCAAGTACTTCACCTATTGGGTGGCGCGCGACGGCTTCGAGGTGCCGGTGAATGTTGATTGGAGGAACGTCTACAAGTGGCTGGCAGACGGCTTGAACGGTGCCTACGACTACATCCAGAAGATGAAGTTCAAGAATTACATCGGCGCGACGATCGAGCCCAAGCCGAACGAGCCGCGCGGCCACATGTTCCTGCCGACGTCGGGGCATGCCGTGGGCTTCATCTACGGACACTTGAAACACCCGGAGTTTTTCGGTGTGAATCCTGAACTCTTGCAGCATGAGAGTATGACGCTCCTGAATGCCGTGCATACGGTCGGTTATCTGACCAGCATGAAGAAGCTCTTCTTCCTGCACTTCGGCAGCCAGATCAAAGGGCAGTTCGACAACGACTTCCCGCCGCTCATCGGGCCGGAAGGTTTGAAGGAGACGGTGCAGATGTTCTGGGCGCTGCGTAAGGTCGGCTGGAAGGGCGTGGTGGAGTATGACTGCCACATGCTGCGTGCCGACGGCGACCCGGATGACCCGATCGGTTGCCGCGTGGCCTTCATTCGCGACTGCACGCAGGCACTGGCGACTGCGTTGTTGCTGGCCGACCGCCTGATGGAACTGGAGCCGGCCGGACTGAGCGATGCGCAGGTTGATTTGAGCGCGACCGCCTTGATGTGCAAGCTGGATGCGAAGTCGGTGCGGGAGTGGATGACGACGAAGTGACATGATCCTGTACGCTGAGAGCGAAGGCCGTGGAGAGACTGTCGTCGTACTCCACGGCCTGATGGGATCATGCGAGAATTGGCGCAGCATACGCGCCACGCTCGCGGATCGCTTCCGCGTGATCTGTCTGGACCTGCCCAACCACGGGCGTTCGCCGCGCGTCGCGCATTTCGACTTGCCGAGCATTGGCGACGATGTGGCGGAGACAATGTCGGCGCTGGGTGTGGACCGGGCGGTTGTGTTGGGGCATTCGCTGGGCGGCAAGGTAGCCATGCAGATGACTTCGGATCACCGTGACCGACTGAACGGCGTGGTGGTGGTGGATATTTCGCCGCGCGCGATTCAGCCGGTGCATCTGTTTGTCCTGCGGGCCTGCGAGCAGCTTGATCTGGCGGCAGCCACGCGGCGCAGCGAACTGGACGAGGCGTTAAGCCGCTGGGTGCCGCAGCAGGTCACCCGCGATTTTCTGTTGAAGAACGTTGTGCGTGACGCGGAGGGGCGGTTCGTTTGGCGTGTGCCGCTGCGTGCGTTGATCGACAACTACCGGACGGTGAGCGACGCTCCGCCGTTGACGGCACCGTATGAGGGCCCTGCGTTGTTCGTGGCGGGCGCGACCTCGCCGTTCCGGTTGATGGCGGATGAAACGCTGATTCGGGGTTGGTTCCCGGCGGCTGTTTTTACGGAGATCGCCGATGCCGGCCACTTGGTGCATGTGGATCAGCCGGAGCTCTTCGTGCAGCGGGTAGGGGAGTTTTTGGGAGCGATTCAACACGGTTGAATCGCACCCAAAGGAGGATTTAGGATTTGGGATTTAGGAGTTCTTTATGATACAGCGGAAGATGGGGATGGTGTGCGGAGTTGTGACAGCGTGCTGGGTGGCGCTGTGTGTATCGGCTGCAGAACCCGAGGTCGGGCCGCGCCTGACGGACGAGCAGTTTTTTGCGCGGATCGACACGGAACAGGCGGGACTTGCGGACGTGAAGGCGGCGGT
>DUPH01000285.1 GCA_012838435.1 Lentisphaerota bacterium | reverse complement strand
TCAAGAACCAGCGCGCGGATGGTAAGTTCAACGGTATGGACGGCAATGAATACGCCCACCCGATCGCCACCTATGCGCTGTGCGAAGCCTATGGCATGACCCTTAATCCGAACGTCAAGGCCGCCGCCGAAAAGGCACTCGTGCCGATCATCAAAGGCCAGCATCCCACGGGCGGCTGGACCTATAAGATGAATCCCAATCCGGAGGCCAACGGCAAATACCGTGACGATACCTCGTTCATGGGCTGGTGCGCCCAAGCACTGAAAGCCGCCAACCTCGCCAGAATCCAGGCAGATGGTCTCGAAAAGGCCATGAAGCTCGCCGTCAAGGGCTTCAAGGCAAATGCCCATCCCTCCGGCGGCTTTGGTTATACCAGCCCTGGCACCGGCGGTCTCACCAGTGTCGGCTGCCTCGGCATGCAGCTCTTGGGAGCATCGAACGAGAGCGAAGTGAAAAAGGCACTCGACGTTATCGGTACTTGGACGCCCACTTTCTCCCAATATGCGCCCGTTGCCGCTGAAATGAAAAACATCAAGAAGGAGGATGTCAAAGAGGGGTCTTCCGCATTCGCCACTGCCAAGAGCAGGTTGGCTCCCAAGGTCCCCGAAGAGGAGCGCAGGTTCTACACGGCATCGCCGCAGTACTACTTCTACTACGCCACCCAGTGCAAGTTCCACCAGGGCGGCAGGCATTGGGACAACTGGAACAAGGCCATGAAACCGCGCTATGTCAAGGCGCAGCAGATCGAGAAGAAGGCCATCAAGGACGTGAAAGGTGTCGACCGCGACATTGGCTGGTGGGAGAATGCTGACTCCCATTCCGACCGTCCGGTGATGGATACCTGTCTGACCGCCCTTCAACTCATGGTCTACTACCGCTACCTCCCGACCACCAGTAAGGAGGCCGTGATGGTTGAAGATGAGATCGTGGCGACCTCGCTCGACGACGAAGACATCCCGATCGATACTGGAAATCTGTAGTTCATTGGTGCGTTATCGGCCGACAAGGCCAATAAAATACAGGTTGTTTCTCACACGAAGGCACAAAGGGCACTGAGGTTTTTTGGGAGCACTGCTCGGGTTTTTATTCACAGATGGACACAGGTTCCTTCGCAGAGCACCGGGAGGGACGAGCGTCGCTCGTCCGCGGGCAAGCAGACGCTTGCCCCTCCCTGCGCTTCGCAAGCCCGGCGACAAGTGCTGGGCGGCAGCTGGGTAGTGCGCAAAAATGGAAAACTTTGTGGCCTTCGTAGCCTTTGTGTGAGATTGAATTAACTAATGCACTGATCTTCCCCCATGCCCTTTTCCCTCTTTCTTGCCCTGAAATATCTGCGGCCGAAGCGCTCTTTTACCTCGGTCGTCACGTTGATCTCTATCCTTGGCGTGGTTCTGGGCGTTGCCATCATCATCATCGTGCGCGCGGTGATGACCGGCTTCGGGGACATGTGGCAGGAGAAGATTCTCGATTTCAAGCCGCACATCACCATCACGGGCAATGGCGGTGTGATCGAGCACGAGGATGAGGTCTGCCGAAACTTGGAGGAGGTCCCCGGCGTCATCGCCGCCTCGCCCGGACTTGAGACACGCGTGCTGGTCGAGCACCGCCGCCGTGTCGTTGCCCCGTTGTTGATCGGTACCGACCCGCAGCGCGCGCGTCAGATCATGAAGCTTGACTCCCTCGTGGCCGGCGAGTTTTCCCTTGAGGGTGATGCCGTGGTGTTGGGCGTTGACCTTGCCGCTGAACTTGGCGTCGGCGTCGGTACCGACATTTTGGTTTACTCGCCCATGAACCTCGTCACGAAAGACGAGGTCTACTTCCCCGAACGCCTCACGGTCACCGGTATCTACGACTCCGGCCAACGTGACTTCGACTCCGGCTTCATCATCACCTCCATTGCCGTCGCGCGCGACCTGATGGGTATGCGCTCCGGTGTTTACTCGATCCACCTCAAGGTGAAAGATCCCCAGAACACCGCCGTTTTCACCCGCATCGTGAACGACGTGCGCACACGCGTTCCGGTCTACTCCGTGCGTACCTGGCAGGAGATCGACAGCCAACTCTTTACTGCCCTTGCAGTAGAGAAGAACATGATGGTGATCCTCCTGATGTTCATCACTGTGGTCGCGATCTTCTGCGTGACCAACACGCTGATCGTGCTGACCGTGCAGAAGACCGATGAGATCGGCCTGCTCAAGGCACTCGGCTTCTCCTCGCGTCAGGTGATGGGGGCCTTTGTGCTGCACGGCTGGATTCAGTGCCTGATCGGCACTGTGCTCGGTATCGGTGCCGCGTTACTGATCCTAGAGAACCTGCATGAGTTGGTTGATATGTTGGCGCGCCTCGGTGTCGAGGTCTTCCCGAAAAGCATCTACGGACTGGCCGAAATCCCGTGGCGCGTGGTTCCAAGCGAGGTGGCCAGCGTGGCTGTGTCTGTGATTCTTTTCTGTACCGTGGCCAGTTTCCTGCCGGCGTGGCGTGCCGCGCGCATGGACCCGGTCACCGCCCTGAGGAAAGAGTGATGCTCGAAGCAACCGATCTTCACAAAACCTACAAGTTGCCCCGCAAACGGGTCGAGGTGCTGAAAGGCGCCGCACTGCACGTGGCCCAGGGCGAGTGCGTCGCCATCGTCGGCCGCAGCGGTGCGGGCAAAAGCACGCTGCTGCATGTGTTGGGTGGGCTTGACCGGCCCAACGCGGGCGAGGTGCGTATCGACGGCCAGCCGCTCTATGCGCTCTCGCAGCGCCGCCGCACCGCATTGCGCGCCGCCAAGATCGGCTTCGTCTTCCAGTCTTACCACCTGCTTCCTGAGATGGATGTGACCGAGAACGTCATGCTGCCAGCCATGACTGGCGTGACACACCTCCCGCGCCGTCAGATACGCAAGCGCGCGTTGATGTTGCTTGATCAGGTGGGGCTGGCCGACCGCGCCTGCCACATGCCGCTTGAACTTTCCGGCGGCGAGCAGCAGCGCGTGGCGCTGGCGCGCGCTCTCATTACCGATCCGGCCCTGATTCTGGCCGACGAACCTACCGGTAACCTTGATCGCACGACCGGCGCGCAGATCATGGAACTGCTCTTCGGGCTTTCCCACTCACGGGCGCTCTCGCTGGTCATGGTTACCCATTCGCCCGAGACCGCTGCCCTCTGTGACCGCGTGCTTGAACTGCGTGACGGCCTGCTTCAGACGCCGTGACCGTTGCGGTTTACGGCCAGATCGAGCGCAGGGCGTGTGCGCTACCACGCACAGCCTTTGCCTGGCCCGCCACGACCGTCCACGTTATCGTCTCCAGTTTTGGATCCGCGATCGCCGCGACTGGCGCGTACATCAGACCGTCCTGTGAGAAGAGTTCGACGCAGGTGCGGTCGACGAACAGGATCAGCGCCAATTTGCCGTCCTTGATCGGCCACGTCGTCTTGTGTGTGACGAGTGTCAGCTCCTGCTGGGCGGCATGGCAGCGAAGCGGGATGCCCAGTACGTTGAACATCACATCTGCATCCGGTGAGAGCGAGCAGACGATATGTAGTTCCAGCAGTTCGGCTCGGAGATCGGTCAGCGGTTGGCTTGTGCCGGCCGCGGCTTCGAACGGCCCGAATGCGGCTGTGCGCTCGCGCAGCGCGGTCAGTTCAGCAACGGGACGGCGAGTCAGTTTCACACCTTCCGCTGTGCGGGCAAGTCCCAACTCCTGAGGGAGTCCCAAGCATTGATTAAAGGGCATGCCGGGCGACGAGGCTCGTAGCCACGGGATCAGAATACGGCGTCCTTGCGGCACATTGTCGAAGGTTTGGGCGGCGTAGTAAATCGAGCCCCAGTGGCCGCGTAGCCGTTCCGTTGTCGGCTTGAAGGTGCTCCCGTCGAAAGAGCCCACGGCGTATCGGCCGTCGGCACCGAAGAGCACCCACTGCTTCTCGGATGAACCCGCGACGACGAGTTCGAAGAGGTCGGGGCACTCGTACAGATAAGAACCGCCGCCAGTGTCGCCCTCGACGGTCGAGAGACGGGTCCACTCCCGCAGGTTGGACGACGCCAGAAGTTCGACCGTGTGGCGTTTCTCCGGATAGCCCACGTAGAGTGCCATGATCCAGCGGCGAGTGGGCGCGTGCCAGAAAACCTTGGGGTCCCGGTTGCCGGGAGTGATATTGGTCACGACCGGATTGCCCTCGAACTTGGTGAATGTCCTGCCGTCGAGACTATAAGCGATACATTGGGTGGCGGGGTTGCCTGCCGCCGTGTAGATCAGCACCAGCGGTGCGCGTCCGTTGCGACCGAAACCGCTGGTGTTGGCGTGGTCAACCACCGCACTGCCGCTGAACATGGGGCCCAACGTGTCGGGATAGAGCGCCTCGCCAAGCTCGGTCCACTGCACGAGGTCTTTGGAAACTGCGTGCCCCCAATGCATGTTGCCCCAGTTGACACCGTAGGGATTGTGCTGGAAAAAGAGGTGGTACTCGCCGTTGTAATAGACCAGTCCGTTCGGATCGTTGTTCCAGCCGCGACGCGGCGAGACGTGAAGCTGCGGACGCAAGGGCTCGCGGTAGAGGCCCTCAGCGGGGAACGCCTCATCTGACAGCTTGACCGCCGCGAGTCCTCGTGAGTCGTCCGGCAACTTCTCCGCCCAAAGCGTGAGCCGCCGCCCTGTCCATGCGGCGAGATCGAGCGGTGCCCACCAATCGGGTTCGTCGGCGGCCAGTTCAATGTCAAAAAAGCGCAACGTTTCCGCGCCATCGCGCAGTTCCATCCGGGTTTTAGCGCCGCCATTTTTGACCGGTAGCAGGAGCCAGCGTTTGTCGGCGGTGAGGTCGCGCGTCACGTTTTTCTGCGGTAGGAGTGGGGGAATGTCGCACGCGACGATCTGGTCGATGTTGATATGTCCCCAGCCGCCTGTGGCGTTGTCCACGATCTGGATGCACGCGGCCCGGCCCTCCAGATCCGCGACATCCCAGCTTGCCAGTTCAAGTTCTTCGCTGCCGCCGGGTTTGAGGTTTGGGCCGGTGGCCGTGCGGACCACTTTTCCGTCCACGAGCAGGTTGATGCAGGTTTTGCCCGGCCATCCGCCACCGCCGATCAGGAAGGAGATGTGTTTCCGCTCAATCACGAAGATCGGTGAGGTCAAGAGCCCAGTTGTCTTATCACCGCCGCTGAACGAATTGACGAGACCCTTGCCTTTGAACCCGGACACATGCATCTGGCCTGGCAGCGTGCCTCGGGCTGGCGCTTTGCCGAATGCCGTACCCTCTACCTGCCAGGCACCGTAATCCGTGCCTTCGAAATCCGCGATCACAATATCTGGACGCGGAGCGGCACAGAGTGCGTGTGTGAGCAACACCGCGATCAAGCCAATCCCTGTATGCAACCGTGAAACGACCGATTTAATTGTTTTCTCTGTCATTGATTTCTCCTTTGCATTGCATTCGGCCGCGCGTTGCGGCATACTAATGGCCTTCAACTTGAGAGACATTGTATCATGAGCCTGATTTCAGAAGTAACCCGCGGTATCATTAAAGAGAACCCCACTTTTCGCCTGGTGCTGGGCATGTGCCCCACGCTGGCATTAACGACCTCCTTGGAGAACGCCTTGGGCATGGGGGTGGCGTGTATCTTTGTGCTGATCTGTTCAAACGCTGCCATATCGGCCCTGCGTAATGTCATCCCGTCTGCGGTGCGCATTCCGTGCTACATCGTGGTGATCGCGGCCTTCGTGCAGGTCGTGGACCTCCTGATGCAGGCCTACACGCCGGCCCTTGCCGAGAGTCTGGGCATCTTCATTCCGCTGATTGTAGTGAACTGCATCATCCTCGGTCGTGCCGAAGCCTACGCCTCGAAAAACGGAGTGCTTTACAGCATGGCAGATGGTTTGGGCATGGGCCTAGGCTTTACGCTGTCGCTGAGCATCATCGCCATTGTGCGCGAGTTTTTCGGCAACGGTTCAATCACGCTCTGGGGCGATTGGGCGCTCACGAATATTCATCACAACACGATGGTGCTCGTTATCCTGCCAGCCGGCGGATTTATCACGCTGGGTCTGATCCTCGCACTGATGAACCACATGCAGGCGGTGGCCGCCCGACGCGCGGGCGCACCCGCGCCTCTGCCGCTGGAGCTTAATTGCCGTAGCTGCGCGCTCTGCAAGCTAAACGAGTGACCGCCTCTCTCCCTACAGTTGCGAGCCTTTGGACGGGCGCAGCAGGATGTTGGTGATCTTGTTTGCCGTGTCCTTGTATTGCGGATCCACCTTGAGCTTCTTCCAGTCCGGATGGTTGACAAAGGTTTTCCACGCTGCCACTTTGGCCGCTTTGTCGGCAAACCCTAACATGTAGGTGAGGTTGGGCAATTGGTCGCCTGCCAGCCCCTGGCCGAAAAAGACCGGCTCCATGCCGCACGTACGGAAGATGGCCAATTCGCCACCGCCTTCGAACATCGCGATCTTCTTGGCGTTGCGCTCAATCGTATAACTGTTGTAGATGCGGAGCTGCAGTAAACGTTCCGGCGCGTCGGTCACCTGCCGCACCTGCGGACAGGTTGCGAAGCCGCGCAATAGCGCGCTTGAACAGGAGTCGTACAACGGATCGGCCATCGGCGCGCTGAAGAGCGGCGCGGCATCCTTCATGTACTGCGCGTCCGCCAGCAGCCGATCATCCATCCCGGCAAACGAGGCGCCGTCCGGATGCGGGATCACCACGACAACCCGGGTCTCATAGGCGGCGTTGCCGTCATTCACCTCGGCATCTGACCAAAACACGCCGACCTTGCGGATACCCTGACGGTTCAATGCGGGAATCAATGCCCGGTCAAAAACCTGCACCAGCGCCTCCCGCTTTGCCACGTTGCCGCAGACATAGGTCTTGATCTGAATCCACTCGCGCGGTCCGGTCGCTTCCTGCGCTTTAGCGCCCAGACCCGCCAACCCTGCCGCACATACCATGCCCGCCAATACCGCTTTGCACCTCATGCCGTCTCTCCTTTATTTGTGCTGCGCACCGACTGCCGACCGGCCGTCCGCCGTGCTCGCTTTCCATTATACCACCGATTGCCGCGTCTACAACTCCTGGCCGCCGATCCTCACGACAAAAATCCTGACGCCGTACGGCTCAAAATCCTCGCTGAATCCTTTGCCTGTAAATGCGATGTCTTTACCCGTCAAATGCTCTTTGACACCGACAAGGTGTTCAAACTCAAACGTTGCCGAAATCCGCTCCAGCACTGAGTTTACGGCAAACACATAGAGTTCTCTGTCATGCCTTTTGGCCATGACGGTCAGAGAAGCATTGCCTAGCACATCCTTGTCAGGCCCCGCTGCCACCTTGAAAACAGGCACTTCAACATTTCGCGCGCAAAGCACCTCCTGCAGGCCGCTGAGTTCCTTTGCAATCTCAGTGATCTCTCCCCACACCTTCGGCGAGCTGGTGATGCCGTAGTCTATACGAGGCGGATCTTTTTCCGGATGCGGGAAGCCCCCGTAGGTGTACCACGTGATGCCGTGCGCGCCAGCGGCGATGGAAGCGTAGCTCATGGCGCGCAACTCTTCTCGCGTCGGGAAACGTTTCCAGCCCCAGCCTTGGAAATGTTGGATGATGGGCCAGCAGCCTTTCACTTCTGGAGTCTTGCCCGCTTTCACTTGGGCTGCATGATACCGCTTGATATCGCTATGGAAAACCTTCATGTCCCGAATAACCTTGGCAACGCAGTTCCGGGCGGTCTCCGGGGTGTCTTCGTGGACAGGATAAATCTCTGGCAGAAACACATCCGTGCCTTCGATGTACTTGAAATAATTGGATGCGTCCATGTTGCCGATCGCATCTGCTTGACAAGTGAAACGATAGGGGTCTACGCGCTTGATGTTGGTGTTCTTGGCGATCAGCTCTTCTGGCCGCTGGTGGGCCGATGTGTCGTCGCCGATGTACCAGGCCAACACGCCTGGGTTTTCTAGGCGTTTGGCGATGTTCTGCATGTTTCCCGGGGAGATAAACAGCTTGAAGCCATACTTTTCTGCGGCAGCTATGAACTCATCTCCTTCAGCCCCAAGCGTTGTTCCGTAAGTATGTGCGAAGTTGAAGCCGACCGCCTTCAAGTCTTTGAATGCCTTGTCAAGATTCATGCCGTTGAATTCGCGCTTACAGACCGAGTAGATGCCGATCGGGAAGAAAGGCTTGCCGTTCACCAAGGTCATCCCATCATCGCGCAATGTCACGCGGTGTGCCTGAGGAACAGTCCGTGTTCCTCTGAAAAACGCCTGTTTGATGGCCAACGACTTATTGATTGGATTTTTCAAAGTCAAAATGAACTCATGGACACCTTCTGTGAATTGCCCCTCCATCGGCAAGAAGGTCAACAGGCCGCCTTCCCTAATGACGTTTTGCGTGATGTCCTTGTCGTCCAGAACCAGCTTAAGCGTGTCCCAGCGGATTGGATAATCATCGGTCACCAGCACTTGTAGCGGTACGTCCAATTCCTTGAGGGGCGAACGTGTCTTTTGGACCACCTTGAGTGTCATCGGATCAATGGCAGTTGACCTCAGAGCCAAACGACCGGCGGACTGACCGGCCACTTTCACAGACTGTAACACGGGCGTCGCCTTGCCGTTGCCGCTGAATGTCGCCCTCACCAGAACCTTGCCTTGGGTCAGCGCCTTTGGGATGGCCGTGCCGCTCTGGGTGAAGCTGCTCTTTTCTGTTCCGTCCGGGCCGACAAAAGTCAGGGCCTCACCTTCTTTGTACGTCGCAACCTGCAAAGACAGGCTGGTCCCCTCAGGTACCTCAGCCGACCAGGTTAAGGTCCCGCTCTTGGCGTTGACGGGGCCGCAAATCATTGTGCCGGATGTCGCGTATGTCGCGTTTTTAGGATTGTAGACCTGAAAGCTCACGTCACGGAGCGTCATCGATTCGGCTGCCGCGATGATGTTCGGGGAGTCGGCTCCGAGGGAAAGGACAGCTCGGGTCGCGTTTACAGGAATGAGGCCGGAAAGCGTGGTTGTTATGAACCGTCCCGCCTGCGTATCAAATTTGAGTTGGGTGGAAGGGCAAACCTCATTGCCCTCGTCATCCATCCAGCGAATTTTGTTTGAATATGAATCGCCCCCTTTGGCATCAAAAAATTTCTGAGCTGACCTCATTGTCACAGCCAGCGTAAAAGCAGATACGTCTTTGGGCAAAATCAGAGGCTTGGAGGTAAGCCCCCATGCGGTATCGCAATCTTTTCCCCCCGTGTTGTTGCTGATGGTGAGTCCGTCATCGCCATATGTGAACTTGAGCCCGTTTGCATAATTGCTGACTTTTCCCCACACATCGGAGGAGGTTTTGAACGTATCCGCCAGAAGGATGGCTCCTTCGTGGATGAGAGATGCTTCCTGGCCATACACCAGCACTTTTTCAGCGGAGATGGGGCCCGCATTCGCCAGAAGGCTAGCCGCCAAGGCAATCACGAACACATGCACCTTCATTTCTGCGGTGGCCGCTCGCCCCGCACCCGACATTACGCATTCCGCAACCGCGGTCGTCACCATTCGTTTCACGTTGAATTCCCTATTGTGCATTTAAAGGTATAAAAAAGGGTTCCCTCTTGCCTGAGGGAACCCCTATGCGTCTCCGCATACTACTTCGGTGTTCAGAAAACACGTCCTTTCGTATTGGTTTACTCAATGTCACCGATCCGCCAACATAGCGTCCGGGGTTATGTGTCGCCTTTACCTTCTCTCACGCTACGGTGTCAATGTCCCGATGTGTTATCAATCAGCGAAGAGTGATTCATTACCTGACGTTCGTACTGGGATCCGCCGGCAACTTCGTTTTCTGTTTCTGGCGGAAAGCCGCCCTGCTTGTTGCCCGGTCACTTCCTAAGTCCGGCAAGCCCCTCGTCGTCTGTGTGGGCCTATCGCCCGATCAGTCGATTTCCACACGCCCACGGCCATTATCAAGATTCAAGTCTGACGGCCCGCATGGGCTACGGAGCTTCGAAAAGATAAAACCTTAAATCGCCTCCTTCCGTGAGATTAACCAGAAGATCGAAACACCCGTCCCAATCTTTGACTCAAGGATAGTGGATAAGGCGAAGTTTGTCAACCCCGTCCAGCAATTTTTTTTAAAATTTTTTTCGCTTGTCCCTATCGCTTTTTCCTGTGCAATTATGGTACAATCTCACCTTTAACACCTAATTTTCACCCTCTTTACCGAGGCTCTTTCAAAACCCCTTGATTGCAGGTGTGGCACGGGCATCTTGCCCGTGTTTCATGGGCGGGACGCCCATGCTACGAGGTGTTTTGCAAGAGCCTCTATGATAGTGTATTCGCCCCGTGACACGCGCTGCCCTTCTGTTCGATATCGACGGCACTTTGCTCTACGCCCGCGGCGTGGGGCGGAGGGCGTTCGGCGTCGCTTTTGAGGCTGCCTACGGGGTGCCTTATCCCGATCTCGCTGGTCTGACTTTTGTGGGTGCAACCGATTCTAATGTGGTGCGCCAGATGGCGGCGGAGTGTGGTGTGGACAGTACCCCGGCACGCGAGGAACATTTTTTTCTGCGTCTGGCGCATGCGATTGATGCCGCGCTTGACGAGACGCGCCCGTTGGTCTATCCGGGCGTGCCGGAACTGATCGCGCGTCTGGTCGACCGCGGATACGCCCTCGGGCTGGTCACCGGCAATGTGCGCGCCACAGCTTGGAGCAAGCTGCGTCACATAGACATCGACCACGCTTTTCTCTTCGGTGCGTATGGCGACGATCACCACGAACG
>DUPH01000284.1 GCA_012838435.1 Lentisphaerota bacterium | reverse complement strand
GGAGTGGTTTGTTTTCGACGGGGCGGGAACCATCAAAGAGTTCAACTGGGCGGTTGGCCGCGAGAATGTCGTGATCCCTTGGGCCATCGGCGGCGTTCCGGTCACGGCTATCGGGGCGAATGCGTTTTTTGACTGGGGCGCTTACCTTGGGTTTCCCGTCACATCGGTGATTGCTCCGCAGACGGTAACAACGATAGGCAACAACGCGTTTCAAAGTTGCTACTTGTTGGCCTCTGTTTCATTGCCGCAGGCGCAGACGGTCGGAGATAATGCGTTTTCCTTTTGCGGCTCGCTGTCCTCTGTTTCATTGCCGCAGGCGCAGACGGTCGGAGATAATGCGTTTTTCTATTGTGAATTGCTGACCGCCGTCCACATGGGCCAGAACGCCCCGCCAGAAGCGACAGGCGTTTTCGCATACATCACTCCGCCGCCGACCGTCTACGTGACCGACCCGCAGGCTACGGGATGGGGCGCGGTGTGGAACGGTGCGCCGGTCGTGCGCCCGCCGCTGTACGGAGATGAAATCTATCGGGCAGGCCAGCCCGTGGCCACAGAGGCGCATGTGGCGCAGGCGATAGCGGGCAAGGTCGATCAGGACAGCGGCATGGCGACGAACCTCTGGCTCCAGGGCGAGACTATCGTTTCCGATTCGTACACCAATCTTTGGTGGCGCAACGTGTACAGCAACGGCTGGCATTGGCTGGTGGCGTACACCAATGCGCCGGGAGGTGCGCAATGAACGGCAAACGAGACGCGCGGCACCGCGACACGCTCTACGCCTGGATGCTCTTCGCCTGGTGGCTGCTGTTCGCCGGCCTCGTGATCGGCGTCATGTGCGCCCAGGCCGCGAGGGCATCCGTCACAAACTGGCCGTCCGCGCAATACCTCATGGTTGACCAGCACGGCAACATTGTGCCGAAAGGCTACGCGGCGGGCTTGACGGAGATCGCGCAGAACGAGGCGCAGGCGGCGGCAGTGGCGGCGGCGGCCCAGGCCGTGCAGGACGCTACGGCATCGGCTTCCAACACCGTGGACGAGATCGTGGGCGTGCTTACTGGCTCAATCGGGTTCGGGTACGTGACGGGGCACACAGTCAGCATCGGCGGCACGGTGCAGGTGAGCACGAACGCCACAGCGCAGATCGTATATTGCGAGTTCGGCCAGGGCGGGAGCACGAATATCAACGCCGTCGCGCACACGGGCCACTACATCTGGCATGTATATAGCGAGGCGATGAACACCATGCCGGTGATCAAGTACAAGACCAACTTGGAGTCCACCAACGCCTGGGAGTTCGCCGAGTACCAGAGCACCGCGGAATACACGTCGCACACGGTCAACGGCGTCCTCTACGAGACCGTCTACCGCTCAACTGTCTACCTGCCGAGCTCGCTGGACAGCGCGTTTTTTCTGGCGTTCTGCGAGATCGCGGGCGGCGGTTCGGCAGGCGGCATGTTCCGGGTGGAAAACGGTTTCAGTATCGGCGGCAAGACCGGATTCACTGGCACGGTCGAGCGCGAGGGGCTTTATTGGACTTATCAGTGCGGGGCGTTGATGTCCGTAACAAACGAGGTGCCACAATGAAACTGACAGCTGACAAGATAGCTTTCGCTGCGCTGACAATCGCGCTAATGTTCCGCGCCGTCCCTACCAACGCAAGCAAAGCGGCGGGCGGGCTGCGCCTGTCGCGCCCTGTCGAGACGCCGGACTTCGTGCAGCTATCGTGGACGGGCGGGACAGCCGAGGCGACATACACGATTTTCCGCAGCGCGGACGGCGGCGAGACCTGGACGCCGCTGGTGACGGGGCTTTCCGGCGCAAGCGGAACGTGGTTCTTCAACGGCTTCACGCTCGACCGCGACTATCAATACAGGATCATCGCCGAATGAGAAACGCACTCATAGCTTTGTGTTTGTTCGCGCTGACCGCATCGGCGCAGACCAGCAACGTCCAGACGGTCAAGGCGTGGAAGCGCACCCATGTGATCGGCATCCCCGGCGGCGGGTTGCTCGACCCGACCGGCACCATCGCCGACGGCCAGCGTTCAGCCG
>DUPH01000283.1 GCA_012838435.1 Lentisphaerota bacterium | reverse complement strand
GGAGTCTGGGACATAGGTGCCGAACTCCTTTTCCCCACGCACGTGGGGATGATCCGAGTTGGGAGTCTGGGACATAGGTGCCGAACTCCTTTTCCCCACGCACGTGGGGATGATCCGGCTGCACCACCGGACGGCCGCCAACCGGCTACCTTTTCCCCACGCACGTGGGGATGATCCGGCCAGACACTGCCCGAAATGGGCGCGGATTCTCTTTTCCCCACGCACGTGGGGATGATCCGTCACAATCTACGCGCCCGGCGATCGTATCAAACTTTTCCCCACGCACGTGGGGATGATCCGCACTTTTATGTTCTAACGAACATAGCGTTTGTCTTTTCCCCACGCACGTGGGGATGATCCGAGATGATGGCAGATGGGCTAATAGCCGCGCTGCTTTTCCCCACGCACGTGGGGATGATCCGGCGTGGCGGTGTCCTGGTGCGAGTGGTCTAGCCTTTTCCCCACGCACGTGGGGATGATCCGAAGACGCTTTTCCACGGCAACGGGGAGCCGTCCTTTTCCCCACGCACGTGGGGATGATCCGCTATGCCACCCGTCCACCGACGAAACAGGGCACTTTTCCCCACGCACGTGGGGATGATCCTGCGCCTGCAGGATGAAGACGTGGGAACCGCGCCTTTTCCCCACGCACGTGGGGATGATCCGAACCCCTCCTTGTCTCTGCCGACGTGCTTTGCCTTTTCCCCACGCACGTGGGGATGATCCGTTT
Source organism: Lentisphaerota bacterium (assembly GCA_012838435.1). Taxonomy (GTDB): domain Bacteria; phylum Verrucomicrobiota; class Kiritimatiellia; order RFP12; family UBA1067; genus DUPH01. The sequence goes on along the minus strand of DUPH01000283.1, from coordinate 11,870 downwards.
AGCAATGTGGAGCGGCAGTTGTTTGCCGTCTTTTCCCCACGCACGTGGGGATGATCCGAACGAAACACTGAAAAAGAGAATCAACGAAATCTTTTCCCCACGCACGTGGGGATGATCCGGAGAAAACCATGAAACAGAACGAGATTAACACCTTTTCCCCACGCACGTGGGGATGATCCGATCGAGGGGTGTCTGCATCTCGTCTCATAACCCTTTTCCCCACGCACGTGGGGATGATCCGCGAAACAGGCTCAAATATGCGGTTGGGATGGACTTTTCCCCACGCACGTGGGGATGATCCGTCGTTGATGTGAACAATAACCGTAGTACCCCTCTTTTCCCCACGCACGTGGGGATGATCCGAGGCAAACCAGCACCTTCAGTTTTGTTATCCCCTTCTCCCCACGCACGTGGGGATACCATTGGGTTTCGTGCGCCCCACCGTAACCGAAACCCCTTCTCCCCACGCACGTGGGGATACCCGCGGATGGCTTCGACCAGATTTGTCCATCTCCCCCTTCTCCCCACGCACGTGGGGATACCCCGAGCCCGCTGCCCGATCCTCTTCCAGCGGGAGAGGGGAGGCCATCAGAGTTGACGGTTGGTTTGATTGTGAACAGTCAATAAAATCGGCGGATTCGAATGAATCGATTCTTTCGATTGTTTAACTCCCAAATCCTCACTGAATCGCGTTTGCCTGTTGTCCCGAGCGGCGGTAAACAGTAAGATGGGCGTCGAAAGGAATCGTTTCCCGCGAGGGATGGATGAAGGAGCGTTTGGATACATTGCTGGTGCAGGCGGGGCTGGCCGAAAGTAAGGAGCAGGCCCAACGTCTGGTTCTGGCGGGTGAGGTGCGCGTGGCGGGTCAGCGCGCGACGAAGCCGGGACATAAGGTGGATGCGTCTGCACCGCTTGCCGTGGATGCGCGGCCACGTTTTGTGAGCCGTGGCGGCGAGAAGTTGGAAGGAGCCTTTGCAGCGTTTCCGGAATTCGATGTTACGGGTAGGGTCTGCCTGGATGTCGGTGCCTCGACCGGTGGCTTCACCGACTGCCTGCTTCAGCACGGCGCGGCGCGCGTCATTGCGGTGGATGTCGGTAAGGGGCAGTTGCACTGGAAACTGCGGCAGGATCCGCGGGTGACCGTCATCGAGGGTTTTAACGCGCGTTATCTGCAACCGTCAGATTTGCCCGAACAACCGCAGGCCGGGGTGACCGATGTCTCGTTCATTTCGCTGAAGCTGATTCTGCCGCCGATGGTCGATGTCTTGCCGCCGGGCGGTGAGTTGGTGTCGCTGATCAAGCCGCAGTTTGAAGCGGGACGCGCGAAGGTGCCGGGCGGTGTGGTTCGCGATCCGGCGGTACACGAAGAAGTGGTGGCGGAGATCAAGGCGTTTGGTACGGAGACGCTCGGTCTCGAGTGGCTGGGATGTGTAGAATCCCCGCTGCGCGGTCCGGAGGGCAATATCGAGTTTCTGGCGTGGTGGCGCAAAGGAGAGACAAAAGAGGCATGAAGACAATCGGTATCATTGCGAATCTCGAGAAGAATCGGGCGGTCGAGGCGATCCGGAATGTCTCCGATCTGGCGGACGGCATGGGGTTCACGGTTTACGCCGGAGAGTGTGCGGCAGCGCTTTGCCCGCCGGAACGTATCTGTCCGGTGGCGGAGTTTGCCGCGCGCGGCGTCGAGGCGGTCGTGGTGCTGGGCGGCGACGGAACGATGCTGGACGCGGCGCACCGTACGGCTGGGCAGAATCTGCCGCTGATGGGGCTGAACATCGGCTCGCTCGGATTTCTCACCAGCGTTGAAGAGCAGTACTTCGCCGTGGCGTTGCAGCAGTTGCGCGAGGGACGTTTCACGGTGAGCCTGCGCGCTGCGTTGGCAATGGAAGTGGTTCGCCGCGACGGCGAACGGTTCTCGTTGCCGGATGCACTGAACGATGTGGTCGTAAGCCGTGGCGCGTCGGGCCATGCGGTAGAGATTGATCTGGCGCTTGATGAGAAAGCGGTGACGCGCGTGCTGTGCGACGGCATTATTGTCTCGACGCCGACCGGTAGCACGGCCTATTCGCTCTCGGCGGGCGGGCCGATTTTGCTGCCTGACACACCTGCAACGGTTATCAGTATGATCTCACCGCATACGCTGACCTACCGGCCGCTGGTGATCCGCGATACGGTGCGGGTGTCGTTGCATGCGGCAACCTGTGTGGTGCCGATGATCGTGAGTTCGGATGGACGCGACAGCAAGCCGCTGCAGCGCGGCGATACGGTGCGTATCGCGCGCAGTCCGCGCAGTGTGCCGTTGATTGAGTTGCATGGCTATGACCCGTGTGATGTCTTGCGCCGCAAGCTGGGGTGGGGGAGCCGATGAAGCGTCTCCGCCCGTTCTGCGAAGGGATGATATGACTGTATCTCCATGGATAGCGGTGGCGCTCGCGTTGCCGGTGTTGCTGTGCGGCGAAGCGCTCGTGCGGCGTGTGCGCCTGCTCAATCGGTTCAATATCCCGGCGCCGGTGGTGGGCGGGTTGTTGGTGGCGCTGCTGGTGCTGATTGGCAACCTCTCGGGTGTTTGCGAGCTGCGTTTTGAAACCGGTGTTGCGCAACGTTGGTGGACCTGGCTGGTCTGCACGCCGTCGGAGTGGGCGCAGTCGCCGGTCAAGAATGTGACCCAGCCGCTGCTGGTCGCGTTCTTTGCCTGCATCGGGCTGAATGCGAGTTGGGCGCTGGTCAAGCGCGGTACGCTGCAGGTCGCGATATTTCTCGGTTTGGCGTTGGCGCTCGCGGTGCTCCAAAATCTGATCGGTGTGGGGCTTGCGTCGATGTTGGGTATCCCGCGTCTACTGGGTCTTATGTGCGGCAGTGTTTCAATGACCGGCGGTCACGGCACGGTGATGGGCTTCGCGCAGGAGTTCGAGGCGGCTGGCCTTGATGGGGCGGCCGTCATGGGGGTGGCGGCGGCGACCTTCGGGCTGGTGGCCGGCGGGTTGATCGGCGGGCCGGTCGGCGGCGGTCTGATCCGTTCTCGTGGCTTGCGTCCGACGGCAGATGTGACGGCGGATGCAGCTTCGGATGTGCAGGAGGTGTCGGACGGCGAGAGCGGTATCATTTCTGATCTGCGGCGGTATGCGCGCTACGGGTTGTCGGGGCTGTATCATCTGCTGTTGGTGCTGGTCTGTGTCAAACTCGGCACATGGGTGAGTGTGATCATACAAGGTACCGGCATCACCTTCCCGGTCTATATCGGCGCGATGTTCGTGGGTGTCGCTTTGCGTAATGCGGCGGATGTCATCCACCCGCGCGCGGTGTGCACGGAGCGGATCGACACGCTCGCCTCCATCTTGCTCGGCTTTTTTCTCTCGATCGCGATGATGAGCCTGAACTTGATCGAACTGGCTGGGGTGGCTCAGGCGATGATGATCATCCTGACCGTGCAGGTCGTGCTGACCGCCATCTTTGCGCGCACTGTGACCTTCAAGGTCATGGGTGGCGACTACGACGCGGCTGTCATGGTGGCGGGGCATTGCGGATTTGGCCTGGGTGCCATGCCAAATGCCATCGCCAACATGCAGGCGGTGACGAGGCGTTACGGTCATGCGCCGCGCGCGTTTCTCGTGGTGCCGATCACGGGCACGTTTCTGGTCGACCTCTTCAACGCCACGATCATCACGGCTTTCATCCACGTGCTGAAAGGTTTTTAACGTAAAGCTTGCCAATTACGTCTACCGGACGGTGGGCGCGCGTTCGATCAACTCTGCCAGCCGATCGCGCCATGCCAGTACGGCGGCGGGATCGCGCGTGTATGACTTGAGACTGGCGACCACGTTTTCCGGGACGTGCAGGGCAGCGCGTGCCTCGGTGGTCCAGCCGGAGGTCGCGGGCGACGCATGTTTCTTCAAGAGGGCTTCCAACTCCCGGACATAGGCGTAGTCCTCCAGCCCATCGCGGAAGTTTTCGAGGCGTTGGGTCGGTAGCGGCTTGCCGTCCGGTCCGACGCAAGTCCATGCGCCGTCGCCATGATAGACGGTCCAACTCCGCGCATCCCACTCGGTGAAGGGGCCGGTCGTGATGGGGCGACGCGCGTTCCAGATGCTGATCTGGTAGTAGAGGAAACCGTCAGGCCGTTCTTTGGCGGTCATCGCGCCCATCAGCAGACGGCCTTCAATGGCCGGGCACTCGATAAACATGTTGGCGTAGGGGGCATGCGGTCCGCAGCAGATGTACCACCAGACCTGTCGTCCGTCGGCGCGGGCGCGCGCGGCCTGCTCGGCATCGTATTTCGGCGTGAGGGGGCAGAAGGCGTCTACTGAACGGATGCCGGAAGCGAGGCCGAAGCTGTGGTCGTAGGTCGTGGTCATGATCGGGACTCCGGGGCAGGCCTTCCGGATCAACGCGGCGGCTTCTTCGACACGTGCGAAGTAGTTGGTGGCGACCTCGTCGCAACCGTAGATGTAGGCGTGTTCGAGCAGTCCGTGCGATTTGGCTTGGTCGTAGGCGGCGCGCAGGCGGTCGAGGGTCTTGCTCTGCCAATCCGTGCGTGATGCCGGAGTGTCCTCGAAATATCCCCAGTAGCCTAGATTGAATTGGCCGAGCCGTCCCTGACTTTTCAGGCGTTTCAGGATCTCGAAGTCCGGCATGCCGCGATGATACAGGCTGTCGTACGTGATGTAGTAGTCGGCCAGGAAGTCAGCCCAGGCGGCGGTGTGGCGTTTCCAGGCCTTGGCCGGATAGTCCGGCTCTTTGCGCCAGACGGCCTGCTCTGCCTGTGTTTCGGGGATCGGCCTGTCACCTGGGGAAAAGGTGATCGCGAGCGGTAGCGGCGAGAGGTCGGGCAGGGTGAAGTCGTAGACGCGCACGCGCAGATCGAGTTTGGCGGCTGGCGCGTTAGCGGCGCTCACCGTCAGCGTGCCGCGGTAGTCGCCGGGGGCTTGGTTGCGCGGCGCCCGCACGCGGATCCAGAAGCTCTGCACGTCGCCGAGCGCGATGTCGACCGGACCGAGGAAATCGAGGATCGGGTCGGGCCACCAGCCGATGTGCGTGACAGCATAGGGCGGCTTGCGCTTGGTCTGTACATAGCCGGTCACATGGCAGTCGATCTGCGAGGCGGGCAGGACAGCGCCGCGCGGCCCTTTGAGCGCGCTGGCGGTGACGCACACTTGGCGCAGCGCGGAGTCGGCGGAGAGCACGCCGATCTGTACGCTCTCTTTTTCATTGCGGGCGAGACTCAGTGCGACCGTGCGCGCCGGCGTCAGGGTGAACGGCGCGTCGCGCGGCATGATCTGTTCCATGGCGGTGGCGGTGCCGATCAGCATCGGCGATTCGGCAAAGCCGGCGCGAAGGCTGGCCTGTCGAAAGCGGAACGTGTCGACCAGCCGCTCGGTGCGATTCGAAAAGAACGACAGCTCGGCTTGCAGGGCGGCGAGCGTCTCCATCGTTAGGGTGTCGGAGGCGAGGTCGCGGCGCAGGGTCTGGAAAACGGCGCCGAGCCGCTTAACGCCCTGCATGGCGCTGTGTCGTGCCGCAGGCGTGTCACAGAGAGGGGCGAGCCGCTGTTCGATTTTGGCGAGGGCACGGTCGGCCGCATCAAGCGCGCCGCGCGAAACTCCCGCAATGTCGCGCAGGAAGGCGGGGGGCGGGTCGGGCGGCAGGCGTTCATCTTTTTTGAGCAGCGTCAGCGAGTCGATGTGCAGCGCCATATCGGCCGGAGGGCGCGTGGTAAAGAAGTGGAGCGTGGTGATGTCGGCGCGGTTAACATTGTCCGGGAAGGCGCTGAGCGGCACGACGCACCGGGCGAAGCCGGAGCTGGGCACCGCGAAGGAGTGGCGCAGGCCCTGCCGGATGGGGACTTTGGAGTCGGAGACAAAGAGCGAGAACGGAAAGCGCGTCTCGGACGGGTTGGTGATGTCGACGACCAGCCGGTCGTAACCGCGCCAGTCGCGCAACGGCGTTTTTAGTTCGAACGCGGGCCACTCCGGCATGCCGGGCTGCCATTCGGCGGAACTGAACCGCAGGCTGTTGGTGCCGGATGTGGCGAAAGCGGGGACGATATCGAGTGCGGTCTTGGCGCGGCTGCGGTAGGGCAGTGCAGCCGCCGCGTCGGGCCCCTCGAAATCGAAGAGCGGCGCGGCGGCCGAGGCCGTAAGCGTAGCGCACAGCAGACCGGCTGCGGCTTTTGCAAAGGTCATGGAAGGCCTTTTGTTGTGGGTTGATGGAGTGCGTTAGGCGAGCGTGATCTTGCGGCGCACCGGATCGTAGAGCGCTTTGCGCCCGCTCTCGAACGACTTCATGGCCATGATGACCGGCACGGCGTGCCGGTAGCCGGCGTCGATCGAAGCGTTCGGCGTCTTGCCGCTGCGCATGCACTGGAGCCAGTCGAGGAAGTGATCGGGATGATCCACCGGTTTCACTTCGTTCTTGCCGCGGATCGTGCCCTCACCGCGGCGCGGAGCACCTTCGCAGTCGTAGGTGGGCTTACTCCAGTTGCTGATGTCGAGCGCGCCCTTATCGCCGTAGATCTTGCGGATCGAACCCGAACTGTTGGCGAGATTATTCGAACTGCTGACGAGGAAGCCTTCGGGGTAGATCCAAGTGGCCTGAATCACGTCCGGGCAAGTGAAGCGGTGTTCGTCCTGCCAAGTAGCGGAATGGGTACCGAGGCAGACGCAAGAGGTGGGGAGCGTCGCGCCCGTGATGTAACTCATCAGGTCGATGAAGTGCGCGCCGAGATTAGGGATCGGGCCGCGCGAAAATTCGTAGTGGCCGTACCAGCCGGACCAGATGTCGTCGCGGAAGGGGCGATCAGGAAGGCCGTGCAGGAACTCCTTCCAGTCCACGTCTTCGCGGCGCACCTCTTTGAGATAGTGGTACCAATAGGGGCGCTCCGCATTGCGGCACTCCTCAACACGCGAAATGCGGCCGAAGATGCCAGTGCGGAACAATTCGCGCGCGCCGACGATCGAGGGCAGGCTGCGGATCTGAGTGCCGATCTGGACGACGGTGCCAGCTTCCTTGACCGCGTCGACCGCGCGTACGAGGTCCGGGAACTCGACGGCGAGGGGCTTCTCGCAGTACGCGTGGAGCCCCATGCGTGCTGCAGCTTCGAGTTGCGCAGTGTGGTGCAGGTCGCACGAGGCGATCATCACGGCGTCGAGGTCCTTGACGGTGAGCAGGTCGCGGTAGGAGACGAACTGCTGCGCGTCGCGACCGAACCACTCCTTCACCATGCCGTTAGCGCTCTCGCGTGCGACACGCCACGGATCGGCGACGGCGACAATTTCGAAATTGGTCTCTTTGACGTGCTTATAGATTCCCTTCATGTGGGCGTTGCGTCCGCGGTCGCCGCAACCGATGATACCGATGCGGATACGGTCGTTGGCGCCAATCGAACGCCGCCGGGTGGCAGCGGTAACGGATGACGATGCGGTGGTACAGGAAGAGAGTGCCGAGGCTGCGACGGCGCTGCCCGTGAGCTTCAGAAGGTTGCGGCGGGAGATCATGGGTTACATCCTTTCACGTGAAACGAGTTAAAACACATTGTTAAACATTATCTGTGCGCTGGCCGAAAAATGCAATGCGTTTTTTACGGGGCAAATGTTTGAAAAAAGTCCATGCACAAAATCAAACGTATTGTTGCTGCGTTTCCTGTATACTCTCTCCTGTCGTTAACTGGATTTTGTCACAATCTCAGCAATAGGAGGACGAGGATGAGGAAACAAAATTGGATCATCATGGCTGTCTGCGCCTGTGTGGCATACGCATCGCACGCGGCCCCGCTGAACGCGCGCGAGGCGAACATCATCAAGGCGCGGCTGGTACCCGCGCCAAAACGTGTCGATCTGACCGACGGCCCGGATGTGGTGCTGAATGACGCACTTGCGGTGACGCTGGCCTGCACCAAGGACGGTGCGCTGGCGGAAAAGCAGGTGCGCGAGACGTTCAAGGCGTGGTTCGGCTGCCGTCCGAAGGTGACTTCCGCCGCGCCGAGTGACACCGTACCGAAGATCGCAGGCGCCTACCGGATCGTAAGCACGAAGGGCACGTTGCGGATTGAGGCCGCCGATGCGGGGGGCGCACGCAATGCGATGCGCACGCTGCGCCAACTCGCCGAGCCGCTGCGCGGCACCCGCACCCTGACATCTTACTTCATTCCCGAGACGGTCATCGACGACGCGCCGGTGATGGCGTTTCGCGGCTTCCACCTCTGTTGGTTCCCGGAGAACACGCCGGTTGAGATCGAACGTTATATCCGGCTGGCGGCGTACTACAAGATGAACTACATCGTGCTGGAGTCGTGGGGCATGTTCGTCTTCAAGAATCATCCGGAACTGGCATGGCCCGGCAGCACTATGACCCCGCGGGAGATCAAGCGTCTGGTCAAGATTGCGAACGAGTTGGGTGTGACGCTGATTCCGCAGATCAATCTCTTCGGGCATGCCACGGGTTCGCGCGTTAACTCCGGCAAGCATAGCATTCTTGATTTCCATCCAGAGTTGCAGCCCTTGTTCGAGCCGAACGGATGGACGTGGTGCCACAGCAACCCCGAGGCGATGGCGCTGTTGGAAGAGCTGGTGCTGGAGATGCACGATGCCTACGGGCGGCCGCCCTATTTTCACGCCGGGTGCGACGAGGCCTACGACATGGGCACCTGCGCGCAGTGCCGCCGTTCAGATTACCCGAAGGTGGTCGCCACCTGCCTGACCCGCATCCACGACGCACTGGCGAAGCGCGAGTGCCGCATGATGATGTGGCACGACATGCTCCTTCGTAGCGGCGACCCGCGTTGGAAGGGATATTACGCAAACGGTGCGGAGTGGGCAGAGACCCTGCTGGATGCGCTGCCGCGCGATATCGTGATCTGCGACTGGTTCTACAGTCCTCCGGTCAAAGGCGAGAAGGAGGGCGAGACCTATCCGACGCTGCGCTACTTCAAGTCGAAGGGCTTCCCTGTGCTTTCATGCCCGTGGGAGCACCGCGATGGCTACGCGGCGCAAAGCCGCGCGGTTCAGGAGATCGGCTTAGACGGCATGCTCAGCACCACCTGGCATCATTTGTACGGGCATCAGTCCATGCGGCAGATCTATTGGAGCGCGGCCCATGCGATGTGGGGCACGCAACAGTTCGGTTATGGTCTCTTGGACTTCACGCGCCATCTGCGGCAGGCTGGATGGGATGTGCCCCTGAAGAACTATGTCGATACCGGTTTCAACCACCACCAAGTTCCTGAGAAAAACTTCACGCCGCGCTAAGAGGGAGAAGTAACAGGCAATAGGTAAGAGAGGGACAAGTGCCACTTGCCCGGCGGCGTGAACGCCGCCCACAGGACAGAATGAGTGCCGCAAGGAGGATGAAATGAACCAGATGAAAAGGTTGATGTTGCTGGGTGTCGTGGCCGTTGTCGCATGCGCGGCGGCAGGTGCTGAGTGGAAGATTCTGGAGCCTGCCGCTGCGCCGCCTGCTTATGCGGTGGCCGCGCGGGAGTTCCAGAAGCTTTATAGCGGCGTGACCGGGCGACAGTTGGAGATCACCGCCGCGCCTGACCCATCAGCCGATCTGGTCGTGATCGGCTCCGACAGCGTCAACCGTTTCGCACGCACCGCCGTGGAGAACGGGATCATCCCGCCGCTGGATGTCGGTGCCGACACGGACGGGTACCGCATCAAATCAGCGGAGAAGGACGGTCGGCGCTGGCTCTTTCTCGCGGGCGGCAACGGCCGCGCCACGCTCTATGCGGTCTACGACTTCTTCGAGCGTCAGGCCGGTTGCCGCTACTTCTGGGACGGCGACGTCATTCCGCGGCGCGAGACGATTGAGATGGGCGGGCTCGACGTGCATGAGACCCCGCGTTTCGCCTACCGCGGGCTCCGCTACTTCGCCCATCGCAGTCTCGACCGCTTTCAGGCCGAGCACTGGGGGCCGGAGCAGTGGGAGCGGGAGATCGACTGGATCCTCAAAAAACGCCTGAACTTTTTCATGCTGCGCATCGGCATGGATGATGTATGGCAGAAAGCCTTCCCGGACATTGTGCCGTATCCGCCGACCAATGCACCATTGCCCGAGGCCGTGGAGCGCTCTTACGACGACCGTACGAGCGCGTGGCCGTTGCGCTATCGCGGTGAACTGCGCAAGCATGTGCTGCAATACGCCCGTGATCGCGGCCTGATCCATCCCGAGGATACCGGCACCATGACCCACTGGTACAGCCGCACGCCCAAGGCGTTTCTTGAGAAAGCGCAACCCTCGTTTGTACCGCAGGCGGGCGGCGCGTATCGCGGCAATCCGACCGGCGCGATCTGGGACATCCGGGACGATCAGAATCTGGACAACTACTGGAAGCTGACGCAAGCGCACGTCGACCACTACGGCGCACCTGACATGTTTCATACCATCGGGCTTGCCGAGCGTATCGTCTTCACCAACCACGCGGACAATCTGGAGATGAAACTCTACGCCTACCGCCGGATCATCTCGAAGCTGCGCGAGCACTATCCGGTGGCGCCGCTCCTAATCGCCTCGTGGGATTTCTATTATCCGGGTTGGACCGGCGACGAGGTGGCCAGACTGCTGGGATTGTTGTCGCCCGAGAACACGATCATCTTGGACTACACCTGTGATCTGCCGCAGCGGTTCCGGAGTTCCAACTTCACCCAGTGGGGGATGGTCGGCAAGTTTCCGTGGATGTTCGGTATCTTCCATGCGTATGAGTGGGAAACTGAACTGCGTGGCAATTATGACCTGATTCAAGAACGCATGCCGCTCGCCGCCGCTGACCCAATGTGCAAGGGGTTCATCTACTGGCCGGAGAACGCGCACAGCGACAGCCTGATATTGGAGTTCTTCACGAAGAACGCATGGCGGCCCGACACCCTGACGCCCGAGGCACTGTTGCCGGATTTCTGTCGCGACCGCTACGGTGCCGCCGCCGAGCCGATGCTGGCGGCGTGGCGTGCCGCGTTGCCGCTGATCAAACTGCACACCGAACTGCCGCCCGATTTCCGTGGTCTCGCGAGTCATGCGAACCGGGCGGTCACGGCTAAGCGCGCCGCCGATCTGAGGGACCAGTGCGAAAAGATCGCGCCGCAGATCAAGGGCGTGCCCGATCTGCTAGCCAAACTGCAAGCGTTGCCGGTCTTCGGCGGTGACGCCAGAGTTGACCGCGATGCAGTGGATCTGGCGCGTACCACGGCTGGGCGGCTTTTCAGCCTTGTTTTCAAGCGCTATGTGGTGACGCAAGGCGATTGGCTGCAAGGCAAGGCTGACGCCGCCACCGTGAAGGCGGCCGGTGCTCAATGTGTGACGGTGTTGACCGCACTGCGCGACCTGCTCGCGCTTCACGATGACTTTTCGATGAACGCCTCGATGGATAAGTTGCAGGCGATCCATCCCGTCAACCCGTGCTTCGAGCAGGCGCTCAAGGGCAACGCGGAGAACGGTTATTGCCGGAGCTACATCTACGAGCTGTTCAACGACTACTACCTCAAGCAACTGGCGCTCTACGTGGCGTGGGTGGACGAGCGCGTGGCGGGCGGCGACACGGCCAGTCCGATGAAGCCGGCCAAGCCGTTGCCGATGCAAGCGGTGACCGACGCTTTCTACGCCAAGCCGTTGCGCGAGATGGCACCGCCGGCCTGCGCTGACCGGAGGGCGGCATTCCGCGCGGCGCTGGAGAAGCTGAAATGACACGCTGGATCATTTTGTTTGTCTTCATGTGTTTGACGGTGAGCGCAGAAGTCAAGATGGTGCCGCCGCCGAAAAACCTCAAAGATTTGGGGCGTACGTGCCGTCTCGCTTCGGAAAGTGTGATCGTTGTGAGTTCACAAGCGGGGCAGACCGAACGTGCCGCTGCTGAGCGGTTGCAGACGCTGATCACACGGCGCTTC
>DUPH01000027.1 GCA_012838435.1 Lentisphaerota bacterium | reverse complement strand
TTGACATGCAAGGGGTCGGTGGTTCGAGTCCACTATCTCCCACCAGATTTCGACCCCGTTTTTTGCAAAACGGGGTTTTTTGTTAAAGGAGAGAACTGAATGAAGACGCTGATATTCCTCATGACCTTGTTATGCAGCCTGCATGTTGTCGCGGATGCGATGACCGTGAAAGAGGTGCCGGTGACGCCCACGCAGACCGTTAGTCTGTTCAACGGCACTGATTTTTCCGGCTGGACCAAAGTGATCACCGCAGAGCCGGGTAGCGATCCGGACAAGACGTGGACGGTCGCAGACGGCGTCATCCGCTGCACGGGAAAGCCGTTCGGCTATCTAATGACACAGCAGAGTTACGCTAACTTCACCTTGAAACTTGAGTACCGCTGGTACGCGCAGTCCGAACAGATGAACAGTGGTATCTTTGTTTTGAAAACGGGGCCGGATAATTTCTTTTTGCCCAAAGCGATTGAGGCCCAGCTTAAGAAAGGTAGCGCCGGTGATTTCGTGTTGCTTTCTCAAGCCACGATGAACGGTCTGGAAAACCCCAGAATCAAGTCTGTCAAAAAAATGGCAGAGTCCTCGGAAAAGCCTGATGGCGAGTGGAACAGCGTCGAGATCGTCGTGAAAGCGAATACCGTCACGGTGAGCGTCAACGGAGTGTTGCAAAACAAGGGCACCGCGGCCTACACCGATGCCGGTGCTATCTGCCTCCAGAGCGAAGGCGGTCCGATTGAGTTCCGTAACATCACCATCGGCCCTGCGAAATAAGCGCGCCGGATGCACGTCCAGAGCTGACGCGCATCCAAAGTGAGAAAGAAGAGAGAAGAGTTTGCTGGAACCGGCTTGTTGCTGGTTGTGGCAAACTCTTTTTTCATTTGTTCTGAGAGGACGTTGAGATTCACAACTTCTTTTTCGATCGTTCTTGTCTGTCTGGGGACACTCGCCTATAATTGACAAACACAATTGGAGATTTCAGAAATGTTGAATTGGCCCCCTGAATTGTATGGACGCTCGCTTTTGCGGATAGCGGACCTGACTGATACGGAAATGCTGGACTTGATTGACCTGGCGGTCGCGCTGAAGGCGCGGCGGCGCGCAGGCACCCGCGGCGATCTGCTCAAGCGACGTCAAGTCGCACTGATTTTTGAGAAAAGCTCTACGCGCACGCGCAACTCCGCGGCGGTGGCGATCCGTGACGAGGGCGGTTCGACGGAGTATCTGACCAAAAATGACATCCATCTGGGGGTCAAAGAGTCGGTCAAGGATACCGCCCGCGTGTTGGGCCGGATTTTTGACGGCATCCTGTTCCGCGGCTTCTCGCAGGAGACGGTTGCCGCGTTGGCGCGTTACTCGGGCGTGCCGGTCTGGAATGGCCTGACCGACCTGTTTCACCCGACGCAGATCCTTGCGGATTTGATGACGATCAAAGAGGCCTTCGGGCGGCTCAAGGGCATCAAGCTGGCATATGTGGGCGACGGGCGCAACAATGTGGCGAATTCACTGATGATCGGTTGCGCCAAAGCCGGCGTCCACTATGTGAACTGCACGCCGTCCGAATTGTCGCCCGATCCGGTGCTGGTCAAGGAGGCGTCCGAGGTGGCCGCACGTAATGGGGTGACGCTGGAGATCGTCAACGATCCCAAGCGGGGCGTGGCCGGTGCCAACGTCCTCTACACGGATGTGTGGGTCTCGATGGGGGAGGAGGCGAAGCAGGAGGCGCGGCTGCGCCTGTTGCGCCCCTATCAGGTGAACATGGAGCTGGTCGAGGCGACCGGTAATGCGGGCGGCGAGTTGATCTTTCTCCACTGCCTGCCGGCTCTTCATGATCATGATACCGCAATAACGGCCGAGAGCGGGGCACTGGAAGTGACCGACGAGGTTTTTGAGGCGCCTTTCTCTAAAGTGTTTGACGAGGCTGAAAACCGCATGCACACGATCAAGGCGTTGTATGTGTCGGCAATGGCTGATCTGTCCGCCCTGTGATGCGGCAATTCGGAATGGGAGGAAATATGGCTAAAAAACTGTTCAATATCGCATGGGAAGAGTTCAGCGCGTTGCCGCTGGTGGAAAAAACCCCTTATTTGATGCAGCCGGACGGCTCGCCGTATCACACGCTGTTCGCGCAGCAGTTTGACAGCGTGCTGCTTGATAAACTCGCGGCACTGGCGAACGAGATCCGCGCGATTGCCAAGACCCGCATCGGAGCGGAATACCTGCGCCAACAGGTCACGCACAAGCGGGCCATGCTCTATTTTTCACAGCCCAGCTCGCGTACTTTCCTCTCGTTTGTTTCCGCCTGCCAGATTCTGGGCGTGCCGGTCGGCGAGGTGCGTGATACCTCCATCTCGTCGGAGTTCAAGGGGGAGTCGCGCGAGGATTCGGTGCGCACCTTCAGCTCTTACTTCGACTTGATTATCATGCGCACGCCGGAGAAGGGATTGGCCGAGCACATGGCCTGGGTCATCTCCAACTCCGACCGCCCCATCCCGATCATCAACGCGGGGTCGGGCAAAGACCAGCACCCGACCCAGGCGCTGCTCGACATCTACACCCTGCTGCGCAGCTTTGATCGCGGCGGCGGGCTGCACGACAAGACGGTGGTCTTTTGCGGCGATCTGTTGCGCGGCCGGACGGTGCGCTCGCTGTCGTACCTGCTGACCAACTATCCCCGCATCCGGCAGATTTTTGTGGCGCCTGATCCGCTCCAGATCGACACCGATGTTTTGGATATCCTTCGCGAGAAGGGCGTGGAATTTGTGCAAACCGACAATTTCCGTTCGGTGATCCCTGAAGCCGACGCGGTCTACATGACGCGCATGCAGGATGAGTGGGACAACTACAAAAATGAAAGCGCGGCGATCGATACCAGCCATTTCAAGTTCGGATTGGAAGAGCTGGCATTGCTGCCGCCCCGCGCCATCATCATGCACCCGCTGCCGCGCCGCGATGAAATCGCGGTCGCAATAGACGACGATCCGCGCGCCATGTACTGGCGGCAGATGCGCAACGGCATGTGGATCCGCACGGCGCTGATTGCCATGACCTTTGGCTGTGAAAGACGCATCCACGACTATTACTGCCATAACAATTGATCGCTGATTTGCACACACCTTTCTGCTGTACTCGCGCTTTAGTCGCCGCGTTGGCGTGCGTAACGGCCCTAGCGGCGGGGGCGACCAATAGTGCGCCGGATCATGTGGTTCGACGCTTCCGGCTGGGTCCTTTTTTCGAGTACAGCGCCACCCGCGACGGCGCGACGTTCTGGGCGCTGCGGCCGTTCTATTCGAAAGTCCAAGACCCGGCCATCGACACGCGCGTCACCGATGTGGTCTGGCCGCTCGGTACTTTTCACCGTGACCGTGAGCAGTCCTGGTGGCGCTTTCTGCTGGCCTACGGGTCGGACGATGATGTCGCCTGCGACGCATCCGCATGGAAGTTCACACTGCTTCCTATCTGGTTCCAGGGGCGCAGCAAAGCGGGCGAGGATTACTGGGCGCTTTTCCCGATCCACGGTCACCTGCCGCACATGGCCTTGATGGATGACATCGACTTCACGCTGTTTCCGCTCTACTTCAATTACGAGGTCAACGGTGTCGAGCGGGTCTACACCCCCTGGCCGTTTTACTCGCGTCTGACGGAGAATCCGCATCTGCGCGAAGAGGGGATTTTCCCCATCTGGAGCAGCAAGATCAACACCAAGCGACAGGTAGAGCACCATTATGCGTTCTGGCCGTTCTGGACTTCGGCGGTCTACAGCGACGCGCGTAATCCGGGTTCATCGTTCCTGCTCTTTCCGCTCTACGGTGAGGTCAACCGCACCAACGAGACACAGCGCCTAGTGCTACCGCCCTTCTTCTCCTATGCGCGTACCGATTCGGCGGAGCGCTGGCGTTTGCCCTGGCCTTTTTATGAGACGCATGAAGTCTGGGCGACCGCCACCACCAAGCCGGCGATGAAGCGTTCCTACTGGCCGTTTTATGCGAGTGTTGTTGGCGAGGGCGATCGCCGCTGGTATGCGGCATGGCCGCTGTTGTGGTACTCAAGCTCCGAGAGCAAGAACCGCCGCGCCGAGCGTACTCGCTTCTTCCCGTTTTACGCACATGAGACCGTCCGCAATACCGACAAGGCCGGGAGAGAGTACGAGGCCGAGCACTACACGCGGCTCTGGCCCCTCTACTTGCGGGACGAGACGCCGGAGCGCACACGTTTGCGTGTGTTGGAGCTCAATCCGATCCGACACAGCGGCGGCATCGAGCGCAACTGGGCACCCTTCTGGACGCTTTACGAATGCACTCGCACGCCGGACGGAACAGCGCGGCATGATCTGCTGTGGGGACTGGTGCAGTGGACGACCCGCGGACTTACGGTAGCGCCGCCTTGAGGCGGAAGAAGCCACGTTGCGCGGCGTCGGGTGCGTCGCGGCGGAACCGCGCCGCACCCTCTGGCGTACCCTCAGTCACCGGCACGGCGTTGACCCACTGCGGGGTGCCGGTCAGCGCGCCGGTTGTCTCAACCCACACGTTGACAAAACCGACGGCGTCGGGATCTTTCACGGCGGTCTCCGCAACGGGCCCTGTCGGCGTGTGGCGAATCGTCAGGAGCGCGCCGTCCACACGGTTGGTTCCGAACGCATAATCGAGACCATTGGGGATACCGTCGTTGTTGTGGTCACGAGCGAACTGGTCATTGACGTCGATGGGCAGGTCGCGCCGGTGCAGCCAAAGTTCGAAACCGTAATAGTCGATAATGGCAGGGTTGTGTTCATACGCGCCCATGTCGACCGCCGCGCCCTGAACGCGCGTGTTGCCATTCAGGTCCGGACCGGCTGGCGCGGAGGCTGTCGATCCGGCATTCGTGCAGGGCGAGTGGGAGAGTAACGAATAATCGTACGCGTTCCGATCCCGGAAACGCGGATAGGCGGCGATGTTGCCTGGGCCGGGCGCGAGCGGTTCGGCGCAGCTCCAGGCGAGCGTTGAGGCCGCGTCGTAGTTTTTCCCAATCGACGCATGGTTGTCGTACAAGATTGAGTTGGTCACGCTCGCGCCGCAAACGCCTCCGCCTTGGTGGCCGGCGGTGTTCCCGACGAGTGTGCAGTTGACCGCCGTGCCACCGTAGAGCGCGGCGCCGCTCTGGTTGGCGGTGTTCTGCATCAGCAGTGTGTTGGCCAGATCGGCTTGAGAGGCACCGCCGCCAAAGACAGCCCGGTTGCCGTTGAACAGGCAGCGCGTTGCCCGTCCATGCAAGAGTCCGCCGCCTTGTTCCAACGCCTGGTTCTCTTCGAAGACGCAATCCTCAAGCACGGCATACGCTGCCGCACCGCCCTTGTCCGCGCTGTTGCCGAAGAATGTGCAGTTGCGGTAGAGCCCGCGCATCGCGCCGCCGCCCTGCTGCGACGCGGTGTTGCCGCTGATGATGGAGTGGTCAACCGTGAGGCTGGCATCTGCACCCGGCATGCAGTACAGCCCGCCGCCATTGGCGGCTGAGTTCCCGGAAACCACGCAGTTCGAGACGATCACACGTCCTTCCCCAACGAAAATCGCGCCGCCTGAACCGTCCGTCACGCCGTTGCTCAGTGTGAGGTTCAGGAAAACGACAGGAAGCGTGACGCCATATTCTACAGGAATGGAGACTGAGGCAATCCGCGTGTCACCTGCCGGTTGAATGATCGTGTCCAACGCACCGGCACCCTGCAACGTGACGGCGTAGTTGATCGTCAACTCCGGTTCTTCGAAGACACCTGACGTGAGCGCGAGAGTCTGGCCGTCGGCATTCACCGCTGCAAGGGCTTCAGCCAACGTGGCATGAACGGCATGCGTGGTGGTGTTGGAGACGCTCGTCGCGGCGTTCAGCCAACCGGCAAGCATGCACACGCCGGAAATCAGCAGGCTGGTGATGGTTTTGATTCGGTTATTCATGTCGGTTCTTCCTTTACAACTCACATCTGTGCCGGGGCGGCCGAGGCACGGATCGGCACCTCGATGATCCGGCAGATCGGATGGTCGGTTGTGATGCGCACCATGGCACCATGGAGCGATTCGGCTAATGCGTTTGAGGTCACATGGATGCGGGGGCGTTCCTCTGCAGGATCAAGGGTGACGCGGATGCGCGCGTCGGTGGCGTTCACTTGCGTGACGCGGAAAGCGATGCGGTGCGCCGAAAACAGCGTGAGCGAGGCGTCCAGTCCGACACCGCGCCGGGCGGCGATCACGGAGGGCTGAGCCTCAATGAGCGGGGCGGCGAGGCCTTGGTAGGGGATCTGCACCTGCGGCATCTCTGGCAGGTCGGTGGTGGCAATCGCAAAACCTGAAAACGCGCCGATGCGTAGCGGCACCGGCAGGGTCAAATGGATAAGATGGCGCGGGCTCGCGGTGTCGGCTTGGTAATCGGCACGCGCGTCGGCACGATCAAGCCCGACGTTGTGGATGCGGAAAGCGCGCACCTGACCGGCGGCGAGTTCCACCGTTCCGGTCGCCGTGCCGCCCGGTACCTGCACACCGAGGTCAAGGCTGTCCGGGTAGCGCATCACCGGCGTGAGAATTGTCCCTTGCACGGTGAACGTCAGCGTCCGTGTGCCATCAGGCGCATCGGGCGTGCGGTAGACAAGATGCACGGCTCGCCGCTGCGCACCTGAGCGACCTTGAAACATGAGATGAACCGGCAGCGCCAGCGCCTCGCCGGGCCGTATGGTTTTGCGTTCCAACTCAGCCGTGAGACAATCGCAGGAGGTGCTCACGGCTAAGACCTCAACGGTTTCAGTGCTCGTGTTCTCCACGTCAAAGGTGTGCGAAGCGCTCTGTTCGCTTGCGGGCAGGGTGCCGAAATCGAAGCAGGGCTGTGCGCATGTGAGCAATGCCTGCCGGATGTCGTCACACCGGCCACCGACGGTCGTCAGCAGACATAACGCGTATGCAGCAGCCCATCTGGAGCGTGGTTGGAACATGTCGCGTTTAGCGTTCAGCTTTGATCCTGAAAAAGAGGGTGGGCTTTCCTTCAATCTGAATCGCACAGGTGCCGATCGTCTCGGTGGGCGGCAGATTGGTAGAGACGGGACGCCATGTGCCGGTCGCCAGATCACCCTCCAGCATTTCGACGATCTGCATGGCTTCGCGTCCGCCCTGCCACGTCAGGTTGGCGGTGACGCCGTTTTTCGACAGTGCCGTGATCCGAAGATTAGAGGCACGGTTGGTAGGGGAGGTGTCCGCGAGCCACTCTTGCAGATTGCTCATGCCGTCGTTGTCGGGGTCGGCACCAATATCGCGATCCGCGCCGACCAGTCCGGCTTGTGTGAGCCACCATTCTGGCATGCCCTGTCCGCCCGGCACGAGGACGGGCTGGAAGGCGGCGACCAGTTGTCCGGGCGACGATACTGTGAAAGCGGTCACGGGGTCGGAGCCCGATGCCATGCCGGACCAGCCGTCAAACAGCCATTCGGCGTCCGGTGTCGCTTGTGCGCTGAGCGAAGCGCCCGCGCGATACCATCCCGGCGACAGATCGACAACGCCGTGTTCCGCGACGACATCCAACCAGTAGTTGGTGCGCCAGTTCCAGATGACTTCCGAATCGGCAGAGAGCGCGAAGGTGAATGCGGTGGTGCGTCCGCTGACCGGCACCGAGCCGCTGCCGCTCCAGCCGTAGGCGACGAACTGGGTGTCCACCTGCGTGACGGTGGTTTGAGCCACGCGGCAGGTAATCGCGCTGCCGTCGAAAAAGAAGTTTTCGCCGGGTGCCGGTTCGGTGACGCTCTGCGCGGCTGACGCGATCATGAGGCGGAGCAGCGGTGCGACCTCGGTGCTCAGCACCGCGACGGCGGCATCCTGCGCGTCGGGCGCTGCGTAGGTCATGGTGCGCTGCGTTGCGGGTGCGCCGCCCCTGCCGTAGAGACGGAAGGTCATCGGGGTGCCTGCAACCGGTGTGAACGGTGCGCCCGTTTCATCGGCGAGGTCGGCGTAGTTGAAGAAGAAGCAGGTGTTGGTAGGGGTGCCGTCGCCGCACACGGCCAGCAAAGGCGCGTATGCGCCCAGCACGGTCAACACGCCTACCCAGCCGTCGCCGGGCCTGTGTACATCGATCATTGTCTGGTGCGTGGTAGGGCGCCAGGCACCAATGGGCAGCGTGCGCACCTCTTGGAGGCCGCTCGCCGGCCATGTGACGTCATCGGCCACAACGCGTACATGGTAGACGGTGTCGAGCGTGGCGTTATCCACCCGGAACAGCAGGTTACCGCACGCGGTCATGGCACTGCGAATCTGCCGGTCCGCGCAGCGGCGCGCATAGTCGTCGCCACTCGTCGCGCCGGTGAAGAGCGCCTGCCGCTCGATGGTCACCGCCGTCTCGGGCTGGGTGCCTGCGGCGTCGCGGTAGATCTCCAGCCGACAGGAGGCCGGTGGCGAGTCGGTGCGCAGAAAAACATCGAAGCCGCGCGAAGCGACGTTCGCGATCACGCCTTCGGCGGATGCGATACAGAGTCCGCGCGCGGCACATACCAACAGCGCAAGGATCAGGCGTTTCATGGTTGTTCCTCCTGCTGAATAACGGTGGCGAATCCGGCGTTTCCGGCAGGCGCGTCATCCGTCAGCCCGGTTCCGGGGCCGCGCCGCAAGAGGCCGGGTTCGCCCTTGCGCCGGATGATGGTTTCGCCACCGGCCAGAATCGCTACGCGCGAGATGCCTGCCGCTCGCAGTGTCTGCGCGGTGCGTTCGGCTGTGCCGTCGCCTGCGTCAATCAACACGTAGAGCGGCGGGACGGTCTGCGCTTCGCCCGGTGTTGCGGTGGCCGCCAGCATGCCGCGCTGCGGCCGGGTTCCGGGAATCGTGCGCGTGATGCTGTAGCCGGGCAGTTCGGATGCCAGATCAAGACGCGGCAGCGCCGTTGCGGCGGGCGTCGCGCTGGCTTCTGTTCCTTCGCCTGCGGCGAGGGCGGCGGCGGGTGCGCGCGGCGGCGCGGGCCGCAGATCGACGAGCACGATGTCGGCTGCGTCTTCCGTCATGTCGCCGGTCACCTCTTGATAACTGACATACCGCGTCAGGGTGGGGCGCAGCCCTTTGGCCTCGCTGGTCTGGCCGCCCGCGTCGCACCAAGCGGCGTATCCGCCCGCCAAGGCGTCGGCGGACACGTTGCTGTTCGCCTCCGCAAGCTGTGCGGCGGCGCGGCGCGCGAGGTTAGGGCCGGTGCCGTCGTCGAAGAAGATGACCTCGCCGGTGAGCGGTTTTTGCGTCGCCTCGCGCGCCGTCATGCGGATGGCGTTCGGCAGTGTGCTGGCTTCGTAGGCGTCGCGCGGCCTGAGATCGATCAGGGTGACGCGATCACCGCGGGCGAGCCGATCGCGCAGTTCGGCCGGCGTGACGGCGGCGCAGGCCGCGCCGACGGCACCTAGCGCGACGATCAAGCTGATAAGCGTGTGACTGTTCATGGTTTCACCTCGTTGGGTTCGCTGTCTCTGCGTGTCATTGCGGCATCCATCCGTTGACCGCATGCGTCATGTCAATCAGGATCACCGCGATGCGCGGGATCGGGAAGTCGGTTCCGACCAGTCGGCCCGCCTCGACCTGCACGGTCTGCCAACGTCCGGAGGACGGATCATGCAGACGCAGCGCACGGACATTTTGCAGACCGAGCTGGCGCATCATGCGGAAGGCCGAATAGTCGATCGGGAAGCCGCTGTACGTCAGAACACTGGTGCCCTGCGGCAGATCGAGCGGCGTGCTCTCGGATGGGCCGAAATCGATGAGCTGGGCGCGGTCGAAGCCCAGCCAGACAAACATACCGAGCGTCAGCGGGAAATCTTCGCCTTGCAGGGTGCCGGTGGTGCCGTCACGCCATGCACGGCGTGTCTCCACCGTCGGCCAGAGTTGCTCGTAGGTCGCGACCTCAATGACATTTGCGTCCATGCGCCAACGGTCAAGCAGTTGGAACGCCGTGGCAGCGGTTTCGAGCATCTGCGCAGTGACCGGAACTGCGTTGCGCTCGGCATAGACACCCCGCAGCGAGGGCAGCGCACCGGCTACCACGCGCGTCCCGGCTGGCGTGACATCCAGCCAGGCGATGTGGCGCGTCAGCAACGCAGGATAACGCTTCTGCGTTTCCGTGCGCGTCATCGGCGCATGCCGCAGCGAGGCCAGATGCAGGAGACTCAGGTTTTCGAGGCCGGCTCCGAGTGCATTGTCGGTGAAGAGGACCCAGTCGCCGTACACCGCAGGCAAAGTCTCGTCATACGGCGTATCGGTCAGGCGGGTCTCGCGACCGTCCCGTAAATCAAAGGCGTACAGATCCTGTTGCCCGTTGCGGTTGTCCTGCCAGACGATGATGGGGCCGTCCATCGCGGGCTTGTATTGACCGGCGGTGCTGGTCGTGATGCGGCGTTCTTCGCCGGTCTCGAGGTCTTGGAAGTAGATCTCGCCGGGGCCGACATCGCGCCAATCCTGCCAGACCACGCGGTCGGCGTTGACGTGCGGATCCAATTGATCCTGCGTGGTGGGCGAAACGGCACGCAGGGCACCGGTCACAAGGTTTTTCGCGTACAGTTGTGTCGGAGCCGAGGCGATGCGTACGTCGCGTGCTTGCCAGACCGCCCACGGCCAGTAGATTGAGGGGTTGGTCTCGTCGATGTCCGGCAGTGCCGAGAGCACATGGATCGGCATGCCGGGGTCGGTCAGATCTGTCCAATACACCGCCCAGGTGCTGTCTTCCTGACGCCCTTGCCACACGACATAGCGCCCGTCGGTGAAGGGATCGTCCTGCGTGTTGGCCGATGAAGTCAGCGCGAACGCCGCGCCGTTGGTCGCAATGTTGCGCGCCCAGATCTGCCACTGCTCGCCCGAGCGGTCGGTCCAAACCACCCAATCGCCGCGTCCGTGCATGCGTTGCACGCCGCGGCTGGCGGCGGCGACCTCGCTGTCGCTTCCGCCCAGTTCCTCGACGGCGACATAAGCTTTGGCCCAGATGACCTGCCCCAGCGCATTGCTGGCGCTGACCCGCACCGTGTACCATCCCGGGAAGACCAGCACACCGGCATCGTTGCGTCCGTCCCAGACGAAATTCGTGCCAGCATCGAGCGGCATTGCCGGGGCGGTTCTGACGCATGAGAGTCCGGTGCAGTCATACCCGTATGCCAGCCGGTTCGTCCAGTGATAAGCGGCATATCCCTCTTCGGTGTGTTCGCCGTTCGGCAGGTTGGGGAAGATGCGCACTTCGTAAGCGCCATCGGTCAGGTTGGAAACGGCAAACGGTTGGCTCACGGGCGCGCTGGGACGGATGTAATTCGCGTTCAACGACCAGCGGTAGTTGGTGATGTCCGTGCCGGAGACGCGGAACGGCGCGGTCTTCGCGGTATGCGGATGCGTGGGCGCTTCGAGCAATACAACGCCCGGCGCGTCGTCGGCCACGGCCCACGAAGCGCGGACGGCATCGGCATCCGGCGGATAGCCGCCGTGCGCACTACGAGCGACCACATCCAGCGTGTAACCGCCTGCGGTCGTGCAGTTCAGCGCGATCGGTTCGCTGACCGGTGCTTCCGCCGACCATGCGCCGCCGTTCAGCCGCCAGCGATAGTGGTCAACCGCTTCGCCCGAGACCGTGATTGAAAGCTCGCCGGGGCGCATGGGCGTGGCGGGCAGACCGCCAAGCTGCGGCCAGGCGCGGATGCCGCGGAACACCTCGACGCTCGCGTATAGCGGAACCGGTCCGGGCGGTGCCGAGAATTCGAAGCGGATGTCGTCAGGACGTGCGCTGGCAAGTCCGGAGAGTAGCGAGAGTCCTGTGCGGTTGGCCGCCAGCGTCAGCGCCGTACCGTCCCCGGCCGGATCGAGTACGACGATCTGTGCGGTCTTTGTTTCTTCCACGTTCATCGCGGCGTCGGTCGCGCGATAGGCGATGGCGTGAGTGCCGACCGGCAACGAGAAGGGGAGTGCCGGCAACCAGGCAGCCTCGGGCGTTGGCTTGTACTCGATGGACACCGCGCTCTCATCCTGCGAGAGGAAGTAGACCTGCGTGGCCGGCGCGATGTAGTTCGTACCTTGGTGAAGCAGGTGCTTGCCTGAGAACTCGATTGATGTGACCGGCGGCGTGGTGTCGTTCGCATCGGCGGCATACGTCAACGTGTATGACAGATCGCCCTGCGGGACGATGTCGAACAGGTGCAGTTCGTCGAGCCGCTGGTTGCCGGTTTTCAAGTAGCGGGTGGAGGTCCAGACGTTGTTGCTGTTGACCACCGTGCCGTCGGGGCGCAAGACCTGAGCGATACGGCGTTTGTTCTGGCCGGGGTCGGCCACGCGCAGATAGACCGGGCCTTCTGTCAACGTCGTGCCGGTGAGGGTGAAGGTCGATGCGTTGACCGGAGTGATCGCGCACTCTTGCGCCAGATTGACCGGCAGAACCGTGCCCTCGCTTTCATAGAGGGCGTCCGGCAGTTGGTCGGGGTCGCGGTCGGTGTCGGCCAGGAAATCGCGCACGTTGTCGCGGCCGACAGTGTCGTTCAGCACCTCATGCACAATGAAATGGGCGTTCATTGAGCGGATCAGCGAAGTCTCCTCGCCGCCGAATTCGGGGGCATGGGTGTAGGTGGCCTTGAACTCGGTAAAGGTTCCTGAGAGCGAGGTGATCATGTCCCACGCGGCGACACGCGCCTGACCCGGCTCGATGTCGCCGATATTGACCGTGAGCGAGGATCGGTCGAGCGGCGCGTCCATGACGCGGCAACCGATGAGTTGCGCGATCAGCAGTAGCAGTTGCTTGTTCTCGACGATTCTCGGTTGTTCAGAGCGGATCACGACATTGCGTGCATTGCCGTAGCCGACGTTCTTGACGAGCACGCCCAGCGTGAAAGGAACCGGTGCCTCGACCCGTTCGGTGAAGGGGTCGTCGCCTTGTACGTCGCGCGGCTGGAAGTAAGTGATCTCCAGTTCGGGCTCGGGTTTGACGGTGATCATGTCGGGGATGGCGAACATGACGTTTTCTGGGATTACCTCTCCACGCATGCTTCCCGCGAGGTCGCAGTGCACGTAGTAGCGCACGCCGCTGGGGGATGAGCCGCCGGCACCGGGTTTGGGCACGATGAACCACTTGACCGTGGCCTTTGCGCCCGGTGCGATGTTGCCGTCGCCGTCGATGCCGTTGATATTGATGAGTTCGGGTTGGCGAACCCAAAACAGGGAGGTAGCATCATCTTGGACGCCGCCACTCTGCGGTTGCGTGAAACGCAGCCCCGCCGTGAAGCCGGTGATGGGATCCACCGCATCGTTGTTGGTTACCTCCAGCGTGGCCAGAAAACCGATCCGCTCCAGCGTCAGCTCTTGCAGGATCTCGATCTTTGCAAACGCGCAGAACCCTTGGTACTGCTGCTGGGCGCGTGCAGCGAGGGTCAACGTAACAGCTACCCCGACCGCACACGCCAACGACGCGGCGGGGCGGCTCAGGGCATTGATGGTCGCGAAAAGGCGCTTCATTGGGCACCTCCCTTCGTCCGGCTCGGTGTTCCATGCGTGGGCGTCATGCGAGGGAACTGCATGCCGCACAGGTGCCGGACCAGCACGCCGTGCGCGTAGTACGCGATATCCTCACGCAACTCAAAGGTGTAAACGGTGGTGGACTGCTGCACGGGGGACGATGCCGTCACCGTGGCGGTCGCATCATTCGTGCAGACGACACGGTCGCCGACGCGGATATCTTTGGCGAGCGTCCAGCCGTGCGCGTCTGTCCAGATGCGGTGTTCCGCCGTGGTGCGCAGCGTGGTGCCGTTGTCCAGCGTGATCTGGTGGATTGGCACCTCCGGCCGTTTGTAGGTCTCGGTGACGCGTGCCACATCCTCCTTGCGCGGCCCGGTGCGCACAACATCGCCGGGCTTGACCGCCTCGATGGCGCGCGACGTTCCATCGGCCATCAGCACGGGGGTTCCGGCCGCGAAACAGCCGCCGCCAGCACCGTTGTAGCCTCCGGTGTTACCGCCGCCTCCGCCGCCGCCTCCGCCACCTCCTCCGCCGCTTTGTGCGCCGCTTGACGTGACACCCGTCATTAACTCGGCCATACAGAGGATAGTCTGATACATCGTCGCCATGTCGCTGATACCGATCGGCATCTGGTCGCTGTCGGCTATTTCCCACATGATGGTGAGCGCGGCTTGCGCCTGCATCAACGTGGTGCCGGACATCGAACCGTACCTGCCGTTTAGGTAGGACATCAGGTTCTGGACCGCCTCCATGAAATCATCGGTACAGGGGTTGTACTGCGGCGGGTCGCTCAGCGGCCCGACGCCGCGTCCCATGCTGGCCGTGCCGCGCGGTGCGGACAGCGGTCCGAACACCGGCTCAGGTTCTGGCAAGGCCAGCGGCCCAGGCGCGGGCGCAGGAGCGGGAGCGGGGGGCGCGCCCTGTTCGCCCCAATAACTCACCGTGTAGGGAATCTCGATCTGCTCCATCGGTGCCAAGACCGGCAGGTAGGTGATCGCAGGCGTTATCGACGCCGTTGCGGTCTGCGTGCCTTTCACGGTGAAATCTGTCAGCTTGATCAGGCCGTGGTTTTTGGCGGTCGCCGTGAAGGTGTACTCGAAGGGTCCCGACATCTTGCCGAGATTGCGGTACACGGGATCAACGACCAGCACGGGCGCCGGCACATACGTGGAGAAGGTCTGTTCAATCTTGATCTCGTAGCGGTCGGTGAACGGCACCGGCACGACCGTGAAGGTCACCGTCACCAATTCGCGCGTCAGGACCGGCTCGACCGACGTGTCGAGGTCAGCTTCAACTTGCAAAGTGCCAGCCTGTGTGGCGTGCCCGGATGCGGAGACCTGCCAGTGCCACCGGCCTTCCATGAGGCCGCTGATGAGCACGTCACCGTTGGCGTCGCTCTTGAACCCGGTGCGTTCGGTTCCGTCCAGCGCGCTGCGCACGCGGACCGACGCATCCGGCACCACTTGGCCGAGGTTGTTGGCGATGTGGAAGGAGAGGCCGCCGCGGCGTTCCGATGTAACCTTGGCGTACAGGTTCAGCGCCTTGGTCGTGACCGAATTGGTTCCGGTGATGGCGAGCGCATCGCTGTAGTACTTCATCTCCACATCTTCGCCCGGCGCGTAAAGCACCTGGAAGGTGAAGCTTTGGCCCGGTGCCAGATCGGGCAGCGCGAAGGTGCCGTCCGGCTGCGGGGTCAGCGCGACATGCATCCACGGGATTGTGGGCGCGGTCATCTTGACGCCGAGTAGCGGCTTGAAGCCGTCATTCCGCAGCTCCACGTCTGTCGAACGGGTCTTGCCGCGATCCAGGCTCATGTCCACATACCCGTTGGCGGGCGAGGCCACGGTGATAAGCGGCAGCGGCGCCGTCACCGACACGCGCGCGTCGAACGGAATCCGCAGCCCTTCCGGCGTGACCAGCTCGTAGCGGCAGTTGAAGGCGGGCAGTGCGTCTTCGGTCGCGAAGAGCTTCAGCGTGACTGGCGTCAACTGCTTGGGCGGCAGTCCGAGCCCTTCGACGTTTTCGACGGCACCGCTTACCACGTTCATGGGCAGCATGTTGGTGACGCCTTCCGTGATCTGCCAGGCGGTGAATGCGGCGGTCAGGTTCGTGAACGTGAAGCTGCCCGGATTGTACGCATTCAGGCGCAGAGTCAACACGTCATTGGCGGCCATCCGCACGTTGCCCTCGGGCGGTCGGAAGTAAGCCTGATAGATGGCGGTCTGGCCATGGTTCAGGCGGTCGCGCACGTCGGGATGTGCGGCCCAGATCTGGCAGAGGCCCGAGATACCGTGGACAATCGGCCATTCAGCGCGGAAGCAGCCGTTCGAATCGCTGACAGTATCCACATGCCATGCGAAGCCGTCGAGCCCGATGCCGGCGCTCACAAGGGCGTTCGTCATCGGCAGGCCGGTGACGCGCTCAAAGGCGTAGCCCGTGATCACCAGCGTCTCGCCCGCGCGGTATGCCGACTGCTCGGGCAGGCCGAAGGCCGTGTAGGGCGTCAGCCGCGGCGTGATCGCCAAGCGCGCCTGCAACGGCCCCGACAGCTCTTCACCCGCCGTGCCGCATGCCGTGTAGACGAATGCCGCCGCGACTTCGATCGACGCCCGGGCCTGCTCGCCCAGCGCCTCGGGCACGATGATTTCAGGCAGTATCATCAAGGTCGAGCTGTTGGCGGGAATCCGCACAAACCCGCGCTGGCCGTCCGGCGTGGCGATCAGCGATGACTTGGGCATCATGACATCGATCCGGTTGACCTCTGTTTCGTTGGCGTCCAGCACGCGGATCGCGACGTCGCCCGGCTGGCCGTTGCGCCACATGACGATGTCAATCGGTACCTGGCTGCGGTTGTAGAAGCGTGCCTGCGGCGCACATGCCGCGCCGGCGACAGGCTGTTGCTCAACCGTGATTTCAAGTTGCGCTTGCGCCAGGCTCGGTGTGCCGCCGTCAAAGGCTACTTCATAACGCACGGACGCGCTCGCGTCATCCAACGCTTGCAGCAACACGCCGGAGTAGGTTTGCAGGCCGGCTTCGGTCGCGCACGGATATGTAACGGCCAGTTGCACGGTTCCACCGGGCATCGCCGATTGTGCGCTTGTCACGGTGCGCGTCAGGCTGGCGCCACCCGCGATCGCACGGGTGAGTTCCAGCCGCGCCACATCGAGCGTGGCACCGCCGGTCAGGTTGCTGACGGTGACCACGCACTGGTCGAAGTAGCGCAGGAGCGCATGACCGCCGGCCTCGGGATTGACCGCCAGCGCGAAACCGGTGTGGTAGACCGGAAGCTGACGCGCCGCACTCTCAGCACCTTCACTGTTGACGCCGCGCACTTCGTAGCGCGTCACGGCGTTGCCGGAAAGCCCGTAGTCGGTGTAGCTCGTGCCGGTCAGCGGCGTAGCGTTCAGCTTGACGCCGTTGCGGTAGAGGTTGATGCCGACATGCTCGGCGCGCGTCTGCCAGGTAATCCGCGGAATGCGGTCGAGGCCGACGATCACGTCGGTGCGCACCACGCCGGGCAGCGTCAGGTCGATCGATGCCTCGTTGGAGAGCGCTTCATTGCGGTTGATGTCCGCTGCGGCGACGCGGTAGATCCAGGTTCCCTTGGGCGGGTTGTCGAGGATGTAACGCGTGCTGGCGGAGAGCCGGTCGCGCAGCAGGGTACCGTTGCGATAGACGCGGAAGTGGGCCGGTTGCTCACCGGATGTGGCATACTCCCACTCGACGCGCACACCGGAACTGGAGAGCGCGGCGGTGAGATTCTGCGGTGCCGGCGGCGGTGTACGGTCGGAGATACCCAGCGCGATGGGGCTGGGATCGGCCATGGCACCGCGCCGCACCGAGCACACCACGTAGCGGAAGAAGCCGTCTTCCGGCGGCAGGTCTTCGTAGGTGGCGGCCGTGATGCCTGCGGCAAGCAGCGTGTCCGGCATCGTGCCGGTCATGCCCGCCTGCCGGTAGAGCGCATAGCTCTCGGCGGTGGGCACTGCAAGCCACGCCAGCTTGATGACGCCGTCCTTCTGGTCGGTCGAAGCGCGCAGGTCGGTAACTGACGGCGGCGGTTCTGGTGTGGCTGTGTTGTAAAGTTCAGCCTGGGCCGCGCCGCCGAGTTGCGTACCGGCGTTGCCGAGGATGTCGCTGACGGCGAGCGTGAAGGTGGCGATGCCGCTGCCCATGGAGGGCAACAGTTCGAGCGTCCCGCTCCAGTTCGTGCCGCCGCCTGTCAGCGTGACCGGCAGAGTCGCGCCCTCGGGCGGGGTGAAGCGCAGCAGCGGGGTGTCGGCCGGTGTCTCGTCCAGCATCAGCGAGATCTGCATCATGACAGGATTGGTGACCTGGATCAGCCCGGCGGGCACGGTGTTGAGCAGCCCGGCCGGTGCGCGGGTGTCGAGAATCACGACCGGCCCGGCGGGCGTCACGCCCGTCGCACGGTTGCCGGCGAAGTCCGTGCCCGACACCTTGATCGCGAGCGGCCCCGAACCCGCTACGCTCTGTACGTTGTATACGCAGGTGTAGCGGTTGGGCGCGGTGTTGCTGACGGTCAGCATGGTGGGGCCGCTGGCCGCAGGCGGCTGCACCGTGACGATGGGCAGCCCCGACAGCGGTTCCGACGACTCGATTTCGATCTGCAGCGGACCTGTGCCGCACGGGCTCGGCTTGTTGAAGGCGTTGGTGAAGACGGGCGGCGTGCCGTCAAAGTCGTTGGTGATCACGTTCGAGATCAGCGACACATTATGCGCAGCGTCGCGCCCGATCACAGCGAAGTACCAGCGTCCGTCGGACGGCGGCGTGTGAACCAGCGGATTGGCGGTGGTCCAAGCGCCCTGCCATGTCGCGCCGCTGGCAGCGGTGAACGGCGCTGCCGCCCGCAACAGGGCTACGCTGATCGGCTGCTCGCCCTCCGGCGCGAAGAACCAGTCAAACTGCAACCCCGTGCCCGGCTTGTAGCTGGGTGCATCCAGCGTCACGGGTTCGGGAGCACCGGAGTCGCGTGTGACGCGGCGCTCGTTGGAACGACCGGAACCGAAGTCGTCGGTGATCCAGGCGGCGATGATGTTTTCACCCTCGGCCAGCGGGACGGTCGCGGAGAACGCGCCGTTCTGTGCGGCGGGAACCTGCTGCACGACTGCACCGTTGCGGCGCAGCGCCACGGTTGCGAACGGCTCCGCCGTGCCGCTGGCGATGACCGTGGCTTCGGTGGTCAGCAAGCCGTCTTGCGGCGCGGTCAGCACCGGATTCGGCGGCGGCTGGATATTGGCCGTCACGTTGAACGCGCGTGTGCCCAGGTTACCGCGGGTGTCGAGCGCTTCAAGCCGCACACGGTGCGTGCCGGGGGTGAGCGTCCGCACGTCCCAACGTGCGTTGAGGCTGGCGGCGTTGGTTTCGGCGACGACCGTTTCATCGACCAGTGCGCGCAGAGAGACAACGCCCAGTCCAGACGATGCGCTCGCAGTCAGGCGGAAGGGCCGCGTCAGAACTGCGCCTTCCGCGATGTTGCAGGCGGTGATTTGCGGACCGCCGGTGATGTAGGTGATCGGCAGTGCAACGGTGTCGCTGATCTGTCCCGCCGCGTTGCGGAAGCGGATGTAAAGGGTCTTGAGCCCGCCGCCTGCGGAGAGCGCCACGTTCTTGGGCGTGGTGAACGGATCGAAGAAACTGCCTGTAAAGGAGGAGTCTTCGCTGATCTGTACCGCTTCTGCTACGCGCGCGGCCAGTGCCAGTGTGATGTTCGCCACACCGACGGTGCGGTTGCCGTCATGCGCGTCGGCAGCCGGCGTCAGCACCGGTTCGTCGGTCAGCATCGGCTCGCACGCGACGGTGCCCACATGGTTGGACCGCACAGTGGCCAAATCGGCCGCGCCCCACCAGACGTTGGTGGCGGTCATTTGCGAGCCTGCAACCGCCAACGCGTTGGTCTGGTTGTTGCGTACGATCGAGCGCGAGACTTCCAGCGTGGCATCGGCTTCAGCGAGTAGAGCCACTGCGTTGTAGAGCAGCAGTGCGTCGGATGTGCGCAGCGTGGCTCCCGCGCGGGCGCGCAACGCCGCCGGTGCGTTGTACTGTGCCGAGCAGGCGTCGATGGTCGGGGCGCAGCCTTCAACCGTCAAGCCGCTGCCGTATTCGATCCAGACGTGCCGCAGCAGTGACGCGCCGGCGCCCGCGCCGAGCGTGATGCCGGACCAGTCGCCGGCCTGGAGCACGCGGCCATCAGGATTGGCCGCCGTGAAGCGGATGGGTGCGAGCGCCGTGCCGTTGGCGACCAATGCACCGTTCTCGACCACGATGCCCGCCCCTTGGCGGAACGACAGCGTGGTGCCCGCCGGGATAGTCAGGGTGGCGCCGTTGCGTACTGTCAACGTGCCCAAGATCTCAGTGGTGCTGCCGGGTGTGCCCAGCGTGAGGTTCTGCGTGATCTCGCCCTGATACGGATCGCGCCAGGCGCGTGCGGTGACCTCCGGAACAAATTCGCCGCGCGTGTTGTAGCCGACGACAGCGAACCAGTGCGTTACCGATCGATCCAACCCGCTCGCCGTATAGGTGCGGGTGACTTTGCTCAGCGTCGTAATCGGGGTCATCCCGGCGACACTGTCAAAGGGCGCGGTGGCACTGTAGACACGGAAGCCCGCGAAGCCGAAGGAGTTGCCGGCATAACCATTCCAATTCAGCAATGCGGTGTCGGCACCCGGCGCGGTGACGGTCAGCGTCACGGGAGGCGGCACGGCACTCGGCAGACGGATGATGATGGGGGCGACGATCGTCTCTGTGTTGCCTGCGCGATCAGTCGGCACTACCGCCACCCAATAGTTGGTGTCGAGCGCCATGGAGGAAACCGTGTAGGTGCGCGCGCTCTTACCGATGAAGGTGCGCGGGGAGACGTCGGCCAGATTGGTGAATGCGGCCGTGCTGACGTAAATGCGGAAACCGTTCAGATCTTCCGGCGCGGCGTAGTCCTGCCAGCCCACGGTGCAGGAGGTTTCATTCGAGGCCGTCACACGCAGCGTTGGGAGTGCGGGCGGCGTGGCGTCGACTGTGAAGATCCAAGCGTTGGTCGGCATCATGATCGATCCGAACGGATCGCGTGCTGCTGCGGCCACCAACGCGTAGGTGCCGTCCTCGCCGCGCGCGAACGAGGCGGGCGGGCAACGGTAACTGTCGGTCGTCGTGTTGATGCGTTGCCAGACTCCGCCTGCCAGCGGCAGGGTGCGGATGACCGTGCCGTTGAAGTTGGAGAAGGTGACCGTCGGCACAACCGTCGGGTCCATCGTGCGGTCAAAGACCAGCGTGGCCACGAGATTCGTGGTGATGGGCACCGGTGTGTCCAGCGTGCGCCGCACGTCGATGACGCGCGGGTTCAGCGCATACGTGGCATATTCGGCGCGCACGGTTGCGCTCACGGGATCGGCGCGGGTCAGCGTCCAATTCCAGATGTTGATGGCGGCGGCATAACTGCCGTCGCGCGTGTAGCGCTGGAACAGGTAGCGGTTCTCGCCCGAGACGATCATGTGGGGCGCTACAAACTGCGCGGTCTCGCCGTTCTTCCAAGAACCGGCACCGCTGACGGCGGCGAGCCCCGGCGGAACGGTTTCGGTCGTGATGGCGTGATTGCTGTTGACCTCGGAGAAAATCGCTACCAGTGCACGATTGTCGGTAACCGCGAACGCATAGCTGGGCGAGGTGGAAACGACCGCATAGGTGGACTGGTCACGCCACTCCACAAAAGCGCAACCGGCCGCGGGCGTTGCGGTCAAGGTGTTGGTGATGCCGTAATTCCACCAACCGCCGCCGCTGACGCTACCGAAGCCCACCGGCGAGACGCTGGCGGAGACCGTGAAGCGTTTCAGGTCAAAGACAGCGGTCAGCGTGCCGGTGTTTTGAGCCGTGAAGGTATAGGGGTTGGCATAGCTGACGGTCGAGCCGTTGAACAGCCAGCGACCGAACACATAGCGCTCGGTATCTGTCACCGTGGCGGTTGCCGTGAACGACGCGCCGCGGCGCAGCGTCGCGCCGTCGGACACGGTGCCGACGCCAGTCGTGGGCGAGGCGGCGGTGGTGATCGTGACATACACCACCTCGGCGACCGTGACCTGCGCGGTGGCCCACTCGGACCAGAGTCCTTCGGAGTCTTGCACGCGCAACCCGATGGTCTTGACGCCGGGCGTGTCGAAGGTCCACTGCGCGTCGGGCGTGGTGGAACTGACATCCGCGATCGTGTCGCCGTTGAAGTCCCATGCGTACACCGCGATGGTCTGTCCCGGATCGGGATCGGAGGAGGCAGCGCCCGAGAAGCTGATCGGTGCGTCCTCTTCACCGGCGTAAGGACCGCCGGGCACGGCCGCCGGCTGCCGGTTCGCCACGATCACCACGCTTGCCTCCGCCCATTCCGAAGTCAGGCTCACGCCGTTGTTGAAGAGCCCGTCGTCGAGTACACGCAGGCGGATGGTGTAGGTTCCGGGAGTGTCCCACGACCATGTGGCCGTGGGGGAGGCCGTGCTGACGTCCGGGGTGCCATCCAGCGTGAAGTCCCACTGGTAGAGGGTGATGCCGGCGTGCATGTCGGGCTGGTTGTCGAGATCGTAGGAGCCGCTGCCGTCAACCGTCACGGCAAGATTCGTCAGTCCCAGATACGGCCCGCCCGGCACGGCGAATGGCGCGAACGGGGAGTCGCCGAACTGGATGACGACCGAGGCCGTGGCCTGTTTGGGTGTCGGAGCGTCGTCCGTGACACGCAAGGTGACCGTGATGTTGGTAGCCGGGTCAGAGACACCGGATGTGGGATCGGGCAGGGTGAAGACCGCATTCGTGTCTGCCGGATCGGATGTGACCAAGTCGTAGGTGCCGTCGCCGTCGAAGTCCCATTCATAGCGCACGATGTTACGCGACGGGTCGGCGTGGTGCGAGAGATCGGCGCTGAGGGTCAGCGGCAGCCCATAGGACCAGTAGCGCGGCGCGGTGATCACGGGCTGCGGCAGCAGGGCGACCGGTGCGCCGGAGAGCATGTCCACGACGAGGGCGGTGGAGAGCGCATGATAGAGGTGGCCTGATGTGCCAGGGCTACAGTAGCCGTCCCACCGTCCATTGGAGTTTTGTTCGGTCAACAGCTTCTGGCGGAGGCCGACCGCAGGGTCGTCAAACCAATCGCGTCCGGAGTGCCACAGCGCCGTGACCGGCTGCGGCGTCGCTTCGCGCAGAACAGCACTCAGACCCCAGAGCATCATGTAGGATTTGTCGTTGTTGCTGAGCGGCCAGGGCTGGTCGTCGAGCCAACGCTCGGCATTGCGCCAGAAGGGCTGCGTGCGGTCAAAGCCGTGGAGTCGGGCGAAGTGCAGACCACCGACCGTCGCGGACCAGAGATCGGAGCCGCCCTGCGGATAGGGGGTCGTATTGCCGAATGATCCGTCGGGACGCACCTGCCGGTTGAGCCAGCTCAGGTTCGCGGCCTTGAGGCTGTCCGGTATCATCACGCCCAATTCGCGTTGCGCCGAACGCAGCGCAAGGGCGACATGCATGCCGGCCGCCGTGTCGCCGCGGTAGGAATCCAAACGGCTCCAGGAGCCGTAGTAGGTGTCGTCTGTGCGCTGGCGCGCGACCAGCGTGTCGGCCAGATCGGCCGCGAGGTCGGCGAAGTGCCGGTGCTTGACGCCGTCCGCGCCCGTGCCTGCCATTGCGAAGTGGCGTTGTGCGCGGGACAACGTGTCGAGAATGCGCGACACCGTGACATCCGGGTAGTCGCCGTTGGGTGTCGTGAGCCCGATGCCGTTGTTGTTGCTGTCGGCAGAACCAGAAATGGCGACCGTGGCGAGTTTGTTGAAGAGCCAGTCGTAGCCGAGGCGCACGGTCTCAACATACGGGTTGTCCGCCGCATTCCCGTCCAGCCGGTGTCCGTTCTTTTGGAAAGCGTTGATGCAGGCACCGACCGTTTCGATGCCGTTCCAGCCGCCGTACATGCTGTTCCACTGGCCTGTACTCTTGTTCTGGTCTTTGTGCAACCACCAGAGTGCCAGATCGATCGCCAGATCGGTACGGGTCACGGGCGTGTCTTCCACGAGGACGATCGGATAGGTAGCTTCACCGACGTTGTTCGCGGCGTCCCATACCCGTAACGTGGCGGTGAAAGTCTGGCCCGGCGTGCCGGTGTAGGTGTACGTGGACTCGATCTTGTTGCGGTCGCCCACGTTAGCGACATTGTTGCTGGTGCCGTCGCCGTAGATCCATTGGTAGCGCAGGGTGCCGCTGTCGCGCGCGACGCCCTTGAGCAGATGCGGCACACCCGAAATGACGGGATGGGGGGCTGAGGGATCACCCTGATAGAAGGGCGTTATGACCTGCGGTGCGCGGTCGGCCTCGACCGTGACGGTCACGCTGTTGGTGTCCGCCTGTCCGGCGCCGTCCACGACGACCAGACGCACGGTATAGGTGCCGGCATTGGTGTATGTGTAGGATGGACTGACGCCGACCGCATCGATGTCGTTGGCCGGATCGCCGTCGGAGTCGGAATCCGTCGCGGTATCCATGTCCCAGAAGTAGGAGACGATGCCCTGCTGCACGCCGGGTGCGGCGTTGTCGGAGGAGTGTACAGCGTTGAAGTAGACTGGAGGTCCGCCCGCGCCGCCGATGGTCGGGGTGCCGGGGTCAGCAGTCGGGGACGTGGAAGCTGCCACGATGACCGGCAGGGTTGCGGCGGCGGATTCGCGGCCGGCGGCGTCGGTCACCACAAGCGTCGCGGTATAGGTGCCGGCGGAGCGATAGCGGTGCAGCGGCGTCGCGCCCTCGCCGGTTGTGCCGTCGCCGAAGTCCCATCGGAAGGTCGCGAGCGCGACATCGCCGGTCGAGGCGTTGCCATTGAAACGCACCGTCCATCCGGTCTCAGCCGTAAGCTGGCTCGCATCGGGGACATCGGTGCTGATCACCGCCGTCGGGGTGCTTCCGGGTGCCGTGAGCGTGACCGGGCAGACCGTGACGGCGCTCGGCTGCAACAGATGGTCGCGGACGCGCAGGGCCACCTTGCGTTCGCCGATGCCGCTGAAGGTCCATGTCGGGGTCATGCTGGTGACGCCGGAGGGCCGGAAGCCGATGGCCTCGTCGTAGTCGAAGTCCCACTCTGCCGCGAGCACGCCGCGGTCATCGGTGCTGTTGGCAGCCGAAAACACGATCTGCCACTGGCCGCAGGCTGCTGCGTCGGCGTCGCGCGTGACGGCGGGTGGCGTGATCCGCGCCACCGGCAACGCATTGGTGAGACAGGTGACGGTGGCGACGGCGCTGTGCGTGGCGGCACCCGCGTTGCGAACCGTGAGGGTCACCGGACGATCGCCGGCCTGTCCGTAGAGCCGGTAGGTCGGTGCCACGCCCGCGATCGTGTCCTGCAGGCTGGCGATTTCGACAGCCGGGGAGGTGCTGTTTTTGGACCAGCCGCGCTGGAAGAGGGTATCGGTGCCGACGTCGGTTTCGTAAAGCAGCGTCCACTCCGATGCCTCGGCGGTCTTGACGTAGAAGCGCGCGCCGGCCGATTGTTTCAATTCGATCTTGAGATCGTACCAGACGTCGGCCGTGTAGGACGTGCTGGCTTGCCGAGAGTTGTTGTATGCCGCGCGAATCCGTCCGGAGGAGAAGACAAAGGAGTAGGCGAAGGCATTCAGCGAGCAGTCGCTCCCTGGTCGCTTGAAGCCGAACGCGGCCTGAGTGCCGGAACGCGCGCGCATCCGCGTTTGCGCCGTCAGCCCGTCAGTGCGCGGCACGGTGTCGCGCGTGAAGGCGTACACATAGCCGGATGCTGTGGTGCTGGGCGTCTGCGCCAGATGGAGTACGCCGTTCGACACGCTCGCGTAGGGCTCGGTCTCGTACTTGTATGGGAAGTGCAGGGGGGCGGCGAAGGTGTCCGCGCCGAAATCCCAGTGGTAGCGTTCGATCACGCCGACCGGCGTCGTGGAGGCAGCACCGCTCAGGGTCACGCTCCACGCCCCGTTTTCGGAGACGGTCTCATCGAACACGTAGGGGCCGCCGGGCCGTGCTGTCGGTGTCTGCACGGCCGCGACTGTCACTGCGCCCTGCACGATGATACTTTGGCGCGCGTGGTCGGTGATACGGCAGGCGACGCTGTAGGTGCCCGGTTGCGTCCAGATATGCAGGATGTTTGTGCCGCGCTCGCCGGACGGTTCGAAGCCGTCGGCCATGCTGTAATCCCAGTCCCAGTCCACCTTCCAGATGCCGAAGTCATCGGTCGCCGCCGCAGTCGAGAAGAGGCTGCTCCAAACGGCGTTGGTCGCGTTCACCTCTGTAAGCGTACGGGAGAGGTCAAAGGGGGCGGTGGGCGGTTGGTTACCGCTGCATGTCAGCGTGGAGGTCGATGTAGACGCGGCACCGGCATGATTGATCGCTGTGAGCGTGAGCGGTGTTGCGCCGGGCAGAGAAGTGCGCAACGTCGGCGCGAGACCGGCGTCGGTCTCAAGCACATCGTCAAGACGTACGGCACCGGAGGTTATCACGGCTTTGCGGAATACGTGCGTTGTCGCTGATCCGTAGTCCTCATACAGCAGTAACCAGGCTGCGGCGTCGTCATCTTGTCGTACCCAGTAGCGGGCACCACCCGTAGCTTTCAACTCGACGCGCAGGCGATACCAGAGGCCGTTCACATAGGGGACACCGGTCGAGAATTCAGTGCCGGGCTGCCGGATGTAGAAGGTGCTGTTGTAAATCAAGATGGCGTGAACCATCTGGCCGTAGGAGCCGTCTTCGTTGTCGTGTTTGAAGCCGAAGTAAGCCCAGCCGGAATCGACGCGCAGACGCCCTTCAAAAGACTGTCCCTCGACGCGAGAGTAAGCGGTGCGGCTGAAGAGCCAGCTAGACTGTGAAGCGGGGAAGACCACTTCGTTCGTCTGCGAGATCCGGTTGCGGTCAAATATCCACTTGCCATCGTCGGGTTCATTGCCGTCAAAGGTGTCTGTCCCCGCCTGCCAGATGGCTTGCCAGACGCCGGATTCGGCATCACTGGCCGATCCTCCGGTCAGCGCCACGCTCCAAAGGCCATTGGTGGCTGCAGCTTCGTCGGCGGTATACGGCCCGCCGGCTTCGACCAGCGGCGGCGTACCGGACTGAGCGGTGACTTGGACGAGGCCGGTCACGCATTGCCCGTCGGCGTGAATGGCCGCGAGGTGGTACGCATGGGGGCCCGCGCTGACGGTGAAGGTCGGCGCTGCCGCACGGCCGGCGGCCGCGATGCGCAGGTTGTCGAAAAGCGCGTCGGTGCGGTAGGTGGCGAGGCCGAACGCGCACAGCTCGGCGACGCGCGGCTCGTTTTCAATGACCGCCATGACCGTGCCGTTATGCGTGATTTGCAATGTCGTGCCGACCCGCGCCACGCCGAGTCGGAAGCTGTCGTTCGGCGGCAGCAGCCAACCGACCGCCTGCTTGAGTTGAATGACGGTCTGCGCACCGCTTCCGTCGATGTAGCGGTAGACGGTCAGGTCATCAGTGC
Organism: Lentisphaerota bacterium; assembly: GCA_012838435.1. GTDB lineage: Bacteria > Verrucomicrobiota > Kiritimatiellia > RFP12 > UBA1067 > DUPH01. The sequence goes on along the minus strand of DUPH01000027.1, from coordinate 2,985 downwards.
CGTCCCTGCCGCGCAGGGATACCTCGTAGTAGGTGTTCCACTCTGGTGCGCCCAGACGCAAGATGGCCTCCCAGCCGTTCCCGCCCAAAATATTGATATCGGTTTCAAACAGGAAGTCGCCCGCCGGAATCACCGCGCCCTCGTGGATAGCGGCGGCGCGGTCAGTCGAGGTGTTGGATTGCCGCAGGCTGTGTGTGCCGCCGATCACCGGTGAGTTGGTGGTGACGCTCCATGTCCCGGCTGTCGCGCGCCACGCGGTCATGCGACCGTCCTCCAGATCCTCCGTGATATCCGCCCGGAGGTCAGCGCCTTCGGCACCGAGCGAATCAACCGTGACATCGTCAAACTGTACCGCGGAACGAGCGGTACTGAGGCCGACGCACGGCAGACCGTCAGCCGGTACGGCACCGTAAAACGTGTCATTGATCCACACACGCGCCAGGCCGTCGGCCACGCGGAGTGTCATCCGGTGTTGCTGGTTGGTCTGCAGGTTGAGGCGTGCCGGGCAACGTGCCTCATAACCGTCGGGCAACGTCATGAAAACATCGTCATAGTAACCGCCGCGCAGCCAGCAGTAGCGGAACCCCAGTCCGTTCCGTTGCCGTTCGAAAATGATACCGACTTGCGGTACCGTGCTGTCGATCACCCGGAAGGTCGTGCGGATTTCGTAGGGTGCGCTCAAGCCGGGAAGGTCTAGCAGGGCGATGCACGGATTAACCGTCGCATTGGTCTGCGTCAAAGAGTAACTGCCAGTGATGGGGTTGACGTCCGAGACGGACCACGGCAATGTCGGCATACGCCAACGGCTGTCAGCGCCGCCGCTCTCGAAGGTGTCCAGCAGATGCACATCGGGCGTGACAACGAGGCGCGTCTCCGGTGAAGCACCGGGAAGAATCTGTGCGCGGTCAAACGCCACGCGCCAGACACCGTTGGTGGCCTCGGATTCAGGCAGCAAACGTTCGCCGCCGACAACAGTCGAGACAGCACCCGTGACCGTCACGCTGCATGTGCCGATGCCTTTCCAGCCATTGGCCGCAGTGGCGGTCATCCGGACCGTGTAACGGCCTGGTGCGCTGTAGGTGTGCTGCGCGCTAGTCAGCGAGCCGGCAGTCTGACTGCCGTCGCCGAACTGCCACAGCGCGTCGGTGGCCGCAGCGCCCGTCACGACCGGCGTAAGGGTCACGGCCTGTCCGATGGCGGCGACCGGCGTGTCTGCGGCGAGCTGCACGACGGGTGTGCCGGCCGGCGGCGGCTGGGGCGTGGCCGCCATGCCGTAGGCGTAGTTCCAGGCCGTCGTGGTGCGCTGCGTGTAGGTGCCGTCGGCGAGCCCTTGATGGAAGCGCAGATCATATTCGGCAGCCGCGAGCAGGTCGGGGATGCCGTCGTCCGTGAAGTCATAGGCGGCGAAGCCGGCGTGCCGTCCGAGCGCCAGGGTCGGTACGGTGACGCCTTCCGCGAACTGCCGGTTGCCGTTGCCTGTAAAGAGATAGGTCGGTGTACTGCCGCCCGCGCGGCAGAGTAGATCGAGATGCCCGTCCTGATTTACATCCAGTGCGACCAGACCGTACGGGTCGTTCGACACCGTCCCGATCTGGACCGGCGGCTCGAAGGTGCCGTCCCCGCGCCCGTAGAGAACATGGAGCGCACCGGACGAGTAATAGGCGACGGCCAGGTCCGGATAACCGTCGTGGTCGAAGTCAGCCGTTACGAGTCCGCGGCCGTAGCCGTTTACGACTGGCACGTTTTGCTGTGTGAACCCCCCTTTGCCGTCGCCCAGCAGCAGGAAGATAGGGATGTTGTTGCCGTTGCCGGTCACCGCGACGTCAAGGTGTCCGTCGAGATTGAAGTCGGCGGCTGCGCATCGCATCGTATGCGATGAATTGTAGCCGCTAACCAGAGTCGACGCGGCGTACACGAAGCGGTTGCTGCCGTCGTTCTTGAAGAGCGTGGCGACCATATGCCGCGATCCAGAAGGACGGAACGCGAGAATGTCGTCGAAGCCGTCATTGTCGAAGTCGCCGACCGTGAGCGCGCGTGCGGAGCCGTTGCCCATCACGGTTGCGAACGGTTGCCAGGCTTCAAAGTCCTGCCTGTCGGACCACCAGCGCGCGAGACGGATTTCGCCGTAGTCGTTCATGGCGACGGCAAAGGGCTCGATCGCGCCCGCTACTGTCAGCGAAAGATTGACCGCAGACGAATAGAGCGTCCAGAAGCTGAACAGGTTGTCGCCGCGCGCGAGCGGGAGGGGGGTCTGCCAGACGCCATCAAGCGGGAGCGGGAGGCTGCCAGTCACGCCAGAGACGCGGTTGCTCCAGAAAAGCGTTTCGGCCGGTCCGCTGGCTGTGCCGTTCACGGTCAACTGGCGCGTGCCTTCGGGCAGCGTCTGATCGTGCGTCGCGATGGTGATGACCGTCGGCGTGTAGGCGGTGTCGATCCGGTATGCGGTCGACAGGGCGTCGCCCGACAGTTTTAACTCCGCGTCATCCAGTGCGCGGTCGTAAACCAAGATCTCGACGATATCGCCACCCAACGTCTCGCCTGAATAATACCCAGACCCACCAAGGTGCAGGATGCCGGGCGCGCCGGTCGCTCCGGCATTCGCGGTGCGGTTCATTCCATTCACCCAGAAGGAGTTGGTTGTACCGGTGTTACGGGCCGTGCAAACCACGTAACGGCCGGTTGCCACCGTCAGAGAGGCGTCGTCGACCCATCCGTCCGCGTAATGGCGTTGCCTGCCGTAGTAAGGCCCCAGCATCCAGTTGTTGGATCCCTGCAGTGCGCGGCGGGGACCGCTTCCCGGGTCTTGGCTGGCATACACCAGATACACCGTATAGGGCGCCTGCACGTTCAGCCCCGATGCCATGCCGTCATCGGTCAAGTCAAAGCGGAGCGCGGGTTTGCCGTTGACGGCGTCGGCCAGCCACACTGGGCAGCGGCTTTCGGTCGTCTGCACGAAGGCCTTGCCGTAACCGGAACGATCCACCC